>JAICYS010000130.1 GCA_025934105.1 Myxococcota bacterium | reverse complement strand
TTTACAGTCTGTTCCCTTTGACCGCTCGGGACCCCGTCCGGAATCTTGGTCAATTCCAATGGAGCTGGCGATGGGACTCGAACCCGCAACCTGCTGATTACAAATCTGCTGCTCTACCATTGAGCTACGCCAGCGATAGCCCACGCGATGCACCGACGCCCCCCGGGTCGCCCCGCAGGAGCTCGTCATCTGTCGCCTCATCTGTCGCCGCCGGTCCGTGTCCATTGTCTTGTGATTCTGACTAGTTTGACTTTCTGAACGGTTCGGCATAGGTATCCCCTGGCCGCCGCGCAGAGCGCGAACGTATAGACCGCGGACCGGTCAGTGTCAAGCGACTTTCCGGCGGCTGGCCGGGTTCTTGCCAGGGGCGGCGCCGGCAACGGCGCGTCAAGCCCGCGCAGAGTCTACAGGATCCGTCCTAAAGAATCTGCCGCTCGGGAACCTGGGGAGCATGGTCGTTGGGATCGCGGACGGTCGGCGGCTGGTTGGTTCGGTTGCCGGTGGGCGGCGTCGGCGTGGGCGGGGGCGGCGGCGTGGCCGCGGGGGGCGTCTCGACCGCCGAGGGGTCGGCGAACTCGAACTTGAAGCTGGGGTCCAGCATCTTCTGCAGCTTGGCGAACGCCAGCTTGGACTTGTCGCGCCACTCGTTCTGGACGCCCAGTCGTTCGAGCATGGCCAGGTTCTGCTCGTGCGTGCGCAGCGACTTTTCCAGCAGGATCCGGATCCGCTTGCGCAGCTCCTCGTAATAGACCTCGCGCTTCTCCTCGTTGCCCTCCCCCTTCAGGTCGTCGGGGATCGGCGCGTGGATGAAGGCGTCGTAGAACTCCTCGTAGAGCGCCCCGATCTGGTACCCGGAGGCCGACGCCCACTGCGGGTTTCCCAGCTTGATGGTCTCGATGTACTGCCGCTGGGCGGCCAGCAGCAGGCGGGCCTTGTCCTCCATGTCGATCGCCATCTGCTTTTCGGGCAGGCGCAGCGGAATGGCCCGGAACCGCTCGTGCGTGATTTGCCCCAGGTGGTAGCGCGCCAGCCCCACGTAAAAGTCGGTCTCCAGCCGCTCCTCGGTGGCGATGCTGTTGACGTACCAGAGCGCCGACTGGAAGGTGCGCTCGGCCGTGTCCAGGTCCTTCAACTGGAACTGGGCGAACCCCCGCCGGGCCATGGCCTCGATCTTGTCGTCGGCCGTGAGGTCTTTCCGTTCGAGGATCTCCGCGAACACGGTGGCCGACGCCGGCCAGTTCCCCTCCTCGGCGTAGCAAGCGCCCAGCTGGAACTGGGCGTCCTTGGCGTCGGAGCTGTCGGCGAATTCCGTGGCCAGCCGCTGGAACCGCGCCACCGCCGACGGCCAGTCCTTCAACCCTTCGTAGGCCAGTCCGCCGTTGTAAAGCGCGGCCTTCGTGTAGCGCGTGTTGGGGAACTCTTTCAGCAGCCGGTCGTAGCCGCGGGCCGAGTCGGAGAACCGCTTGTCCGACAGCGCCTTACCGGCGACCTCGAACAGCTCGGCGACGTCGTAGGTCTCGAGGTGGGTGCCGTCCGGCCCCTTCACGGCGGAGATCTTGATGGGGTCCATCTCGATCTGCTCGACGGGGGTGCCGGGGGGCACGACCGTCACCTGATTGTTCGACTTGCCGGCGCAGCCGGCGGCCAGCGCGAGACAGACGACCCAGACGCTCTTCTTCATCGGGAGACCCTCATTCAGTCTTAGGGACAACGGCGGCACCGGCCAGTTCCACATCGGTTTGCGCCGGTGAAACGTTTACAGGCCGGCGCGAGTCGGGCAGGGTGGGCAGGTGCCCCTGCACGAGGTCATTCCCCCCGCCGCCATCGCCCGCCGGGTGGCCGAGCTGGGCGCCGAGATTGACGCCCGCCTGCCCGGTGGACCCCTGACCGTCGTGGGGGTGCTGCGGGGCGCCTTCATCTTCACCGCCGACCTGGTCCGGGCCATCCCCCGCGAGCTGACCGTGGATTTCCTGGGCGTACGCAGCTACGGCGACGCCACCGTCTCCTCGGGCGTCGTCGAGATCACCAGCGACCTGGGGGCGCCCATCGCCGGCCGGCACGTTCTTCTGGTGGAGGACATCGTCGACACCGGGCTCACCCTTCGGTACCTCTTGGACCTCCTGCGCGCCCGCGGTCCGGCCAGCCTGCACGTCTGCGCCCTGCTGGCGAAGCCGGCGCCGGCCGGGAACGCCGTGGCGCTGGACTTCGTGGGCTTTCCCGCGCCGGACGGTTTCGTCGTCGGGTACGGGCTGGACGGGCGGCAGCTCTACCGCAATCTGCCCGGGATCAACCGGCTGGCCGAATGAGTCAGCGCGGCTTCTTGCCGCGATCCAGCTCTTCTTTGAGCCGCTGCTTGAGCGCGTTGTAGCGCTGCAGGAACTCCAGGTGCCGCTGCCGGAAGGCCTGAAGGTAGCGCCGTTCGTGGGCCTTTTGCTTGAGGGCGTCGCGGATCTCGCGGAGCGGCCCGACCAGCTGCCCGGGATCCGTGTAGCTGCCGATCAGGTTCATCACGCGGGTGGCGTCGACCAGCTTCACTTCGCCGGCGCGCCCGCTCTTGCCGGGCGGGCTGTAGAGCAGCGTCACCGCGTCCGGCGCGCCGGCCTTGACGGTGTGGACCACCATGCTGCCCGGCAGGTCGGGCAGGTCCTCCTTGACCAGCACGATCTGCGGGCGGGTCTGGGTCACGACGTCCAGCGCCTCGCCGCCGGTGAGCGCCGGGCGGAACTGCCACCCCTCGGCCGGCGTCAGCGCGGCCTCCAGCTTCAGCAGCGCCGCCGAGTCGTCGTCGACCACCACCACGCTGATGTCGGCGGCGGCGCCGGAGAGGTCCTCGGGCGTGCGGCCCGCCAGGCGATCCTCGACGTCGACCAGCTCGCGGGTGACCTCGCGCAGGCGGCGCAAGAAGTCTTCGTGCGTGTCGGCGATCTCTTCCATGAGGACGTTTCGGTCGGCGGTGGCCTTGATGTCGGTGGCGGCTTCGACGACCCGCTCGCGCAGGTAGGGGACCACGTCCGGCTCTTTCAGGACCACGTCCGCGGCTCCCGCCCGAAAGGACTTGATGGCCACGTCGTAGGACTTGCGCCCGCTCATGATCACGACCGAGGTCAGCGGCGACTTGTCGCGGGCGAACTGCAGCAGCTCGATGCCGGCCCCCGGCGTGGGCGTGTCCGCGTCGAAGAGCGCGACCGCGAAGAACTTGTTCAAGAGCTGGTCGCGGGCCCGGATGGGGTCGTGGGTGGCCGTGACGATCAGGCCGACTTTGGTCAGCAGCCGGTCGAGCCCCTTGACCACTTGCTCGTCGGCGTCGACGACCAGCACCTCCTGCCCAGCGGCGGGTTGGCTCACCACGCAGCCAAATTACCCGGAACCCGGCGGCTCTTCCAGATCACGCACCGCCTCAAGTCATGAAAGTGGCGTTTTCCCGACCGGGCGCCTGTTAGTCTGAACTGCCGGCATGGAGTCCTTTTTCGATCGAGCGCTGGTGGCCGCCCGCCGCCTGGGCGCCTCCGACGTCCACCTCAAACCTGGGCTGGCGCCCATCCTGCGCATCGCCGGCGAGCTGCGGACGCTGAGCGACGTGCCGCCGCTGTCCCGCGAGTTCCTGCAGAGCCTGGGACACTCGCTGCTCAACGACCGGCGCCGCGAGCAACTGGAACGCACCGGCGAGGTGGTCCTGGCCACCGCGACCAGCAACGGCGGCCGGCAGCGGGTGCACGTCTTCCACCACCGGGCCGGGCTGGGGCTGTCGCTGCGCCTGATCCCCGCCGAGCCGCCGCCGCTGGACAACCTGGGCCTTCCCGCCGAGGCGCGGGCGCTGACCGAGCCCGGGCCGGGCCTGGTGGTGATCGCCGGGGGCGCGGCCAGCGGGCGCACGACCACGGTGGCCGCGCTGCTGGACGACCTGGTGGGCCAGCGCCCGGTCCGGCTGGTCACCGTCGAGGATCCGGTCGAGTACCTGCTGAAGGACCGCCGCGGCGTGGTCGTCCAGCGCGAGGTGGGGACGGACATCCCGTCCGTCAGCGCGGCGCTGCGGGCCGCCGCCCGGCAGGACCTGGACGTGCTGGCGGTCAGCGACGTCGCCGACCCTGACGCCGCCGCGCTGACCGTCGACGCCGCGCGCGCCGGCCGATTAGTGCTGGCCACGCTGATGGCCACCGACGTGCGCGACGCGGTCGACAAGCTGGCCGCCTTGATCGGGCCGGCGGCTGGGCCGGCCGCGCGCGCGCGGCTGGCGGCCGTGCTGCGCGGCGTGCTGCATCAGCGGCTGACCCCGGCGGCCCCGCCGGGCGAGACGCGCCGGCGCAGCGCGGCCGGAACGCTCTGGCGTGTCACCCCGGAGAACCGGGGCTGGATCGCCGCCCCTGGCGAGGACGCCCAGCCGCCCGACGCGGCGCCGTTCGAACCCGGGGCGGAGGCTCCCTCCCGAAAGAAACGCGCGGCCGGCGGGCGTTCCCCGGTTGAGGACGACGCCCTCCCCGACTAACCTACGCGCCCCGATGTCCGCCCCGGTTCAATCTTCCGACGCCCGACGCGCTTTTCTCGACTTCTTCAAGCAGAACGGTCACACGGAGGTCGCCAGCGCGTCGCTGGTGCCGCACAACGACCCGACGCTGCTGTTCACCAACGCCGGGATGAACCAGTTCAAGGACTACTTCACCGGCAAGGCGAAGGCGCCCTACCCGCGCGCCACCAGCTCGCAAAAGTGCGTGCGCGCCGGCGGCAAGCACAACGATCTCGAGAACGTGGGGCGCACCGCGCGGCACCACACGTTCTTCGAGATGCTGGGCAACTTTTCCTTCGGCGACTACTTCAAGCAGGACGCCATCGCCTTCGGCTATCAACTGCTGACGCGAACCTTCGGGATCGATCCGCGGCGGCTCGTCTACACGATCCATTACTCCGATACCGAGGCGGGCGCGCTCTGGAAGAAGGTGGCCGGCGTCGGCGACGACCGGGTCGTCGCGCTCGGCGACAAGGACAACTTCTGGGCCATGGGCGAGACCGGCCCCTGCGGCCCCTGCAGCGAGATCCACTACTTCCAGGGCGCCGACATCCCCTGCCCCGAGGAGGCCGCCGGCCGCGCCTGTCAGGGCCCCGCCTGCGACTGCGACCGCTGGGTCGAGATCTGGAACCTGGTGTTCATGCAGTTCGAGCAGGTGGCGCCCGGCGACCGCCGCCCGCTGCCCAAACCGTCGGTGGACACCGGCATGGGGCTCGAACGGCTGTGCGCCGTGCTGCAGGGCGTGCGCTCGAACTACGAGACCGATCTGTTGCGGCCGCTCATCGATCACGCGGCGGCGCTGTCCAAGACCCAGTTCGTTCCGACCGACTACAGCGGGACCAGCGTGTCGCTGCGGGCGGTGGCCGACCACGCGCGCGCGGCCACCTTCTTGATCGCGGACGGCGTCTTTCCCGAGAAGACGGGCCGCGAGTACGTGCTGCGGCGGATCATGCGGCGCGCCGTCTATCACGGCTGGCTGCTGGGCATCAAAGAGCCCTTCCTGGACAAGCTGGCGGCCGACGTCGTCGAGAAGATGCGGCCGGTCTATCCCGACCTGGCCGAACGCGCCAGCCTGGTCGCCAAGATCACGCGCGACGAGGAGGTCCGGTTCCGCGAGACGCTGGAACGCGGGGTGCGCCTGCTGGACGACAGACAGAGCGGTTCGACGGTGACCGGCCAGCTCGCTTTCATGTTGTACGACACGTACGGCTTCCCGCTGGACCTGACGCGCGTCATCGCCGAGCAGCGCGGCTGGGCCGTCGACGAGACCGGGTTCGCCAGCGCCATGGACGAGCAGCGGCGGCGCAGCGAGTTCCAGGGCTCGGGCGAAGTCGCGGTGGCGGCCGTGTTCCAGCAGATCGCCGATCGCGTGGGGTCGACGAAGTTCCTGGGTTACGAGAGCACCGAAGGAAAGTCCCGCGTGCTGGCGCTGCTGGCCGACGGGCAGGAGACGGAGGCCGTCGGGCCGTACTCGAAGGACGCGGCGGTGGTGGTGGCCGAGACGCCGTTTTACGGCGAGCAGGGCGGCCAGATGGGCGATTCGGGGACCATGACCTCGGGCAAGGCGCAGCTCGTGGTGCGCGACTGCAAGCGGCCGGTCTCCGCGTTGTGGGTTCACCTGGTCGACGTGCAGAACGGCGAGCTGCGGGTCGGCGACACCGTCACGCTGGAGGTCGACGCCAGCCGCCGCGACGACATCCGCCGCAACCACTCGGGCACCCACCTCTTGCACTGGGCGCTGCGCCAGGTGCTGGGAACGCACGTCACCCAGAAGGGCTCGCTGGTGGCGCCCGACCGCCTGCGGTTCGATTTTTCGCACACCGCCCCCTTGACCGAGGACGAGCGCGAGAAGGTCGAGGACCTGGTCAACGCGCGGATTCGCGGCAACGTGGCCGCCGCCACGGCGGTGCTGCCGATCGCCGAGGCCAAGCAGGCGGGCGCCATCGCGTTCTTCGGCGAAAAGTACGGCGACACCGTCCGGGTGGTCACCATGGGTGAGTCGAAGGAGTTCTGCGGCGGCACGCACGTCTCGCGCACGGGGGACATCGCTCTCTTCAAGATCCTGTCCGAGAGCGGCGTGGCCCAGGGGGTCCGCCGGATCGAGGCCGCCACCGGCGCCGGCGCGCTGGCCTACGTGCACCGCATGGAAAAAGAGCTGTCCGAGGCCGGCAAGCTGCTGCGCGCCGGCGAGCTGGAGGTCGCGTCCCGCATCGCCAAGCTGCAGGCCGACGAGCGGGCGCTGGAAAAAGAGCTCGAGAAGCTGCGCCGCCGGCTGGCATCGGGCGGCGGCCGCGATCTGGCGTCGGAGGCGCGCGACGTGGGGGGCGTGCGGGTGCTGGCCACGCGCGCCGACGTCGCCGATCCCAAGGCGCTGCGCGAGGTGGCCGACCAGCTGCGCGACAAGTTGCGCTCGGCCGTGATCGTGCTGGCGGGCGTGGAAGGGGACAAGATCGCGCTGGTCTGCGTGGTCACGCCCGACCTGACCGCCCGGTACAACGCCGGCAAGATCGTCGGCGAGGTGGCCAAGGCGGTGGGCGGCAAGGGCGGCGGGCGCCCCGACATGGCGCAGGGGGGCGGGTCGCAGCCGGAGCTCCTCGACGGAGCGCTGGCGCGCGTGGTCGATCTGGTTCGTGGCTGACCGACGGCAAAACGCGGAACGCTCGGCGGGTTCGGCGCCTGCGGCGTCGAACGAACCGGGGCGAAACCCGATCGGGTTGGCGCGCCCCCAGAGCTTCGTGCTGGAGGCGGCCGACACGGGGGCCACGCTGGCGGCGGCCTTGCGGCGCCGGCTGCCGGGAATCAGCTGGTCGGACGCGCGGGCTCTGTGCACGACGGGCAAGGTGCGCCTGGACGGCGAACGGACCACCGACCCGGCCACGCGCGTGCGGGCCGGCTTGCGGCTCGACTTCAATCAAAACGCGCCCCGCCCCACCACCGCGCCGGCCGACTTCAAGGTCGTCTTCGACGACGCGCACCTGGTCGTGATCGAAAAGCCCTCCGGCATCTCCAGCGTCCCTTACGAGCGCAAGGAGACCGGCACCGCCATGGACCTGGTCCGGGCCGCCTGGCGGCGCAGCGGCAAGCGCGCGACCGCCACGCCGCTTTACATCGTGCATCGGATCGACAAGGACACCTCCGGGCTGCTCTGCTTCGCCAAGACCCGGCTGGCAGAGCGCGCGCTGCACGGCACGTTCCAGCGCCACGAGGCCGACCGCGCCTACCTGGCGGTGGCCGAGGGGGACGTGGCCGGGCAACGGATCGAATCGCGGCTGGTCGCCGATCGGGGCGACGGCATCCGCGGCTCGACCCTTCACCGGGGGCAAGGGCAGCACGCGATCACGTTCATCGAGCCGCTGGCCCGCTATGCGCGAGCCACGCTGTGCCGCGTGCGGCTGGAGACGGGGCGCACGCACCAGATCCGGATTCACCTGTCCGAGCGCGGCCACCCGCTGGTCGGCGAGACCGTGTACATCCGAAACCTGTTGCGGGCGGGGCGGCAGCCGCTGGCCGCGCCGCGGCTGATGCTGCATGCCGGCCGGCTGGGGCTGGCCCATCCGGTCACCGGCGCGCCGCTGGATTTCCTGGCGCCGCCGCCCGAAGATTTCATGACCGTGCTGGAACAACTGGGAGGGCGGCGTGACGACGCTCGGCTCTGACTCGCCGACGGTGCGTTCGGCGCTGGCGGCGGTGTTCGCCGAGATCCGCGCCGCGTACGGCCCGCACGCCCGGCGGGCCACCGAGCTGCCCGACGGCGGACACGACCCGACGTTTCTCGATCGCACGGCGCCGCTGCTGGAGTTCCTCTGGTCGCGCTACTTCCGCGTGCGGCTGCTCGGCGTCGAGAACGTCCCCGACCAGGGCCCGGCCATGCTGGTCGGCAATCACTCGGGCGGCATCCCGTACGACGGCGCGCTCTTGCTGCACGGCATCCATCGCGACCACCCCAAGCACCGCCGCATTCGCCCGCTGGTCGCGAACTTCGCCTTTCGGGCGGGGTGGATGGCCAACGTCGTGGCGCGCATCGGCGGCGTCCCCGCCTCGCGCGAAAACGCGATCCCGCTGCTGGCGTCGGGGCAGCTGGTCGCGGTGTTTCCAGAAGGTCTGAGAGGCGTCGGCAAGCTGTATCGAGAGCGGTATCGGATGGCGCGGTTCGGGCGCGGAGGCTTCGTCCGGCTGGCGGCCGAAGCGCGCGTCCCGCTGATTCCGGTCGCGATCGTCGGGGCCGAGGAGATCCACCCCGTGATCGGCAAGATCACCCGGCTTGCCGAGCCGCTGGGCCTGCCTTACATCCCAATTACCCCGACTTTTCCGTGGCTTGGGCCGCTGGGCCTGCTGCCGGTGCCAAGCAAATGGACCATTCAAATTGGAGCGCCGATCGCGCCGCCCGATCCGGGCGACAAGGCCGGTCTGATTCATGTCGCCGAGTCGGTGCGCGGAGCCATCGACACGATGATCGCCGACCTCCTGGTCCAGCGGCGATCGATCCTGTTCGGCTAGTTCGACCGACTCGGCTGAGCCCGGAGAAACCTCTGACTTCTCATACGTTATATTCGTGCGGGCGTTTACCATTCAGCTATAAAGTGGAGACTTAGCCCCCGGCTGCATGATCGATATCGGCCATACGATCGGGAATTACAAGATCACCGCCAAGCTCGGAGAGGGGGGGATGGGGGTGGTCTATCTCGCCGAGCACCCGGTCATCGGCAAGAAGGTCGCCATGAAGGCGATCCATCCGGAGCTCTCGAAGAACTCCGACGTGGTGTCGCGGTTCATCACCGAGGCCAAGGCCGTCAACCAGATCGGCCACGAGCACATCGTCGACATCGCGGACTTCGGGAACACGCCCGAGGGCGAGTTCTACTTCGTGATGGAGTACCTGCAGGGCGAGTCGCTGTCCGACCGCCTGAAGCGGGACAAGCGCATCCCGGTGCACCAGGCGATGTCGGTCGGCGCGCAGATCGCCGACGCGCTGAACGCGTCCCACCAGCAGGGGATCATCCACCGCGACCTCAAACCCGAGAACATCTTCCTGTGCAACCGCGGGCCCAGCCGCGACTTCGTCAAGGTGCTGGACTTCGGGCTGGCCAAGCTGACGCAGGCCGACCAGAAGGTCACGCACAAGACCCGCACCGGCTCGGTGATGGGGACGCCGTACTACATGTCCCCCGAGCAGTGCGAAGGGAAGACCGAGATTGATTACCGAGCGGATATTTATTCGCTGGGCGTGCTGCTGTTCGAGATGTTGACCGGCAAGGTGCCGTTCGGCGGCGAGGGCTACGGCGAGATCATCGTCAAGCACGTCACCATGCCGCCGCCGTCGGTGCGCAGCATCGTTCCCGAGCTGCCCGAGTACATGGACCTCATCCTTTACCGGGTGCTGGCCAAGGACCGCAACCAGCGCTTCCAGACCATGGCGGAGCTGCGGGAGGCGCTGCTGGACCCGGAGCGCTATGCCAGCTCGGCGCCGGCCGTCGGCATCCCGGACGACCTGTCGGGGATCGCGCGCGCGGCGGCGCCGATGGCGCGCACCGAGCTGGATCGCCGTTCGCACCTGAACGAGATGGCGGTGATCGGCACGACCCCGCCGCCGCCCGGCACCCCGTCGGGGCGCGGCGAGCTGATCGACAACATCGACAACCTGATTCGCACCAAGCGGGGAAGCCGGCTGGTCGTGCTGAGCGCGCTGGCGTCGCTGACCGTGGCCGGGTTCGCGCTGTTCGGGCGGCGCAGCGAGCCGCACCGCCCCGTCGCGGCCGCCAGCGCGCCTCTGCACCCGGCCACGGTGCGCGTGAACTTCAACTCGGATCCGGACGGCGCCGTGATCACGCGAGCCGACGGAAAGGCGCTGGGCCTGACGCCGCTGTCGATCGAGATCGCCTACAGCGATTCGGCGGTCGAGTTCCAGTTCAAGAAAGCCGGCTTCGAGACCAAGACGATGTACATCGTCCCCAATCTGCCGTCGCCGCTGTTCGCGACGCTGCGCCGGATCGAACCCGAGCAGTCGGCCGCCGAGGCCAACGCGGAAAAACCCGCGCCCAGCAGCGCGCGCCCGCGACGCCAGCACCCCGCCGCCCCACCCGCCCCGCGGCCGCTGCAGACCGACGAGGACGGCGTCCTCGAACCGTCGATCCGCTGAGCCTCCCGCCGGTCGAGGCGCGACCGCGGCGCGGCGGCCCGCTTGGGAACGCTCAGGAGCAGACGCGGTTGCGGCCGCTGGCTTTCGCCTCGTAGAGGCGTTCGTCGGCGCGCTTGATCAGCGTCTGGACGTCCGTGACGTCGCCGTCGACGGTGGCGATGCCCATCGAGATCGTCACCGGGATGCGGACGTTCTCGAACTTGAACTCGGTCCGCTCGACGATCTGCCGGATCTTCTCGGCGAACGGCAGGCAGTTGGGCTCGTCGATCTCCGGCAGCACGATCGCGAACTCCTCGCCGCCGTAGCGGGCAAAGCAGTCCTCGCGGCGGATCTTGGCCCGCACGGTCTGCGCCAGGTGCTTCAACACGTAGTCGCCGGCCAAATGCCCGTAGCCGTCGTTCACCTTCTTGAAGTGATCGATGTCGAACATCACCAGCGACAGCGCGCGCCGGTACCGGTGCGCGCGCGCCACCTCGCGCTCGAGTGTGTCGACGAAGTAGCGCTTGTTGTAAATCTGCGTGAGCCCGTCGATGGTCGTGAGCCGGTAAATCTCTTCGTGGTACGCGTTCTCGATGTTGCCGCCGGTCAAGAACTTGAAGATGGTCCGCCCGATCTTCAGCAGGTCGCCGTCGCGCAGGACGTACTCGTCGACCGGCTCGTCGTTGACGTACGTGCCGTTGGTGGAGCCGAGATCGCGCACCAGGATCGATTTGCCGGTGTTCACGATCTTCGAGTGATTGCGCGAGATCGATTCCTGATCGATCTGGATGTCGCACTTCGACGAGCGCCCGATCACCATCGACGACGCGTTCAGGTTGTACTTCTTGCCCAGATCGGCGCCGTAGATCACCACCAGGCACGCTTCGTTGCCGGCGGGCCGTTCGGTGATGCGGCTGATGCTGGTGACGACGGTCTTCGCTCGGATGTGATCCGATTCGGACGTGTCGTTGGGATCGCGAGGATGGCGGGCCACGGAGCTCGGTTCAAGCAGGCTAGGTCAAACCCAGCACTGCGGCAATAGGACCGATCAGGAGCATAATTTGACACTCTATCCTACATGTATGACGGTGTCATCATGGCACGTATTCAGCGCCTCGCCGCCGCCGCTCTTTTGGTTTCGATTCCGCTGGTTGCGCGCGCAGAGCCGCCGCTGGTCAAACCGGAGACGATCCGCCTCGCCAACGGCCACTACACAGCCGACCTGACGGACGGAGGGCGCGCGGAGCTGACCCTGGATCCGCGGCTGCAGGCGAGCACGGACGACGTCCTGCGGGAGTTCCAGATCCCCTACGCGGGCGCGGTGGTGGTGTCGGTTCCGGACGGCCGCGTGCTGGCCCTGGTCGGGCGGTCGGCGGCCGATCCCCGCCTGGGCGCCGAGCAGTTGGCGCTGCGCCCCTGGGCGCCTTCCGCCTCCGTCTTCAAGATCGTTTCGGCGACGGCGCTGGTCGAGCACGGCGTTCCGGGCGCCACCCGCGTCTGCTATCACGGCGGGGTCTCGGCGGTGCTGCCCGACAACCTGGTCGACATCCCGGCCATCGACCGTCGCTGCGACACGCTGGCCTACGGCATCGGCAAGTCCCAGAACGCCATCGTCGCCAAGCTGGTGACGCAGCACTTGACCGCGACGGAGGTGGCGCAGGTCGGCCGCAGCTTCGGCTTCGGCCAGCCGATTCCGTTCGACATCCCGGTCGAACCGTCGCACCTCGACGTGCCGGCCGACCGGCTGGAGATGGCGCGCGCCTCGGCGGGGTTCTGGCACTCGACGCTGTCGCCGCTGCACGGCGCGCTGTTGGCCGCGACCATCGCCGACGGGGGGGACATGCCGGCGCCGACGGTCATTGAGAGCGCCGTCGACGGCCAAGGCCGCCCGGAGGCCCTGGCGCTGACGGCGCCGCGCCATGTGGCCACCCCGGCGGCGGCCGCCGAAGTCGGGCGGATGATGGAGCTGACCACCCGCATCGGCACCGCCAAGGGGACGTTCCGGAACAAGCGCGGCCAGCGTCTCTTGCCCGTGGAGGTGGCCGGCAAGACCGGCACGCTGGCGGCCGACACGGACCGCGGGCCGATCGGCTACAGCTGGTTCGTGGGCTACGCGCCGGCGGACCACCCGCGGATCGCGTTCGCGGTGCTGCTGGGGAACGGGCCGGCCTGGCGCATCAAGGCGACCTACGTCGGGCGCCACATCGTCAGCGAATACCTGGCCGGCCGCGCGGCCAAGTCGGGTCCCGGCCTGGTCGCCACCCGATGAGCGGTTCCTGACGCGCCCGGCTGGGCCGCGCTTTTTTGGCGGCTTGTGGACGCCCGCCGACGGCGTATAGACTGACCGCGCTCTCGCGCGTGGACGCAGCTGGGATTTCGCCCGGCGAAGTGCACCCGCGGCAGGCGGGGACGCTCCGCCGATTCCCATCAAACGAAATGCCGTCAAACCGCAGCATGCAGCTCTACGAATGGCTTTCGAGCGCCGCCTCGAACCAGAGCAGCGGGAAAGCTCTGGTCTATCGCGACACGTATCTCTCGTGGCGCGGGCTGCTGCACCGGGTGGACCGGCGCGCGCAGGAGCTGCACGCGCTGGGGATCGCCGCCGGGGCGTGGGTCGGATTGATGCTGGGCAACGTGCCGGACTTCGTGATCCTGGCGCTGGCCCTGTCGAAGATCGACGCGGTCGTCGTGCCGCTCGATCCGACCACCGGCAACCGCGAGCTGGAGATGGTGCTGGAGGCGGCCCCGCTGCGCGCGCTGGTCACGCGCCCGCGCGGCGGCGAGGGGAACGCCACCGCCGGCCTCCCCTACTACGCCGCGCCGCCCACCCAGCGGCCCGTCTCGGGGCCGCCGTCGAAGTTCGTTCCGGAAGCGCGGCGCCGCTTGCAAGGCACCCTGCTCTCCTGCGGTCTGTACAAGCGCACGGCCCCCGCCAACTTGACCGAGGGCGACCCGCCCGAGGTGGTGCAGTTCACCGCCAGCGTGGGCGGCGACCCCAAGGGCGTGGTCAAGACCGGCGCCAATCTGGCCGCCGCGGCGGAGTCGATTCGCAAGACCCTGGAGGTCACGGCCAGGGATCGGGTGCTCTGCTCGCTGCCGCTGCACGCCAGCTACGGCTTCGACTTCGGCATGCTCACCTCGTTGGCGAACGGCGCGACGCTGTTCCTCGAGGACGAGGTGTCGCCCAAACGGATCGTCAAGCTGCTGCGCGAGCAGAACATCGACTTCTTCGCCGGCACGCCCGCCCTGTTCGGATCGCTGGTGCGCGTTCCCACCGTCAAGCCGCTGAAGGCCACCGAGGCGCGGTTCCTGAGCTCGGGCTCAGCGCTGCCGGCGTCGATCGCCGAGGGCTTCCACGCCCGCTTCGGCGTGCGCCTGCTCTCCTGCTACCACTCGACCCAGGCCGGCCCGCTGGCGGTGGATCGCGCCGGCAAGGAACCGGAGGGCGTCGGACGCGCCTTCGAAGGGGTCGAGCTGCGCGTGGCCAGCCCCAAGGGTGAGCGCCTGCCGGCGGGCGACAGCGGCCCGATCTGGGTGCGCTCGGCCGCGCTGTCCACGGTGTCGGTGCCCAAGATTCATCTGCCCAAGCGGGCCGACGGCGTGCCGATCGGCGGCCTCGACGACGGATGGCTGCGCACGGGTGACCTCGGACAGCAGGACCGCGCCGGGCGCGTCCTCATCACGGGACGCGAGGACGATCTGGTCAAGGTCGACGGCAAGCGCGTGGCGCTGGGCGAGGTCGAGGGGTGCCTGGAGGCGTGCCCGAAGGTGAAGCAGGCGCAGGCCCGCGTGGTCACCGACGACCTGGGCGGCCCGATGGTCGTGGCCCGCGTGGTGCGCGCCGGCCTGTGCAAGGCCGAGGACATCATCGACCACTGCGCGCGCAACCTGGCGCCGTACAAGGTTCCGCGGCAGATCGAGTTCTGCGAAGCGATCTAACCCCCGGGCGCGGGTTTCCCGGGCCTGCGCCCGCGCTCCGTCGGAGGCGGCCGGCGCGGCGGCGGTGGGCCCCACCCGACGGCGAGCAGGATCAGCAGAGCGACGGCGGCGCCGAGGAACGCGACCGGTCACCGCACGGCAGCCGGGTCCCGCCGCGCGCTTCGTCGCCGGCCGGCGTCAGTCCAGGACTTCGCGCAGCCGCGCGTTGACGACGGCCTTCGAATTCGGGGGGAGGTCCACCTCTTGAAAGAACGAGTAGTACCCGGGCGCGCGGACCTCGATCCGGTGGAAGCCCGGGCGCACGGCGTGCGGCTCTTTCTTCAGCTCGGCGGCATGCCCCACCATGAGGTCGTCGACGTACACGGTGGCGTCGGCGACGTTGCAGTCGACGGTGATGGCGACCGCGCCCGGCTCCAGGCTGTGGGCGCATCCGGCCACACTGGCGCAAACCCCCAGCCAGAGAGCCACCAGCAGCGGGGCGGCGGAGCAGGCAACGAGACGGCGCATCATGGTGGGCTCCCGGGCTCTGGAGAGACGGGCGCCCGCAGGCGCGCCCGCAGGCGGATGGTGTCTCCGGACGCTTGCACGTCGCTCAAGCTGATCACTGCGGCGGCGTCGCGCGAGAGGGCCGCCGCCAGCGCCGCGGCGGCCGACCGCGTGCGGGCCCGGATCTCCACGCGCCCGCCGCCCACGCGCAGCAGGTCAGCGCCCGAGACGGCGCCCACCTCGCGCACGCTCTTCAGCAACGCGCCGACCGCGCCCGGTTCGGTGACGTCGGCGTCGATGAGCACCGACGGCAAATCGCCCCCGGCCGGCGTGGCGGCCGCCAGCCCGGCGGCGATCTGCGCGGCCAGCAGCGGCGACAGCCGGGCCAGGCAGGCGGCGCGCGCGTCCGCAGGGTCCTCGGCGAAACCACGGGCGCTCGCCTCCAGGGTGTTGAGCGGCACCCCCGAAAAACGGGCGCTGGCGCGGCAAGCGGCGGCCCGCTCGGGCGTCCCACGCACCGGACCGTCGTCGGCGACGCTGGCGCTGACCAGCGCCGCCGGCCCGTTCGTCGCCGGCAGG
>JAICYS010000336.1 GCA_025934105.1 Myxococcota bacterium | reverse complement strand
GCTTCTCCTCACAATACCTACGGGTATTCCTCGTCGTCGCGCCTCGCGCCCAGCGCGGCTTGTCGGCCTCGGCGTTGACGCTATTTCGACGGCGGTGCACTAGATCGATTCCACCGCGCAGTGATCGCGCGCCGCCGAGCCGCGCCGAAGCCGCAACCACCATCCTCGCGCGCGCTGGCTCTCCTGCCTGCAACCGCTTCCCTGGAACGGAGTTCCTCGATGTTGATCCGGTAAAATGCGCAAACCAGCACGGCCGGCGGGTGTTACGTTCGAGCCATGTCGCTCGCCACGTCGCTCGCGCATGCCCAGCTCCGGAACCACTTCCACGCCTGCGCGTTCGTGCACGGCGCTCCGGAGGAGCGAGCGGTCATCGATCCGTTCTTCGTCGAGGGGTTCCGGCGAGGCGAAAAGGCGGTGTACATCGTCGATCCGCAGGACCGCGACCGGCACGAGGCGCGCCTGCGGGCCGCCGCTCCGTCGCCCGATCTCGTCGAGGTGACCACCTGGAACGAGGCCCACCTGAAGGGTGGCTCGTTCGACCAGGACCGCATGATGAAAGGGCTGGACGAGATGCTGCGAGCGCACGCCGCCACGGGGCGTCCGCCCATGCGCCTCGTCGGCCAGATGGGCTGGATGTTCTCGTCGCCGCCGGGCATCGAGCAGCTGGTCGCCTACGAGGCCAGCGTGAACGAGGTCCTGAACCGCGGCAAGACGCCGACGGTCTGCGTGTACGACGTGCGCAAGTTGAGCGGCGCGGTGGTGATGGACCTGCTCCGCGCGCACCCGCTGACCGTCATGAACGGTGTCTTGCACGAAAACCCGTTCTACACGCCCGCCGACGAGATGCTGGCCGAGTTGAAGCGGCGGCGCCCGGCTGCCTGATCGATGGCCGTCGCACCGCCCAGCGATTCCGGTGATGGCCGCGATCGACTGAAGCGGTGTATCCGCGATCTCTCCGCGTTGAACGCGCTGCCCTCGCTGTGCGTGGGGCGCACGCCCGCCGAGGCGCTGGAGATTGTCGCCGACGCGCTGCCGACCGCGCTGGATTGCGAGCTGGTCTACCTGATGCTGCCGGGCGATCCGGCCGACGAGCGCGGATCGCTGCGGCGCGCGCCGCTTTCACCCGACGAGCTGGCCGAGATCCGCGCCGTCACGGCGACCGACTCGGACGGCGCCGACGCGCAGCTCTTCCTGTCGGGCGGGCGGCTGTTCTGCATCGAGGCCGAGATCCCCATCGGCGGCGAGCGCGGCCGGTTGCTGGCCGGCCGCCGGACGCCGCTCGATCCCGAGACGGATCGCGTGCAGGTGCGCACCGCCGCCAACGTGGTCGGCACCATCGTGGAGAGCGCGAACGTGCTGGAGGTGGCCCGCCGCAAGGATGATTTCCTGGCCATGCTGGGGCACGAGCTGCGCAACCCGCTGGCCGCCATCGTGACCGCCGTCGAGTTGCAGAAGCACCGCCGGACCGGCGGCCGCGAGGCGGAGGTCATCGAACGCCACACCCATCATCTGGTTCGTCTGGTCGACGACCTCCTCGACATCTCCCGGCTAGCGCGCGGGCACGTCGAGCTGCGCAGCGAGCCGGTGCCGCTGGGCTCGATTCTCGAGCGGGCCGTCGAGACGGCGGCGCCTCTGATGTCCCGCAGCCACCACGTGCTGGAGGTCGGGGAGGCCAGCGACATCATCGTGCAGGGCGACCCGGTGCGGCTGACGCAGGTGTTCTCGAACCTGCTCACCAACGCAGCCAAGTTCACGCCGTCGGGCGGCCGAATCGAGGTCGTCGTCCAGCGCGTCCCCGGCCGCGTTCGGGTCAGCGTGCGGGACAACGGCGCCGGCATCTCACCCGATCAGATGGACCGGATCTTCGAGCCGTTCGTGCAAGCCGACCGGGCGCGCGACGTCCTGCGCGGCGGGCTGGGGCTGGGCCTGGCCATCGTGCGGAACATGGTCCGCCGCCACGGCGGCTCCGTGTCGGTGCACAGCGAAGGGCGCGGCCAGGGGGCGACGTTCATCGTCGAGCTCCCGACGGCGACCGCCGCCCGGACGCCCAAGCCGGCTCGCCAGCCCCAGCCCGCGGCCGCCCGGGCCCACATCCGG
Source organism: Myxococcota bacterium (assembly GCA_025934105.1). Classification (GTDB taxonomy): domain Bacteria; phylum Myxococcota_A; class Polyangia; order Fen-1088; family Fen-1088; genus JADGRB01. The sequence continues at coordinate 2,768 of JAICYS010000336.1, read as the reverse complement.
GTGCTGGTCGTCGACGACAACCTGGACCTGGCGGATCTGCTGTCCGAGGCGCTGCAGAGCGAGGGGTTTCAAACCGCGGTCGCCAACGACGCCGGCGGGGCGCTGGCGCGCTGGCGCACGTTCCTGCCGCACGTCGGCGTCCTCGACGTCGGGCTGCCCGACCTGGATGGCTACGAGCTGGCGCGGACAGTCCGCGCCGAGCATGGACGCGGGGCGACGCTGATCGCCGTGACCGGCTACGGACAGCCGACCGATCGCCAGCGGGCCGCCGACGCCGGCTTCGACGTGCACCTGGTCAAGCCCGTCAACGTCGACGACCTGATCGACGTGCTCGACGAGCGCCTGATCACGCAAGAGGAGTAGCGGCCTAAGCTGGGCTGAGAGCGCTGGCGGAGCCGTCGCCGGCAGGAGAGGCGGAACCCTCCAGGGTTCGTCGTCCAAGCGGTGGCGGAGCTGGGCTCAGCCCGTCGGAGCCGCCAGCGGCTCTTTCCCCGGGATCCTGTCGGATTCGCCGATCGAAAAAAGGCGGGAGGGGCTTTGAGGGCCCCTCCCGCCATACGAACCAACCGCCTCGGCCGTTCGGAGAGAATTCTCAGCCCCTACTTTCGTAAGGGGGGAGCCACGGGAAATGACCGCATCGGGCTTCCCGACTCGCGGGCGTGCACATCCATCGGCCAGTGGCGGCTCCCTAGTGCGTTCTTGTAGGGAAAAGAATCTCTCTCCGTATCGAACCGCGCAGAAGGTTCTCACCCAGCATGGGCAACCGCGCCGGATCGGTCAAGGAGGATCCGCGCGCCGGGTGGAACGGCGCGCGATGGACATCGGACGAGGTCGGATCGAAAATCCCCGCCCGTCGGCGTGAGCCTCCGACTGACGGGCTTTCGGGCTCGTTTCCGTCGGTGCGGAGGAGCGGCTCTCGCCCGACGCGGCTCTGGGCCTGGCCGCCGCGCCGCTGCCCGGCGCGAGGAACGGCCACCACCGCCCCAGCGTGCCGAGGCCGGTCATCGCCTTGCCACGGGAGTTTTCGGCGGCGTAAAAATCGACTGTGATCCCCGGTCATGTGCGGCGGGCGCCTCCCCGCGGGCGGGCGCTCTGGATTCGCGTCGTGCGGGGCCTCTGGACGCTGCCGACCAACCTCTTCGGCCACCTGGCCGGCCGCCTGGTCAGCGGCCGCGCCGGCCAGCGGGTCGGCGGCCCCGCGGCCGTCGGCTGGCTCTACCCGATCCGCGACGGCTTGGGCCTGGACTGGGTCGGCGCGGTCACGCTGGGCCACGCCATCCTGCACCGGCCCGGCCTGCTCGACGGCCGGACTCTGGCCGCGCGCCTCACGCTGGCGCACGAGCTGGCCCACACCCGCCAGCACGATCGCCTGGGGCCGCTCTACCTGCCGCTTCACATCCTGGCGCAGGCGGCCAGCGCGTTGCTGTCGATCGGCCGGCCGGTGGCGCTCAGCCGCGTCCACGATCGCAACCCGCTCGAGCAGCGCTGGATCGCGATCTCGGCCAGCGAGACGCACCGGCCTGCGGCGGCCGATGACCGGCTCGCCGCGGTCCTGGCCGACTTCGGAGCCTGAGCGCCGCGGAGTCGCCGCCAAGTCGCCCAAGACTCGCCCAAGACTCGCCGGTAATCGCGCGCCACCGGTGAACGCGACCGGAAGCAGTCCTTGGCGCTCGGCGTTCGCCCTGCGGGGCGCGGGCTCAGCGCACGAATTTCGACAGCAAGCGGATGTAGGCGACCTGGTAGCCGTCGCTGGGCTCGGTGACGCTCCAGGAGTCCAGCGGCCACCCGCTGTTGAAGTCCTTGTAGGACTTTTGCGGCGGTTGCCCCTTGGGCGGCATGATCGACATGGACGTGCAGAGCGCGTTGTTGTCGCTGCTGCCGCAGCCGGCCGGGCAGCAGCCGTCCCAGTCGTAGCTCGGGTTCGGCCCGCCGGTCAGGTAGCCGGGCGGCGGCCCGTAGGTCGAGGTGCCGGCGCGGTCCCACAGCGCGCTGCCGTCGGCGAACCAGGTGTGGAACATCTCGTTGGCGCAGTTCTCGGCGCCGTGCTGGTACATGTTGGTCAGGTAGACCAGCGACAGCGGGTTCGTGCCGTGCAGGCCGTGCACGAAGCGCGCGGCGGCCCGCAGGACGTCGGCGTCCATGGCGCTGTCCAGCTTGTGCACCACCACGTCGGCCAGCAGATCGCCCACGTTCGATTTCACCGAATTCGAGCCCCAGGTATAGGTCGACATGAAGGCCAGGTAGGGGTCCTGGTTGGCGAGCACGCCGGCCAGGTTGCCGCTCCCCTCGGCGCCGGCGCGGTAGGCGGCGCGAATCGCGCTGGCGACCGCGCTGGTGGCGCCGGCCGCGTCGGCGTAGTCGAGCGCGGCGTCCTGTCCTTGCATGTCCCAGGGGGCCACGTAGTTGCTGTATGCGATGAGGTGGAGCTGGCTGTAGTTGGCGTCGAAGAACGAGCTGTACGTCGCGTCGCCGGTCACGGCGAAGAGCTGCGCGGCCGCGTCCAGCTCGTCGACCAGACGCCCGTAGTCGTCCGTCTCCTGCTGTCCGGAGCCGAGCCCCGACGAGCCGGACGCGCTGTCGTTGTTCTTGAACGTGACGGCGGGGTTGGCGGCCGCCCAGGTCCAGGCGGTCTTGGCGCGGGCCAGGTAGCCGTCGGCCGCCGTGTTCAGGCTGGCGACGGCCGGCAGGCGCAGAACGCGCGCCGCCATCGCGAAGGCGGCGGCCGTCGCCAGCGTCGCCGAGGTGCTGGCCGGTCCGTAGAGGCATTG
>JAICYS010000075.1 GCA_025934105.1 Myxococcota bacterium | reverse complement strand
CGCGCTCCCGGCCGCATCGACCGCGGCGCCGCGCCCCTCGCGCGAGGCCGCCTTGCCGCCGCCCCCGGCCCCCCCGGCTCCCCCGGCGGCCATGGTCCCCGTCAGCCCGGCCCCTCGGACCGCCTCGCTGCGGCCGTCCCCGATCGCCGTCCCGGCGGTTGCTGTCCCGGCGGTCGCTGGCGAGCCGCCAGCCCGGGCCGCCGCGAGCCAGCTCCGCCACAAGCCAGCGGCGCACAACCGCGCGGTGGCGCACGCCGGCAAGGCGCCCGGCGCGGCGGCGCCGCCCGTTCCGGCCGCGGCCACCCCGAAACCGGCCCTGGCGCCGGCCCGGCCCAAGGCCGCCGCGGAGAAATGGTGAACCGGGTGCTCGCCCGCGGATTGGCGTTCGCCTCGGGGCTCGCGCTGCTCCTGCTGCTCGCGGTCCCGGCGCGCGCCCAGCAGGCCGACTCGCGCGAAGTCGAGGCCAAGAAGGACTGCCTGGGCGGTCATCCGGACCGCGGCATCGAGCTGCTGGCGGATCTGTACGCGGAGACGGGCGATCCGACCTACATCTACAACCAGGGCCGCTGCTTCGAGCAGAACGGACGCAACGCGGAGGCGGTCACTCGGTTCCGCGAGTACCTGCGCAAGGCGCCCCAGGTCGGCGCCGACGAGCGCGCGCAGGTGCAGGCGCGAATCGACGTGCTCGAGGCCGAGGCGCGCCCGTCGCCGCCCGCCGCGGCCGTGCCGCCCGCGGCGCCCGGCCCGGTCCAGCCGGTCGCGCCCGTGCCGGCGCCGCCCGCGAGACCTGACTCGACGTCGGAGGCGCGCGCGCACCACCTGCGGATCGCCGCGGTGGCGGCCGCGGCGGTCGGCGTGGCGGCGGCCGCCGCCGGGCTCGTCGAGGGCTTGCGGGCGCGCTCGCTCTCGCAGGAGGTCACCGGCGACGCCAGCCGCGGCGTCTACAGCCAGAGCAAGTTCGACAGCGGCGAGCGCGCGCAGACCATCTCGGTGATCGGCTTCAGCGTGGGCGGCGCCGCGCTGGTCACCGCCGGCATCTTGTACGGGCTGTCCCGCAGCCACGACGAAGCGCCGCCCGTGACCGCGCTCATCGACGCAACCGGCGCGCGGGCGTTTTGGCGGATGACGTTCTGATGGCGCGGCGGGCGGCGGCGGTCTGGTCGTGGGCGGCGCTGCTGGCGGTCGCGGCGTCGGGCTGCTTCGACCCGACGTTCCCCGACGCCAAGATCGCCTGCCAGACTACGCGCGATTGTCCGAGCGGTCTGTTCTGCTCGAGCGGGCTTTGCTATCACCCTGGCGCCGGCGGCGCCGCCTCCGACGAGCCGGGCGGCCCGGGGGGGACGGCCGGAATGGGCGGGCATGGCGGTGCCGCCGGCGCCGGTGGTGTGGCATCGGGTGGGCACCCGGGGCTCGCCGGTTCGGGCGGGGCGGCCGGCCACCCGAACGGAGGTGCCGCCGGCGGCGGGCCGCCCCCCGGCGGCGCGGGAGGCCCGGCATCGGGCGGCGCGGGGGGCCTGGCGTCGGGCGGTGCGGGGGGCCTGGCGTCGGGCGGTGCGGGGGGCAGCTGCCAGGCGGCTTGCACGCTGGGCGCGGCGCGCTGCGGTTCCGCTGGCCTCGAGACCTGCGTCAGTGTCGGCGGCTGCCCGACCTGGGGAACGGCGGTCGCGTGCTCGGGGCGAAAGACCTGTCAGGGATCGGCGCCCAGCGCAGCCTGCGTCTGCCCGGCGCCGCCCGCCGGCTGCACGGGCGCCGGAACGGCTTGTGTCGGCGGGGCGCTGGTCACCTGCGCCGCCGACGGCGACGGCTGCGTGGTTCAATCGGGCAGCACGGCGTGCGCGGCGAACGAGCCCTGCGGCGGCGCCTTTCCGAAGGCCGCCTGCACCTGTCCGGCCGCGCCGGCCGTCTGCAACGGCAAGGCCGGAACGTTCTGCGACGGGTCCAGCACCCAGGTGGTCACCTGCGCTCTCGACGCCGCGCAGTGCCTGGTGATCGCCGCCAGCGCCACCTGCGCGCACGGCTGCAGCGGCGCGGCGGGCAGCGCCACCTGCGGTTCCTGCCCGGCGCCGCCCTCCGAATGCGCGGCGGCCGGGATGCTCTGCACGTCGGGCGGGGACCTCGAGACCTGTGGCCTCGACAGCAGCGGCTGCCTCACCAAGACCGCCGTCGAGGCTTGCGCGGCGCCCACCAGCTGTGGCGGCGCGTTCCCCGGCGCGAGCTGCGCGTGCCCCGCGGTGCCGTCCGTCTGCGCGGCGGGCGCCGGGACCACCTGCGCGTCCGACGGCATCACCGTGGTCACCTGCGGGATGGTCTCGGGCTGCCTGGTCCAGACGGCGGCCAATACCTGCGCGTCGCCGCAAGTCTGCGGCGGTAACGCGACGGTGGCCGGTTGCACCTGTCCGGCGGTCGCCGCTTGCCAGGCGGGCGCCGGCTCGTATTGCGATGGCGGCGGCAACCTGATCACCTGCGCGACCGCCGGTGGATGCCTGGCCGCCTCGAGCAATGGCTGCGGCGGCGGGCAGGTCTGCGGCGGCAGCTTCCCGTCGGCGGCTTGCAGCTGCCCCGCCCCGACCGGCGGCTGCGGATCGTCGCCCGGGACCAGCTGCGCCGGCGACACGGCGGTCCGGACCTGTTCGACGACCGCGGCCGGCTGCATTCAGGGGCAGACCAGCAATTGCGCCAGCGGCCAGTATTGCTGGACGTCGACCGCCAAGTGCGCAGCGCCCACCACCGCCGGCTATGCCAGCGATCTGGGGGCGACCGCCAGCCTGGCGTCGGGCTATCTGTCGGGCGAGCCGGTCACGATGGCCGGCGCGTTCACCTTGCGCGGGTTCGGCTTGATCGCGAACGCCGCGTCGGGCGGTGTCAGCGTCGGCCTTTACACCGACCTGAACGGCCTGCCCAGCAAGCTGGTCGCCAAGGCCCAGGACCAGTCGGTGATTCTCGCGGCGCCGAACAAGAACGAGTACCCTGCCAGTCCGGCGGCGGGCGGTTCGCTGACGCTGCCGGCTGGAACGTACTGGATCATGGCTGGATGCGAGACGAGCACGACGGTTCGGGCTGGCGCCACCGGCGGCGCCACGCTGACGTTCGCGGTGGTCGCGGGAGCCTGGTCGCCGCTGCCGGCCACGCTGAGCGGCGTCGGCACGCTGACCCGGACGCCGATCAACCTGTACCTGCTGATCACCCAATAGGGAGGAGCGGATGTCCGGAGACGCGCGGTCGAGCAAGGCTCGTCATCGGTGGATCGTAGGCTGCGCGCTGGCGCTGGCGGGGTTGGCCGCGGGCGCGCCGGCGGCCCACGCGGATCCCACCTGTTTTCCGCCGGCCACCGGGGTTCCCGGCCAGCCAGGCCTGCCCGATTGGTGGTCGGGAACGGCCGGGTTCGACGACCCGCGCTGGGTCGGCTCATACGGGTTCAGCCACGGCACGGTGGACTTCAACGGGCTCCTCGAGACGACCGGCGGCACCACCTACCTGGTGCTGCGCTGGGAGGTCCAGGCCGACCCGGGCGCCGCGCTCGGCGGTGACCAGCTGTTCGTCGGCTTCGACAACACGACGACCAACAGCGGAACGATCTTGCAGCTCACGCGCGACGCCACGGCCAACACCAGCAACGGCACGGTCGGACCGGGGGTGATGACCGCCACCGCCTACGGCCGCTCGGGCAGCGCGTCCTTCTGGAGCAACGCCCCGTTCCCGTCGGGCGTGCAGGCCGACGCGCGGCTCGACACCACCTGCGACGGCACCACGGTGCCGCCGGTGTGCGATCGCTGGGCCATCCGGCTGCGCGTTCCGACCACCGCCGCCGCGGGGGGGATCGACCTCGGGACGGCCTTCAAGATGTGGTACGAGCTGGACATCCAGCACGGCGACACCGGCACCACCGACGTCGCCAAATGGCCGATCGGCGCCGCCACCGTCGATTTGACGGCCATCCCGCCCGCGTTTCCCGATCCGGCGGGCAGCGTGTCGCCGCCTTCGGCCGCCTGGACCGACGTGACCACCGGCGGTGGCCCCTGCGCGGCGGGCGTCGATCTGCAGCACGCCGACATCTCGGTGGCCAACGCCATCGGCGCCGGCACGCAGATCGACGTGAACAGCCCGAACACCTTCCACGTCAAGCCGCTCAACAACACGACGACCGTGTTCGATCCCAATTCGATCAAGGCGCGGCTCCGGATCGCCGACTGGGGGTCGGCGGTCGGCGACTCGCCGCAATGGCTGGTGCCCGACCCGACCTGCCAGGCCGCGACCGGCAGCGGCGCGCCGGGATCGATCCACGCCGGCGGGCGCTTCGATCTGACCTGCACCTGGACGCTGACCGCGGCGCAGAAGTGCGACTACCGGCCCGACCTGTTCCCGACCTGCACGCCGGACGCGCTTGGCACGCGCGATTCACATCAGTGCATCCTGGCCGACCTCTCGTCGTCGGGCGCGCCGGTGGCGTTCTCCAGCTCCAGCAGCTGGAACAACTTCAACTTCGATCACTCGTCCAAGCTGGAACGCAACGCACGCATCGACATCGGCACGCTGGGCCCGCGCGACGTTTACCTCTACGTGCGCACGTTGAACATGCCGGCCGTCGTCCCGCCCGCCGGCCAAGGCGGCGGCGCGCGCCTGCCGCCCGCGCTGCAAGAGCGGTTGCGCCAGGTGGGCCAGATCGTGCCCGGCCGCGTCACGGAGAAGCAGGCCCAGCAGCTGGCCGCGCTGGTCGCCGCCGGCCGCATCGGCTACGACGATGTCGCCAAGCTGATGCCGACCTACAGCGTGGCCGTCTGGCACGACAGCGGGACGACCGTGAAGACCAAGAGCGGCCCGGCCAAGCTGCTGGTCCCGCAGCCGTCGTTCACGTTGTTCGTCTCGCACGACGGCCCGCTGGTCGGCTGGAAGCACGCGCTCGCCGGCACCCCCGGGGTCACCATCACCGAGGTGGCGCACGACTTTTATCGAATCGCCGTCGGCCACGAGGGACACGTGGACGTGGTCACGTCGGTCGACGCCGTCGAGCGGGCGCCGCGCCCGCCCTGGGTGATGTGGCTGCTGGCCCTGATCTTCGTGGTGTTACTGGTCGTCATCGTGCGCCTGGTCCGCGGCCAATGAGCGTCCGCCGGCCGCCCCGCGTGCTGGCCGGAAACCTTCGCGGAGCGCCGCGCGGCGATCGCCAACCTGGACGAGCTTGGGCAGGCTGAGCCACTTCCGGGGGAAACCCCAATGCTTAAGTTCCTTCCTACGGCAAGTCCGAGGAGGGAATCATGAAGAAGATCCAAGGTGTGGTGGTGGCCGCGTTGTTGGCGATCTGGTGTTTCCCGGCGGTTGGCCAGGCGAAGTCACTGGCGGATGAGGCGAAGCTGCCCGCCGTGGTGACATCGACCAGCGCGCCAGTGCCCGCCCAAACGCCGGCGCCCACCACGCAGGCGACCGAGGCTGCTCAGCTCGCGCAGCGCGAACATCAAGCGCAGAACCTGCAGGACTACAAGGGCGGCGCCGCTGTCGTCTACGTCGGCAGCGGTGTGCTGCTGGTGGTGGTGATCGTCCTGCTGATCCTGCTCATCTGAGCGATGCATCGAGGGTCGCGCGCGCCGTGGCTCGCTGCGCTCGCTCTGGCGGCGTCGGCTTGCTACGCGGGGGAGGCGCACGACGTCTCCCCCAAGCGCGCGGCGGCTCTGGCCGCCGACCCGGCCTGGACGTTCGTCCACGACGTTCCGTTCGTCCCGCAAAAGGCCGACAGCGACTGCGGCCCGGCGGCCCTCGCGATGGTGCTCGCCCACTTTGGCGTCAAGACGTCGCTGGAAGAGGTGGTCGCGCTGGATCCGCCCGATCGCATCGGCGTGCGGGCCGGCGATCTGCGCGACGTGGCGCGGGCCAAGGGCTTCCAGGCCTTCGTCGTCGAAGGGACGTTCAACGACGTCGTCGACCAGCTCTCGCGCAATCGGCCGGTGCTGGTCGGGCTGGCCAAGCCCATCACCGGCGGGCGCGCGCTGGCTCACTACGAGGTGGTGGTCGGCATCGACAAGCGCGACAAGCAGATCATCACCCTCGACCCCGGCCGCGGGCTGCGCGAGAACACGCTGGAAGGCTTCGCGCGCGAGTGGGTGCCGACCGGCCGGGTCACGCTGATCATGTTCCCGCGCGCGTCGGCCGCCCCGCCCGGGGCGAGGGCGTCGTAGGCGTCAGGTGCTCTTTCGATCCGGCGCCGGCGATAGATCGCCCGGCGGGCGCAACGGGTCGTCGGCCCGTGGCCAGCGCGTCGTGTCGTGTCGTTCCTGCCAGTCCAGCCGGCGCGCCGCCCGTTCGTCGTTCTCCTGGGGGCTCACGATTCGCGGCTCCTCCTGGGCGTCGTCGGGGAGATTCCTGGTCTTGTCCATTCCCAGAAGGTGGCCATCGGTTGCGCGCCGCAAAGCACGGCCGGAGGCTTCGCCTGGCGCTCGAGCTGCGGTATAGGAGGACGCATGTCACCCGAACGAACCACCGCTCCCGCCAAGGCCGCGCTCGATCGACTGAAGGCCGGCAACGCGCGCTACATCCAGAACGTCCGCAGCGTCGACTCGATGCTGAGCCACAGCCATCGCGAGGTGCTGGCCCAACCGCAGACGCCATTCGCGATCGTCCTGGGCTGCTCCGATTCGCGGGCGCCCGCCGAGATCGTGTTCGATCAGGGACTGGGCGACCTGTTCGTCATCCGCGTGGCCGGCAACATCGTGGCGCCGTCGCAGGTGGGCAGCGTCGAGTTTGCCGCCGAGCGGTTCGGCACGCCGTTGGTCGTCGTCATGGGACACACCAGCTGCGGCGCCATCCAGGCGGCGCTGGAAGCCATCGGGCAGACGGGGAAGCCGGATCCGTCGTTGCGCAACCTGATGTCCATCGTCAACCGCGTCCGCCCGGGTATCGAGGGGCTGGTGGCGACCGACCTGGCGCGCGACCCGGCCCGGCTGGCGCGCGAGGCGATGCGCGCCAACGTGCGGGCCTCGGTCAACCACCTGCGGCACGGCTCCGAGATCCTCGAACGCCTGGCCGAGCAGGGCGGCCTGGCCGTCGTCGGCTGCGAGCTGGACCTCGCCACCGGCGAAGTTCACTTCTTCGACGAGTTGTAGGCGCTGTGGGCGGCGGGGCAGCCCCGCTTCATTTGTGGTAGGGCTCGCCCCGGATGATGGTCAGCGCCCGATAGAGCTGCTCGCACAGGAGCAGGCGCGCCAGGCGATGCGGCAGCGTGAGGGCCGACAGCGAGAGGCGGGCGGAGGCGCGCGACGAGAGCGCCGGCGGGATGCCGTCGGCGCCGCCGATCACGAACGTCAGGGCACGCGTCCCGCGCGTCATCCGCCGTTCCAGCTGGCGCGCCAGCTCCTCCGTCGACCAGACGGCGCCCGCGACCTCGAGGGCGATGGTCTCGCCGTCGGCCGGCCAGCGGCGGGCCAGCGCCTGATCGTCCTCGAGCTCGACGATCTCCAGCGGCAGGTGATGGCGCGCGCGGCCGACGTAATCGTCGACCAGGGCGGCCAGGTGGCGGTCGCGCAGCTTGCCGACCGCCAGGACGACCAGCTTCACCCGGTCAAAGGGCGCCGTAAAGCGCGTCCGCCTGGGCCAGCGACGATTCGGGCGGGACGTCTAGCTTCACGCGCGGCGCCTCGATCCAGAGGCTCTCGAGGTCGTAGAACTCGCGCACCGGGTGATAGAAGACGTGAATCACGAAGGCGCCGAAGTCGAGCAGCGTCCACCGCCCGTTCCCCGACCCCTCGCGCCCCAGCGTGTAGACGCCGCGGGCCTTCATGGTTTGCGACACGGCCTCGGCGATGGCGTCGACCTGCCGATCGCTGCGCCCGCTGACGACGCCGATGAAGTCGGTGTAGCTCCCCATCCCGGAGACGTCGATCAGCACGGGTTGCAGCGCCCGCTTGTCCAGCGCCGCGTCGATGGCCGCCAGGGCCAGCTCGCGCGTCCCGGCCAGGTCGCTCTCGCTCCGGGACCGGGCCGGTGTCTCGGCTTGCGGCGCCCGCGCCTTCAGCTTGGACTTGCCGGCGGTTTTGGTGGCCCCTCGGACGGGGATACGGGGCGATTCCTTGCGGCTCCCGGCGCCGCGTTTCTTCTCAGCCCTGGCCTTCTTGACCTTCGCCCCGGTCGAGCGCTGCGTTTTCTTCACCTACAGGCAATGTAGCAAAGCGCTGCTGCGCCCGCCAGATGCGCCGGTCAGGGTTGGGGCGGAGGGGGTGTGGGCACGGCGCGCGCCGACTCGACCGCCTCGCGCAGCCGTCGTTCGAAGGTCACCACCAAGCGGGTGACATAGCTCTGGCCGACCCGGCCCAGGCGCTCTTCGACGGCCGACGACGCCCGATCCAGCCAGCGGCCCTCGTCGCCCTCGTCGGAGTCGGTGACGTCGCCCGGGTCGGCGCTGCGCCCGCCGGTCTCCGACCAGCGCCGGGCCGCCCGTTCGATGCGGCCGGTCATCCAGCCGGGCGCCTCCAAGGCCGAGCGCGCCAGCACCCGCCCGCCCTCCTGGAAGGCCCCGATCAGGGCCGCCCGCTCGGACTCGGCCAGCGAGCCGAAGATGGCCACCCGCAGCAACGCCGCCTGGTTGCGGTCGATCTCGCCGCCCACGTGCAGCTTGCAGCAGTAATGGTCGAAGAGCGTCCCCAGCTGGAAGGTCGTGGCCATGTCCTCGGCCCGCCGCCCGATCGCGAGGAGCGCGAAGAACTTCCGCCAGGCCAGCTTCAAGGCCAGCAAGGTGGCGGCGGTCAACGTGGCGTTTCGAACCGCCGTCCCCTCCCGCGGGTCGCCCAGCAGCTCGGCCGAGGACTGGGCGATGTCGACCTGACGCCGCTCCGCCACCTTGATCAGCATCCCGGCCTTGACGCGGCCGGCGAAGTAGTCGTCGAGGACCGGAATCGGGATGACTCCCCCGACGGCCGTGGCCAGCAGCGCGCGGCGGACGATCAGCCGCCGGTTTTCGCGCAGGTGGTCGGTGGGTGCCTCGGTCGCGCCCGCCGACACCAGCTCGGGGGGGCCCGCGGCGCGGGTGTGGCCGTTTTGGGGATGCTGGTCGTCGGGTCCGCTCATGGCCGGTGCTCCTTCCCCGCGGGCGGGGCGTGGTGGCTGCCCGGCTCGGCCAGGCCGCGCAGCAACTCCTTGGCCTCCGGAACCGTACGCTGGCGAAGCACCAGTTCTTCGGCCGCCGGACGGGCGATGGCGGGGGTCGACGCGACGTCCGACAGGGCGGCGTGCACCTCGACGCGGCCCTGCTCGTCGGCGCCGTCGCGCTTGGCCCGGAAATCGACGGCCAGATCGAGGGCCATCAGGGCGCCCGTCGCGTCGTCGATCACGGCCCGGCCGGTGGCCCCGGTGACCGCCGCGCCGGCCCGCCAGGCGCGCAGCCCGTACAGATGCGGCGGCGGTGTGGCGCCCTTGCCGTCCTTGGGGTCGAACGACAGCGTGTAGCGCGTCGCGCGGGCGCCGCCCACCAGCTCCTCGACGCCGCCGTCGGATTTCACGTGCGCGCCACCGATCTCGTAGGCCGCCCACGGCCCGCCCAGCGCCTGTTCCAGCAGGTGCGCCGGCTCGGGTTCTTCAGCCACGCGGCGAATCATCTTTCCATAGCGTAGCGCAACCGACAGCTCGCGCCCGTGAAGGACGACGTCCCGTCCGCCGTCGCGGTCGTTGTCTTCGTGGATCTTGAAGTTCCCCGCCCGGTCCAACCACACGTCGCTGGTGGTCGTCACCTGGACCGGCGTCCCGCCCGGCCGCCCGGCCGCCATCAGCAGTGTGGCGTGGTAGTGGGCGCCCCCCAACCGCCGCAGCGCGGCCGCCATCAGGTCGGGCTTCACCGCCTGCGCCGGCAAAACCCGTCGCGCGGCCGCCCCCTGCGGCACCTGTTCCTGACAGGCAACGACGAGCAACCCCAGCAGCGCCAGGTGCGTCGCACGACGATAATTTCCCTTCAAGGCGTCGCGAACCTTAGCATCGAGCCGCATGGATGATACCGCCGCGCTCCTGTCGTCGCCGCTCGCGACGGCGCTGGCCGCGGTGTTCGGCGCCGTGTGGGGCAGCTTTTGCAACGTCGTGATTGCCCGCGTGCCGCGCGGCGAATCGGTGGTGCGACCCGGGTCGCGCTGCCCGGCTTGCGGGACGGCCATCCGCGCCGGCGACAACGTGCCGATCCTCTCGTTTTTGTGGCTGCGGGGACGCTGCCGGAACTGCCGGGCGACCATCTCGCCGCGCTATCCGCTGGTCGAGTTGCTGGCCGCCCTGCTGGCGGCGGCCATCTGGTGGCGCTTCGTCGCGTCCGATCCGGGGCAGGTGGCCGCCGTCCGGCTGGCGCGGTTTGCCGGCTATTTCGCGTTCGCGGGCGTGCTGCTGGTCCTGTCGTTCATCGACCTCGCGACCCAGTTGCTACCCGACGTCATCACGCTGCCGGCGATTCCGATCTTCTATTTGGCGGGTTTCGCCGTTCACGGACCGGGGTGGTTGGCCCGGCTGATTGGGGCAGCGGCCGGGTACCTGGTGTTTCGGTTGATCGCCGACTTTTACTTCTACGTCCTCAAGCGCGAAGGGCTGGGCCTCGGCGACGGCAAGTTGCTGGCCGTGATTGGGGCGGTCCTGGGCTGGCCCGCGCTGCCGTTTGTCGTGTTCGCGGCCGCCTTCACGGGCGCGGCGGTCAGCCTGCCGGTGGCGGTGATCGGGCGGCGGCGCGACGCCAGCGGTCAATCGTTGCGGCGCCTGCAGGTGCCGTTCGGGCCGTTCCTGGCCGCCGCGGCGGTGGGGTACCTGCTGCTGGAGCCGTCGCTGGCGGCCTGGTTCGAGCTGCCGCTCGGTTGAGGCCCGCGAAGGCGCTCAGTCGCGCCGGCCGGCGTCGGACATGGCAGGCGCGGACGCATCCGGAGGCCCCGCATCCGCCCGCCCGCCAGGCGCATTCGGGGCGCCGGCGTCGGGCACGGGACGCGGCAGAGGCAGGCCCCACATCAGGCGGCGCTGCCTGTAGAGCGGCTCGCCATAGAGAAGCTCGGACAGGCAGGGGTGATAGGGCAGCGCGAACGTCTCGCCGGCGACCGTCAGTTCAGAGTCGGCGTCGGTGGCCACCCGCTTCGTGCCCGCCTTTTCCGACCAGTTCACCTCGATCTCGACCCGGTCGACCGAGTCCAGCTTGTCGGGCAGGCGCCGCCAATTGGCGTGCAGCACCCGCCGCACGTGCCGCAGCAGAAAGTCGTTGTCGAACGCGAACTTCTCTTTGCCGCCGCGGACCGGCTTGCCGCCGCTTTCACCTTCCAGGTCGAGGGCGCTGACGATGCGCGGTGGAGGCGACGTCTTGATGTCGAGGGCGTCGAAGTACTCCTGGAGGCCGCACATGTCGTCGAACCCGACTTGACCAGGCGGAACGGTGGAGAGATCGCGGCGGATGGCGATGCCGCACCCGACGCCCGCGGCCAGCAACGCAGCTCCCGGAATCAACCACCAGGTTCGACGCAACATGCGCGCCGGCAGATTACGGCACTTCGCCTGAAGCGCAAAATTTCACAAGAAAATGGTGGCGCTGGCCGGTGTGGCGGCCCACGTTTTTGGGAAACCGCCGTACCCGGCGTCACCGAGAGCAATGCTGCTTGGCTGACCCACGGCGGAGACTGCCGGAAGACCTTTTCATGGTCCTTCCTACGTGTCCTGGACTGCAAATAGCGACTGAGGATTGGTTCATTTGCATGAAATTCCCGGCGGAATCACGTGCGTTTCCACCGGGTTTGCAATCAGGGCGTAGTTGCCTACAGTGAACGTGCCGCGACGAGCAAATCGATGAAGACGCTTCGACACCCCCCGTCAAAAGAGCTCTGGAAGTTCTGCATGGAGCGCTTGCGCGAGTTGCGTGGCCCAGACACCCGCGAGCGCGACCTGGCCAACATTCTCGGTTTCGAGCATTCCAGGGCCGTGCGCTGGAAAGAAGGCCAGATGTACGTCGATCGCGCCGAGTACCTGGTTCGCCTGGCCGACGCGCTGGACGTCGAGACCATGCTGCTGGTGGCCATGGCCTCCGGCACGCTGACGGTCGAACAGGCGCACCGGCAACTGGCCGGCGCCGCCAAACCGGACGGCGACAAGAAGAAGCGCGGGGTCCCCCGGGCCGAGCCGTTGGAGGTGGCCAGCGACGCCTCGCTGTTCGCCGTGGACGGCGCCAAATTCGAGACGGGCGGCGGGCGTGGGGTGGTGCTGCTGGTGTCGGCCAACGGCGAAGGCCGGGTCGAGCTGGGGCAGGCGCTGGGCCGGCACACGGATCTCGGCGGCATGGTTGCCACCGGCGTGGCGATCGGGCTCTGCCTGGCCGAGCGCTACCGGCCCGAGCTGGTGTTTCTGGACCTGGGCTTGGCCAACGTGCACGCGTTCGAGTCGTGTCGCGTGCTGTCCAGCATGACCAGCCGCGCGGGCCGCCGCACGCGCGTGGTGGCCGGGACGGCGACCATGACCGACGCCGTGGAGAAACCGGCGTTGATGGCGGGCGCGGCCAACGTGACGCTGTTTCCGTTCAGCTCCAGCCTGTTCGAGTCCGAGTTGGACCGCCTGGAAGAGCGGCTGGGCCCGCGCAAGGTCGCCCGCCGCTAGCAGTCCGTGCCGAACGCCTCCTCCGCGTCGCCGACACGGGCGGGGCGGGGCCGTTTGCGGCGTCGCCGCTCGCTTGAATCCCTCGCGCACCGGGCGCCTGGCGGCTCGTTTCATCCGACCCGGCCGCGCCCATCTCGGCTCGGTCCGACGATCGGGACGGGCTGGCAGGGCGGGGGCTCTCGCCCCGATCTGATACCCTCCGCCCGGATGGAGCGGAGCGGATTCTTCCGCCGCAACGGGATCTGGCTGCTGGTCAGCGCGGCCTACCTGTTCGCGTCCCCGTACTTCGAACGGCTGAACAACCCGAACGAGAACGTGCGGGTGTGGGCCACGCGCGCCGTGGCCGCGCACGGCGTTCTCAACATCGACGAGGTCGTCCGCGAGTGGGGGTACGTCAACGACAAGGCGAAGAGCGACGTACATCTTTATTCCAGCAAGGCCCCCGGTATTAGTCTCGTCGGCGTCCCGATCCTGGTCATCGAAATGAAGGTCCGTGCTTGGCTGGGGATCGGAGCGCCGGGCAAGGCGGACACGACCTTCTGGTTGCGGCTGTTCGCGGTGAAATTGCCGATGTGCGCGTTCTTGTGGGTGTTCGGGCGCTGGGTTCGGCGCGCGACGGGGTCCGGGTTCGCGCGCGATCTGTGCCTGGTCGGCTTGGGCCTGGGAACCATGCTGTATCCGTACGGCGGGATGTTCGCCGGTCACGCCCCGGCGGCGGCCGCCGCCTTCTGCGCCTTCCTGCTGATCGAGCCGCCGGAGGGCGCGGCGGACCCCCACGGGTCGGCCCGGCTCGCCGGCGCGGGGCTGCTGGCCGGCGTCGCGGTGGTGCTGGAATACCAGGTGCTGCTGGTCGCCGTCGCGCTGGCGATCGCGGCGCTGGTCCGCCACCGCCGGCGCGCGCTCTGGTTCCTCGCCGGCGCGGTGCCCCCGGCCGTGGCGCTGGGCGCCTACCACCAGGCGCTCTTCGGAAAGCCGTGGTCGTTCCCGTACGCCAACATCGAGAACCCGGTGTTCGCCCGCACGGCGCACGCGGCCGGATTCCACGGGCTGTCCTGGCCGCAGCTGGGCGCCTTTCCGACGTTCCTGTTTTCGCCGGCCTACGGCCTGTTCGCGTTCTCGCCCGTGCTGCTGCCGGGCTTGGCGGGCGCGGTCTGGCTGGCGCTACGCGGGCCCAGTCGACGCGACGGCTGGCTGGTGCTCTCGATCGCGCTGGCGATGTTCCTGTTTTTGGCAGGCATGAGCAACTGGCGGGCGGGCTGGTGCGTCGGCCCGCGCTACATCGCGGCGGCCGTTCCGTTCCTGTTCGTTCCGATCGTGCGGCTCTGGCCGCGGATCGCCCGGCGCTGGTGGGTGGTGGCGGGGCTGGTCGGCCTGGCGGCCGCGTCCGCCGTCCTGAACGTGGTGTCGGGCGCGCTTTACCCGCACTATCCGGAAGCGCTGCGGAACCCGGTCTTCCAGCTCGCGTTCCCGCTGCTGCGCGAGGGGTATGCGCCCCAGGGGCTGGGCCTGGCGCTGGGGCTGCGCGGGGCGGCCGCGCTGCTCCCCGTCGCGCTGGTGGTGGCGGCGGCGCTGGGCCGCCTCCTGGTGCGGGGCGAGGACGCCGGCGCGGCGTCGCGCCGCGGGCCGGCCCACGCGGCCCTGGCGCTGGGAGTGGCTGCCCTGTTCCTGACCGGCCTGGGGGCGTACGCGCCGCCGCCCGACCTGGACGAGCAGCACGCGCTGGCGACCGTGCGCGCGCTCTGGGAGCCGGCGCAGGGGATCCCGGATGCCCATCAACGGCGCTGAGCATGCTAAAAGCGGGCCTGCCCCCGCCATGGACATCAGCGTCGTCCTTCCCATCTACAACGAGCGCGAGAACCTGGTGCCGCTGATCGACGAGATCGCGGAGGTGCTGGGGCCCACCGGCAAGACCTTCGAGATCATCGCGGTCGACGACGGCAGCAAGGACGACAGCCCGAGCATCTTGCGGCGGCTCTCGGCCGAGCGCCCGTACGTGAAAGCCTTGCTGTTCCGCAGCAACGCGGGCCAGTCCGCGGCCTTCGACGCCGGATTCCAGGCCGCCAGCGGCGCGCTGGTGGTGACGATGGACGCCGACCGGCAGAACGACCCGCGCGACATCCCGGCGATGATCGCCAAGCTGGACGAGGGCTACGACATGGTCACCGGCTGGCGCAAGAACCGCCGGGACGGCCTGCTGCTGCGCAAGGTCCCCTCGCGCATCGCGAACGCTCTCATCCGGAAGGTGACCGGCGCCAAGATTCATGACCTCGGCTGCTCGCTGAAGGTCTATCGAAAACAGCTGACCGACGAGATGCGCCTGTGGGGCGAGATGCATCGGTTCATCTCGGTCCTGGCCGAGGGCCTGGGCGGACGCGTGGGCGAGGTGGTCGTCAATCACCGGCCGCGGGTCGCCGGCAAATCCAAGTACGGCCTGATGCGGACGGTGAAGGTCATGCTGGACATGACCACCATCTGGTTCATGCGCCGCTACCAGACCAAGCCGATCTACGTGTTCGGCGGCCTGGGGCTGCTGATGCTGGCCATCGCGGCGGTCATCTCGGTGTTCGTCGGCTACGAGAAGCTGGCCTATCACATCTGGGTGCATCGCAACCCGCTGTTCCTCATCGCCGTGACCTCGGCGCTGATGGGCGTGCAATCGATCGGGACCGGCATCCTGGCCGAGCTGATCGTGCGCACCCACTTCGAATCGCAGCGCAAGAGCGCGTACGGCATCGGCGCGCGGGTCGGTTTCGCGGCGGACCCGCGGCGCAGCTGAGATGTGCGGCTTCGCCGGGTTCATCGCGCGCGACGCCGACCCGGCGGCGCTGCCGCGGATGCTGGCCGCCATCGCGCACCGCGGCCCCGACGGTGAGGGGGCCTGGCAGGCCGGCTGGCCCGGGCAGGCGGGCCCCTGGCAGGTGGTGCTGGGGCACCGGCGGCTGGCCATCGTCGACCTGGCCGGCGGCGTCCAGCCGATGCAGAACGAGGACGGCCGCGTCGTCATCGTCTACAACGGCGAGCTCTACAACGACCCGCCCTTGCGCGCGGCGCTGGAGCGGCGGGGCCACCGCTACCGGACCGGCCACAGCGACACCGAGACGATCCTGCATCAGATCGAAGAGCACGGACCGGACGGCGTGGCGGCGCTGGACGGCATGTTCGGGTTCGCGGTCTGGGACGCGCGGTCGGGGCAGCTCACGCTGGCGCGCGACCGCTGCGGCATCAAGCCGCTCTATTATGCGCAGCTCGCGGACGGCGGGCTGGCGTTCGGGTCCGAGCTGACGGCGGTGCTGGCCCACGGCGGCGTGGACCGCGCGCTCAGCGCGGCCGGGCTGGCGTCGTATTTCTTTTCGGATTACGTCCACCCGCCGCACGCCATCGTGGGCGCGGTGAAGAAGCTGCCGCCGGGGCACACGCTGGTGTGGCGCGACGGACGGCTGGAGGCGCCGCGCCCCTTCTGGCGGCTGCAGGTCGCGGGCCTCGGCGGCGAGGCGGGCGGAGGGGAGACCGGGACCCTGCTGGGGCAGGACGACGGCGCGCGCGCCGAACGGCTGTGGCAGGTCATCGAGCGGTCCGTCGAGGAGCAGCTGGTCTCGGACGTTCCGGTCGGCATCTTCCTGAGCGGCGGGATCGATTCCTCGACGGTGGCGGCCGCCGCGGCCCGCACCTCGCGGCGGCGGATGACGGCCTTCGCGATCGGCTTCGAGGACCCGACCTTCGACGAGAGCGGCTACGCGAAGCTGGTGGCCGACCAGCTGGGCGTCGAGCTGGTGACGGAGAAGCTTCACGCCGAGAACCTGCTGGAGATCGCCGACGCCGCGCTGGACCGGCTGGACGAGCCG
Source organism: Myxococcota bacterium (assembly GCA_025934105.1). Lineage (GTDB taxonomy): Bacteria > Myxococcota_A > Polyangia > Fen-1088 > Fen-1088 > JADGRB01. The sequence continues at coordinate 5,766 of JAICYS010000075.1, read as the reverse complement.
CTGGCCGACCCGTCGTACCTGCCGACCTTCCTGCTGTCGCGGCTGGCGGCGCGGCACGTGAAGGTGGTGCTGGGCGGCGACGGCGGCGACGAGCTGTGGGGCGGCTACCCCACCTACAAGGCCCACCGGCTGGCCGCGATCTACGCCCGCGTGCCCCAGGTGGTCCGCCAGCAGCTCATCGGGCGGCTCGTGGCGGCGCTGCCGATCGCCGATCGCTACCAGAGCCTGGAGTGGAAGCTGCGCCGCTTCACCGAGCGCTGGGACGACCAGCGCGTCGCGCGCCACCTGCGCTGGATGTCGAGCGTGGACTTGCCCGAGCTGGCGCAGGCCGTCCCGGCCGCCCGCGGGATCACGCCGGCCACGCTGGCGGCGCCGGTTGCCGGCGGCGGCGACTGGCTGAACGGCATCCTGGCGCTGGACTTCACCACCTACTTGCCGGGCTCGGTGCTGACCAAGGTCGATCGGGCGGCCATGGCCCACGGCTTGGAAGTGCGGCCGCCGCTCCTCGGCAACGCGATGGTGGACCTGGCGTTCAGCCTGCCGTCGCGCGACAAGCTGCGCGGCAAGACCAGCAAGTTCCTGCTCAAGCGCGCGGTGCGCGGCCGCATCCCCGACCAGGTGATCGATCGGCCGAAGAAAGGCTTCGGTATCCCGCTGGCGGCCTGGCTGCGCGGGCCGCTGGCCGGGCGCGTGGAGTCGGTGGTCCAGGAATCGCCGCTGTGGGATCTCGGCTGCGCCGACCAGGCGGTGTTCGCGCGCTGGTTCGACGAGCACCGCGATCGTCGCCGCGACCGCAGCAAGCCGCTGTGGGCGCTCTACGTCCTGGATCGCTGGCTGCGGCGCAACGGGGCCGTCAAAAGCTCGGCAAGAAACTGATCAGGATCGTGAAGGGCGGGCGCGAGACGGGGACGGCCATGCGGCCGAGGCAGGTGCCGGTGCTCTCGCGGCCGGTCAGCGGCACCGCCACGTCGATCGAGAACATCTGCTGGTAGACGCCGAACGCGTCGTGCAACACGCGAAAGCTGTAGCCGACGTCGGTGTAGACCCGGTCGCGCGCGAAGCCGTAGTCGTCGCAGCTGGTGACGGCGGCGGCGTCGAAGAACACCGTGCCCGCGAAGCCGCGCACCGACGTGAAGTGCAGGAGGTTCCAGTCCAGCCCCGAGATGTAGTCGTCGCGCAACTGCAGGCTGCCGATGACGTGCGCGCGCCCGAGCAGCTCGTCGGCCAGGTAGCCGCGCAGGGCGGCCGGCCCCCCCGCGCCGGTGAGCTGACTGGGCAGGAGCAGGTCCCCGCCGGTGATCGCGAACTGGCCGTCGGCGGCGAACACGTGGCCGGGCGCCATCTCGAACAGCCGCAGCCCCTCCAGGCCCCCTGAGATCTGCGAGAGCCGGCCCCCGCCGTTGTCGAGCGCGGTCAGCGTGTAGCCGACGCCGGCGCTCAGCCCGACGGCGTGCCACGGGTCGTAGAGGAAGTCGCGCGTGTCGTGCAGCAGGCCCACGCGCGCGCTCACCCGATAGCCGGGCAGCGCCTGCTCGGTGGCGGCCAGCCCGAACGACGGGTTGATGCGCGACAGGTTGAGGCCGCCGAACGCCGAGGTCGACAGGCCGTTGCGCGTCACCTGCTTGCCGAAGTTGTAGTAGTAGGCGCCCCCCGCCCCGATCTGGGTGGTCTCGCTGTGGAAGGCGGTCAGCAGGATCGCGTGGCGGAGATCGTGTTGCGGCTTGAGCAGGAACGCCGCCTCGAAGTTGGCCGCCAGCTCGGACACATTCAGCAGCGCGCCCAGCCCTTCGTAGAGGAACCGCCAGCGGGGCGGACGCCGGTCGTCGTAGCGCGGGTCGTCCGACGGGCGCAGCGAGCCCAGCGCCGTTTCGACCAGCCGCTCGCGTGGATCGATCTCCACCGATTTCAGGCCGGCCGGGAGATCCAGGGTGAAGACGTGCCCGGGGGCGTCGTCGTTCCAGACCAGGGTCTGCCGCGCGCCGTTGCGATCCTCGACCAGCACTTCGACCGGCTCGCGCAGCCTGGCCCCCTCGCGGCGAACGTCGATCTCTACGCGGGCGCCACCGCCGGCCGCCGGGGGCGGCAGGACCCGCACCGCCTCCAGCCGATAGTTGACGCGCGGGAGCGGTCCCAGCCACTGCCGCCAAAACCAGCCCAGGTCGGCCCCGAACGTGGCGGCCGCCGCGGCCCGGAACGGCTGCCCCTGGTTCAACATCCGCCGGGACAGCTCGGGAAACGCGGAGGCGCCCAGCAGGTCCAGGAGCTTGTTGTAGACGAGGCGGGGCGTGGGCGCGTCCGGGTCGGCGAACAGGCGGACGTCGTCGCGGATCGCGTCGCGCTGGGCGACGTCGCCGAAGTAGCTGGAGGAGGACGCCAGCTGGGGCGCGTAAAGCAGTTGATCGACGGCCGGCACGAAGTCGAACGGCCGCAGCAGATCGGCCGCGTACTCCAGCCGGTGGAACTGGGCCACCGCGTAGAGCTCGGTGAGGTAGGCGGCCAGCACGCCGCCGGCCAGCTCGCGATCCGCGGCCGGTTCGCTGGTGCCGAGTCGCACGTCCAGCACCGCCTTCACGATGGCGCGCACCAGCTCGAGGTGGTGGTACTTGCGCAGGCGGTTCACCGGGAAAATGCGGAAGATCTGGTCCGACACCAGCACCACCGTGCCGTGTTGCTGCACCAGTTGATGGCGCAGGGGCGCTTCGACCAGCGTGATCGGCGCCGTCAGCGCCGGGTCGTCGCCGCCGCGGCCGCCGGCGCCGCGCAACATCGAGTCCGCCAGGCGCAGCGCCCGCTGCGCCGTGGCCAGCACCAGGGCGGTGATGTCCTCGCGGACGTAGGGCAGCGGCTGGTTCTCGCTGCCCGGCGGGCGCGGCTTGCGGTGCAGGTAGCGGACGACGTGTCCGCCCACCGTCACCGTCTCGGGGCGGAACACGCGGTCGGTGACCAGCGTCGCGTAGGGAAGGTCCTGGCTCTCGACGGTGACCGACTGCCCGGCGCCGGGCCAGACCACCGGTTGCCCGTCGGCGACCAGCGCCAGCGCGCGCGGCGTCCGCAGCGTCAGGCGGGTGCGGCCGGCGCGGGCCGGCGGCGCGCGCAGATCGAAGCCGCCGGGCCGCTGCGCGGCGGGCATCGGGTAAAAGCCGCCCATGAACCGGCAGCGCGCCCCGTCGCAGCCAAACCCGCCGAATCGGTGGGGGACGCGCACCGTGAAGGTCACGTCGATGGTCGCCGTCCCGCCCGGCGGCAGCGGAACCGGCAGCGCCACCTCGGCCAGCGTGCGGGCGCCGGCCGGCGTGTCGGCCAGCGTGAAGGCGGCCGGCGCGCCGCCCACCCGCGCCTCGCGCAGCTCGAGCCCGGCCGGCGAGAACAGCCCCGGGTAGAGCCAGTGAAAGGTGATGTCGGTCAGGCCGGGCGCCCGGCGGGCCAGGTGATTGGGATACAGCCAGAGCGGCACGGTCGCCGTCGGTGCGCCGGTCTGATTGGTGACGCGCAGCCGCGCCTGCCCGTCCAGGCGCGACTGGTCGGGGTCGAGCGTCACGTCCAGGTCGACCGCCGGCTCCTGCGCGCGGGCGCGCGCCAGGGGGGCGCCGAACGCCACCAGCAGCGCCAGCCAGGCGAGGGCGGCTCTCAGGGGCCTGGCTCCGGGGCGGCTTCGGGGGCGCTGGGTTCGGGGTCGGCCGCGGTCGTCTGCGGTTCGCGCGCGACGTCGGTGGTCGCGCTCTCGGCGTCGCCCACCGACGGGACGGGCGCGTACTTGACGCCCGGCTTGCGAAGGTAGGCGGTGATCGGCTGCTTCACCTCGCCCATGATGCGCCCCTCCAGCACCTCGACGGGGACCGGGTCCTTCAGATCGTAGTAGTAGCCGCGGGTGGCGAGCGCGTACCGGTAGGTCTGCCCCTCGACCTGAAATTGCCGCTTGATGTTGAGCGGCACGTTGCCGATCCGCTTGAACGCGCGGTGGCGCAGCACGAAATCGAACAGGCGCACGGCCCGATTGTTCACCAGCCGGTGGCAGCCGTGGGAAAACCGCCGGGCAATCGAGGTGTAGTCCACCGACCCGTGCGTGCGGATCTGGTTGTCGAAGCCGCTCTTCGGATCGACGTGGATCCCCATCACCAGACCGTACGCCGATTGGTAGCCGGGGCCCATGATCTGCGTGTTGACCAGCGTGACCGGTCCGACGTCGCGGTCCAGCACCCGGCGCACCAGCAGATCCTTCATGGGCGTGCCGTCGGGCGGAATCCAGACCGGCGTGGCGACGATCTGCCGCCAGACGCGCGGGCCCACGTCGGAGTTCTTGTACTTGAAGTAGACCTGCCCGTCGCCGTGCATCTCGCTGCGCCACGAGCCGATGGTGGTGCGCCACCAGCAAAGCGGGATCTTCTGGCCGTTCCAGCGCACGAACAGCGTGAAGTGCGGGTAGTGATCGCGCCGCTGCTCGATGGGCTTTCCGTGGCGGTCGAACGGGAAGTCGTACCAGACGTCGCCGCGGTCGATCTCGGCGGCGAGGTCCATCTGGTCGGCGTAGTAGGCGGGCAGCGGCGGCGCCTTGAACGCCACGTGCAGCGTGCCGAAGCCCGCCTGGTTGGCCCGCAGGAAGGCCACCGCGTCCTCGGGCGTGGCCACGCCGATCGCCTCCAGCAACGCCCGCACGTGATCGCCGATCAAGTTCGGGACCGGATGGTCGGCGCCGGCTTGGTCGCGCCAGGCGGGCGGCTGTTTCCTGAGCGCGGAGTTGATCGACCCGTCCTCGACGATGCCGGCCGCGTCGGCGACCCGTTCGGCCAGCACGCGCTTGAACGCGTCCAGGATCGCGGCGCGCGTGGGCGCCAGCAGCGCCGCCTGCGTCTCGCCGCCCAGAAAGCCCCACCCGAAGATGTCGTTCTTGCGCTCCCAGCGGGCCAGCGCCTCGTGCGTCGGCAGATCGAAGACCCCGGGCGTGGACTTGCTGCGCGGGGAGAGCAGCCCCTCGCAAACCAGGCGCGCCTGGACGGCGCGGACCGCGCGCACCCGGGCCTGCCCCTGAACGGCCCGGTCCAGGCGGGCGCGGGTTTTGGGGTCGAGGCGCAGGGCGGCGATGGCGGCTTCCGGCGCGGGCGTCAGCCCCGGCGAGCGGGCCGCCGCCTCCTTCAGCATCCAGGCGCCGTCGCGGACCGCCTGCTCGTAGTCGCGCTTGGCGCGCTCGCGATCGAGGTACGCGACCTCGCCGCTGAACGCCTCGAGGCCGTCGCGGTCGACCGCGTCCAGGCAGGCTTCGCGCGCGGGCGCCGTCTCCTCGGCGGCGCGGGCCGCCAGCACCGACAGGGACGGCGGGATGCCGAACACCTCCAGGAAATTGCGGACCCTCTCGCCCGGCTTGGGCGGCTGGCCGTCCGCGTCTAGACGTTCGTTGGCCAACCCGACGAACGTGTCGCGGTAGGCGTTCGGCTTGGGCGGATCCTCGTCGCCGTCGCGCAGGATGAAGGGGGCCCACCCGTCGCCGAGGTCGACGTCCAGCAGACCGGCCGCGCGGGCGGCCTCGACGGTGAGCTTGCGGGCGACGCCCCGCTCGTAAGCGTACGCCTCGCCGGCGGCCAGCGGGACCATGGCCGGGCGGGTGGGGATGGGCGGCCGCGACGGCTGGACGGCCACCGGTGGAGCGGGCGCCGGTGGTGCGGGTGGGGGCGCGCGGCGCTGCCGGCAGCCGGCCAGCGCGCACAACAGCGCGACGGGCAGAAGGCGAACCGGTTTCCGCACGCCGCGATCTTAACCGTCAGTCGCGGAAGT
>JAICYS010000152.1 GCA_025934105.1 Myxococcota bacterium | reverse complement strand
GGCAGCGGGCGCACCGGGCGAAGGCACCCCCGGCCCGGCGGCGGCGGGCGCACCCGGCGAAGTCGCGCCCGGCGCCGGCGCGGCGGCAGCGGGCGCCGCCGGCGGCTCGAAGTGAAACAGCAGCTGCACGCGGCTGGCGACCGGCCTGCCGTCGCGCGACGCCGGCCGAAACCGCCAGCCCATGGCCGCCTGCAGCGCCGCGCGATCCAGCGGCGGCGCCACCGGGCCGCTCAGCTCGACGGCCGTCACGTCGCCGGCGGGCGACACCGTGGCGGTGACGGCCACGTCGCCGCGGGCGCCGGCGCCGTCGGCAGGGTACGGCGGCCGGCTCTCCTCCAGCACGGAGGGCGGCTGGACGCGGCCCGGGGCCGGGGGCGCCGGCGCGGCGGCCTGTTGGGCGCGCGCGCCGACGGGGACAGCCAGCGCCGCGGTAGCCGTCAGCGGCGCCAGCCAGGCCAGCCGGCGCGCGGCAGATCTTGGGTTGTGAAGCTGGACGGACGGGAACACGGGACCTCCCCGGTGCGGGATGTGCGGTGACGGTTATCGCGCGATCGCCCCGATCGGGTGCGTCGCGCGCGCCAGGACCCGCGCGGCGCCTGCGGCCGCGCGGCACTGCGTTCGCTAGGCCCGGGGTGGAGAGGTCTTGGGCGCGGCGGCCAGCGCCACGTCGCGGCCGCGCACGGGCGGCGGCGGGGCCGGCGCGGCCAGCGGCGGGGGTGGCGCCAGCTCACCGCAAGCGACCGGCGGCGACACCGCCGTCGCGCCGCCCAGCGTGAACGCGACGCCGCAATGTTCGTGCGCGTCGGCCAAGTCGCCGCCGTGCGGGCGCAGCGCACGGCCCAGTTCGAGGCCGGTGGCGAGGCGGCCGGCCGACGCCGCCACGTGGGTCAGCTCGCCATGCTCCGCGCAGCGGAAGTGGCGGACCGTCATCTCGTGCGACAGCGAAAGGAACTGCGCCACCGAGGCGGCGACGATCACGGCCAGCGTGAACGTCCGCGCCGCCGTCGAAAAGCCGTGATGCCCTTCACGCAACCGCATGAGCCTGTCTTCTCTGAGGTAAACGAGATGCCTGCGCCCGTCAAGCGACGGCGCATCGACGGACCTTGACAGACGCGCCATCGCGACGGATGTACCAGCCGTGAGCACCACGCCCGCGGAAGTCTCTTCGCCCCCCGCGCGCCGCCCGGTTCCCGCGCGCCTGGCCGGCCACCCGCTGGTCTGGGCGGCGGCGCTGGGCCTTCTGTTCGCCGTCCCGATCGTCCGATCGGTCACGCGGCGGCTGACCTCGGCGCCGCCGCTGCTCGGGACGGTGCCGGCCTTCAGGCTGACCGATCAGCGCGGCCAACCGTTCGGCACGCGCGAGCTGGCGGGCAAGGTGTGGGTCGCCGATTTCATCTTCACCGCTTGCCAGGAAGCCTGCCCGCTGCTCACCGAGCGCATGAAGGAGGTCGGCCGGCGCACCCGCAACCTCGGGCCCGACTTCCACCTGGTCTCGATCTCCGTCGATCCCGAACGCGACACGCCGGAGCGGCTGGCCGCCTATGCCGCCCGGTACGGCGCCAACCCCATCGCGTGGTCGTTCCTGACCGGGCCGGCCGACGCCATCGAGTCAGCCGTCGTGGGCGGGTTCAAGGTCGGCATGGGCAAAGAAAAGCAGCCCCAGCCCGGAAACGGCCAGCCGGCCGGCAACGGCGAGTTCTGGCAAATCTTCCACGGCGAGAACCTGGTCCTGGTCGACCGGCAGCTCCACATCCGCGGCTATTTTCAGGCCACGCCCGAGGGACTGGACCAGCTCGTGGCCGCCGCCGGCCGCGTCGCGAACGAGTAGTCCGCCTGCTTCGGTGGACGGTCGCGCGGGCCACGCGCGCAGTCGGTCGACCCGCGTCCGGGAAGCTCGCCCGCGGACTCCGCCGCCCTCGCCCGACGGGGCGGTGCCCCACCGCCCGCCTGAGCTGGCCGGGCCGGTCTGCGGCGCCTCATTGTGCGGGTGGCCGAGTGACGATCGACGTCGATCCGCGTCGTCGTGGAGCGGATCGACGCGACAAGCGCGCGCCGCGAAAAGCCGCCCTTGACGTAGCGGTGGGTGCCTGTTAGCACGACGCACATGTTGAAACGGGACTGGTGCGCCTGGGGTCTTTTCGCCTCGGCCATCTTGCTGGGTGCCGGCTGCCACAAAGAGTCTGCCCCTGAGGCCCAAGGCCCCGTGGCCGCCGCCTCCGCCCCGGCCGTCCCAGGAGCTGCCACGCCGGGCGCGACCGGCCACGCCGCCATCGAAGGGAGGGTGAAGCTGAACGGCACGCCGCCCGAGATGCCGATGACCAAGCGCGACGCGGACCCGTTCTGCGCCAAGACGCCCATGAAAGACGAAGAGGTCGTCGTCGGCCCCGGCAACGGCCTGGCCAACGTGGTCGTGCGCGTCACCGCCGGCGCCAACGGGCACTACGACCCGCCCGCCACCCCGGCCTCGCTGGACCAGAGCGCCTGCATGTACCGCCCGCGCGTCCAGGCCATCGTGGCCGGGCAGCAGTTGTCGATCCGCAACGGCGACCAGACGCTGCACAACGTGCACGGCTACAAAGGACCGTCGACGCTGTTCAACCAGGCCGAGATCCCGGGATTGCCGGCGATGGCGAAGAGGGTTGGCGAGGCGGGCGACGTGCTCAAGTTCAAGTGCGACGTCCACCCCTGGATGACCGGTTACGTATTGGTGAACAGCAACCCGTTCTTCGCCGTCACGGGCAACGACGGTTGGTTCCGGATCGGGAACCTGCCGCCGGGCACCTACACCCTGACGGCCTGGCACGAACGTTACGGCACCAAGACGGCGCAGGTGACGGTCGCCGAGGGCAAACCCGCCGAGGTGAGCTTCGCCTACGATGCCAAATGAGGTCGATCGTCCGGAGCCCGTGGGCGAGTTCCCGGCCCCTGCCGCGACGGCGCCGCCCGATCGAGCCCGGCCTGGTTCGCGCGAAGCGGCGCGGTTGAGTCGCGCCCAGCGGCAGCCCCCGGTGGTGCCTGACGCGCTGCCGGCCGGCCGGCCGTGGATTCACCGGCTCGCGGTCGCCACGGCGATCGCGACCTATCTACTGATCCTGATCGGCGGGCTCGTGCACGGAACGGGGTCCAGCCTGGCCTGCCCCGACTGGCCGACCTGCTACGGCACGTTCATGCCCAAGATGGAGGGCGGCGTGCTGGTCGAGCACAGCCACCGCCTGGCGGCGGGCAGCGTCGTGATCCTGACCCTGGTGCTGGCCGGCGCGCTCAGCTGGGCCGGGCGGCGCGACGCGCTGGCGCGGCGGCTGCGGCCGTTCGGCTGGCTGGCGGTCGCGCTGGTGTTCGCGCAGGCGTTGCTGGGCGGCATCACCGTGCTGCTCCGGCTGCCGACGCCGATCTCGACGGCGCACACCGCCACCTCGCTGCTGTTCTTCATGACCGTGCTCTACATCGCCGTGCGCTCGCGGCCAGAACGGGTCACGCCGCCGACCGCGGCGCCGCCGATGGTCGCCCGCGCGGCGCTGATGGCGGCGGCGGCGGTGTACGTGCAGATGGTGCTCGGCGGGCTGGTGCGGCATTCGGGCGCCGCGCTGGCCTGCGTGGACGTGCCGCTCTGCCGCGGCTCGCTGTGGCCGCACGCGCACCCGACGGTGTTGATCCAGGCGCTGCACCGGCTGAACGCGGTGGCGGTGGCCGCGGTGGTGCTGCTCTCGGCGGTCATTTCGTTCCGCCAGGCCCGCCGCCCGATCACCCGCGTGCTGGCGGTGGCCGCGCCGCTGCTGGTGGGCGTGCAGATCTGGCTCGGCATCCGGTCGGTGCAATCGTTCCTGGAGCTGGTCACGGTCGAGAGCCACCTGGCCGTCGCGACGGCCTTGCTGGCGACGTTGATCCTGACGGCGCTGACCGCGCGCCCGGCGGTGCGGCCGCAGTTCGGTGGCCTGGCCTGGTTCCGCGGCCTCATCGCGCTCGGCAAGCCGCGCATCACCGGCCTGGTCGTGATCACCTTCGCCGGCGGCCTCTGGCTGGCGCCCGGCCCGATCCCGCAATGGCGGGCCATCATGACGCTGATCGGGACCGCCTTCCTGGTGGCCGCCTCGAACACCTTCAACATGTATCTCGAGCGGGACATCGACCCGCTGATGGAACGGACCCGCGATCGGCCGCTGCCGCGCGGGACGCTGTCGCCCGAAACGTCGTTGGTGTTCGGCGCGCTGCTGGCCTGCTTCGCCGTGCCGCTGGTGTTCCTGGGCAGCAACCTCTTGACCGGGATCCTGGGGCTGGCGGCGCTGGGGAGCTACGTCGCCGTCTACACGCCGCTCAAACGCCACTCGGCGGTGGCGCTGTTCATCGGCGCCATCCCGGGCGCGCTGCCGCCGCTCATGGGGTGGACGGCCGTGACGGGCCGCCTGGACGCGCCGGGCGTGGCGCTGTTCGCGATCCTCTTCTGCTGGCAGATCCCGCACTTTTGCGCGATCGCCATCTACCGGGCGGGGGAGTACGCGCGCGCCGGGTTCAAGGTGTTGCCCGCGCGCGTCTCCACGCGGACCACGCTGGCGACGATGGTGGCCTTCTCGGTCGGCCTGGTCGCGTCGACGCTGGTGCTGGGGCCGCTGCACGTGGCCGGGACGGCGTACGTCGCCTGCGCGCTGGTGCTGGGCGCGATCTTCGTCGGCTGGACCGTCGCCGGGTACCGCCGTGGGGCGGCGCCCGGCTGGGCCCGCGGCCTGTTTCTCTACTCGCTGGTCTACCTGACCGTTTTGTTCGTCGCGCTGGCGCTGGGCCGCACCGTCGCCTGACCGGCCAGGCGCCCCGTCGGCGCGGCGCTCAGCTGGACCAACGCTCGGCGCCGACGTCGCGGGCCAGCAGGTCGGTCAGCGCGGCGCGGGCGGGCTTGCCGTCGAACAGGACGGCGGCGACCTCGCGCGTGATGGGCATGTCGACGCCCAGCCGCTCGGCCAGCGCCCGGGCGGTCCGCGCCGTTCCGACTCCTTCGGCGACGTGACCGAGGCGGGCCAGGATCTGGGCGACGCTCTCGCCCGCCGCCAAGCCCAGCCCGACCTGCCGGTTCCGCGACAGATCGCCCGTCGAGGTCAGCACCAGATCGCCCAGCCCCGCCAGGCCGGCCATCGTGATGGCCTGTCCGCCCATCTTCTCGGTGAGGCGTCCCATCTCGGCCAGGCCGCGCGTGATGAGGGCGGCGCGCGCGCTGGCGCCCAGCGCGAAACCGTCGCAGCAGCCGACGGCGATGGCGACGACGTTCTTCAACGCGCCGCCGACGCAAACGCCTGCCACGTCGTCGCTGGTGTAGACGCGCAGGCGCTCGCTGCCCAGCGCCGCCTTCAGCCGCTGGGCGCCCTCGGGCTGGCGTGAGGCCGCCACCAGCGCCGCGGGAAGGCCGTCCCAGATCTCCTGCGCGAAGGTCGGCCCCGACATCACCACCGGCTGGGCCTGCGGAACGGCCGCCGCGATGGTGTCCGCCATGGTGGCGCCGGTCCGGGGATCGAGCCCCTTCGACGCGCAGACCACGGCCGTGCCGGGCGCGATGGCGGCGGCCGCCGCCTGCAACGTGGCGGCGACCACGTGCGACGGGAGGGCCAGCACGATCATCTCGCGGCCGCCCACGCCGGGGGCCAGCGCCCCGGAGACGGCGATGGCGTCGGGCAGCCGGAAACCGCGCACCGAACGCGCGTTGCGCCGATCGCGCTCCAGCGCCGCCGCGGCCACGGGATCGCTCTCCCAGAGCGTGACCTCGTGTCCGCGCCAGCCCGCCAGCGCCGCCAGCACCCCGCCCCACGCCCCGCCTCCCAGGACCGCGAGCTTCATGTCGGCAGAACGTCTACTCGACGCCCGCCACGCGGACCCGATTGCGCCCGGTGTTCTTGGCGGCGAACAGCGCCCGGTCGGCGGCGGCCAGAACCAGCGCCGGCTCGGCGCCGTCGTCGGGGAAGGCGGCCACGCCGACCGAGATGGTCAGCCGGCCGAGCGGCTGCGTGCTACCGAACTCGAACGGGAATTCGGCGATCTGCGCGCAGATCCGCTCGGCCACCTCCTTGGCGGCGTTCTTGCCGACGTCCAGCAGGATGATGGCGAACTCCTCGCCGCCGTAGCGCGCGACCAGGTCGTTGGCCCGGCGCCCGTGCTGCAGGATCTTCGAGACGCCGCGCAGAGCGTTGTCGCCGGCCAGGTGCCCGTGGCGGTCGTTGTATCCCTTGAAGTGATCGACGTCGATCATCAGCACCGACAGCGGCAAGCCGGTGCGGTTGCTGCGCTCCATCTCCAGCGACAACCGCTCGCGGAAGTGCCGGTGGTTGTAAAGCCCGCTCAGCCCGTCGGTGATGGCCAGCTCGGACAGGCGCTGGTTCAACTTCTCGAGCTCCATGGTCCGCTCGACGACCTTTTCTTCCAGCGACATGTTGAGCGAGGCGAGCTCCGCGTTCTTCTGCTGAAGCTCGTCCAGCAGCTCGGCGCGCTCGCGTTCCAGCCGGAACCGCGACAGCAAGCTCTGGATGGTGAGCCGCAGATCGGGCTCGTCCCAGGGCTTGGGGATGTATTGGTCGAGGCCGGCGCGGTTGATGGCGTAGACCACCGCGTCCAGGCCGGCCTGTCCGGTCAGCAGGATCTTCACCGTCTGGGGGCTACGCCGGTGCACCTCCTCCAGAAGCTCGACCCCCTTCATGCCCGGCATGATCTGATCGGCGATCACGACCGCCACCTGCTCGCCGTCCTGCTGCAGGTCCTCGATCAGGTCCAGGGCCTCGCGGGCGTTCTTGGCGACCGCGATGTCGCACTCGCCCCCGAAGCGCGCCGAGAGCTGCTGGCGCAACGCCGCCAGGATCCCCTCCTCGTCGTCGACGCAGACGATGTGCTCGCGCAAGGCCGTGGCGGACATCTAGTGCACCGCCGTCGAAATAGCGTCAACGCCGTGGCCGACAAGCCGCGCTGGACGCAAGGCGCGACGACGAGGAATACCCGTAGGTATTGTGAGGAGAAGCAACGAAGCGTCCGGCGCGGATCGTCGGCCGAACGTGACGCTATTTCGACGGCGGTGCACTAGTTCCGCTCCCGTGGCACGAACGAGGGCCACGCGCCCACCGGCGCCTCGCGCACCGGGGCGGGAGCCGGCGGCGGACCGTCGATGGGCAGCCGCACTTCGAAGCGGGTGCGCCCCGGCCGGCTGTCGACGCGGATGGTGCCGCCATGCTTCTCGACGATGCGGGCGCAGATGCTCAGCCCGAGGCCCGTGCCTTCCCCTTTTGCCTTGGTCGTGAAGAACGGCTCGAAGATGCGCCCGGCCACGTCGCCCGCGATGCCGGGCCCGTTGTCTTCGATGGCCACGATCACGTCTCGATCTTGGACTTTCGTCTCAAGCAAGATGTCCCCCCGCCCATCCATGGCCTGTATCGCGTTGTGAATCAAATTCGTCCAGACTTGATTGAGCTCGCCCACGTAGGCGGTGATCGCTGGAAGAGACCCGAATGATCTCCTCACATTAACGCTGTTTTCTCCGTACTTCAACTGATGGGAGAGGATGACGAGCGTGTCCTCGATGCCGGCGTGGACGTCGACACGCTCGAGCGGTGCTTCGTCCAGTCGTGAGTAGCGCTTGAGCGCCCCGACGATGCGACGGATGGAGCCGATGGCGGTGCGTATCGTACCTGCCGTTCGCGCCAGGAACGCCACCTCGCGCAGGTAGCCGGCCAGCGGCGCCAGGTTTCGCTCGCCCGCCAGCGCGCGCAGCTCGGGAGCGATCCGCTCGCCGATCGCTCCGACCTCCGCCAGCATCGCCGCCGCCTCCCCCGCCCCGTCGTTGCCGGTGAACGCCGTCTTGAGCCGCCGCGCCTGCTGCCGCGCGTCCAGCGACGTCAGCAGCGGCGCGGCGCTCATCTCGGGCAACAGTCCGTCGATGAGCTCGAAGAAGCGCTTCAGCGACTCCGGCGGCAGCCCCAGCGACGAGAGCGCCTGCGCGCAGTGCCCCAGGCGCCGGACCGTCTCGGCCAGCGCGTCGACCAGGCCCTGCACGGCCGCCGCCGGCGAGTTGACCTCGTGGGCGATGCCGGCCACCAGCATGCCCAGGCCCGCCATCCGCTCCGAGTGAATGAGCTGCCCCTGCGCCTCGCCCAGCTCGTGCAGGGCGCGCTCGGTCTCGGCGTTGGCCTTTTCCAGCTCGGCGGTCCGGGCCCGCACGCGCGCCTCCAGCACCTCGGAGAAGGCGCGCACCTCGGTGTAGAGGCGGGCGTTCTCGATGGCGGTGGCGGTCTGATCGGCGAACGTCACCAGCAGGCGCAGGTCGGCCTCGCCGAACGGCGCCTCGGTCAGGCGCCCGACCAGGATCACGCCGACCATGCGCTCTTTCAGCGTCAGCGGCGCCGCGATCACCGGCCCCGCCAGCCCGGCGCCCTGGGCGGCCTCCATCAATTGCGGGTCGGCCTCGACGGCCGGCGTCCGCCGGGCCCGTCCCAGCGCGGCCACCTTCACCGCCAGCGGCGCCAGCTGCCCGCCCACCGCCTCGCCGGCCACGGCGCGGACCACGAACTCCGGCGGATCGGCGCCGACGGCCAGCGCGATGGCCGCCGTCTTGCCGCCGAGCACGTTCAGCACCTCGGTCACCACCGACCGCAGCACCTGGCCCAGATCGACGACCGTGCTGACCGCGCGGCCGACCTGGTGGACCGTGACCAGCTCGCGCACGCGCGCCGCCAGCCCCTCCTGGTTCTCCTTGAGGCTGCGGGTCATGATCCGGAACGCTTCGGCCAGATCGCCGATCTCGTCCATCGTGTCGACGGAGATGCTGGTGTCGAGGTCGCCGCGCGCGATCGACAGCGCGCCCGCGTGCAGGTTCTGCAGCGGCCGGGTCATCCGCCGCGCCAGCAGGTTCGACAGGAAGATCGCCAGCCCCAGCGCCAGCAGCGCGCCCGCCACCAGGGTCGTGACCGCGCGCCGCCGGGCCACCGCCAGCGGCTCGCGGTCGACGGCCACGCCCAGCAGGCCCACCGGCGTCGCGTTGACGTCCTGCAGCTGCCCGAACGCCACCGAATACTCGTGGCCGTCGACCTCCATCGGCAGGACCGCGGTCGCCGTTCCCAGCCGCGACACCTGCAGATCGGCGGGAAGCGTCGGGCCGACCAGGCGCGCGCCGGTGGCGGCCGTGAAGGTGGACGTGTTGGGATCGCGCCCGACGTAGACCACCACCTCGCGGCCGGCGCCGAGCGCCGCCTTCAGGCGGTCGACCACCGTCCAGTCGACCGGCACCGTCACCACCACCGCGCCCAGCAGGCGCAGCGCCGGGTCGGTCAGGGGCAGCGCGGCCCGCACCACCAGGCGCTGGCGCGCGCTCTCGATGCTGACCGTCCGCTCGTAGTCGAGCGCGCGCAGGATGACCGGCGAGCGGCCGGCCGGCTCCAGCGCCCGCTGGCCGGGTTCCCCCAGGTGGTCGCCGCAGACGCCGCGGGCGCACCGGGCTTCGATGCGGCCGGTGCCGTCGGTGATCTCGAACAGGCCGTTCGGCATGTTCATCGAAAGCTGGCCCAGGCGCCGGCGCGCCGCCTCGGCGCGGCCGCTGGCCCGGTCGGCCAGCAGCTCGGGATCGGCGGCCAGCGCCGTGGCCCCGGACGCCACCTCCTGGACCTGTTGCAAGAACAGCCCGCGGGCCACCTGCAGGCCGCGCTCGGCCTCGAACTGGATTCCCTGCTCGACGCTCGAGAAGATGAGGGCGGTGGCCACCGCCGAGACCGCCAGCACCGGCAGCAGCGCCGCCGCGATCAACGCGATCGACAGCCGGCGGCGCAGCCCGCGGCGGTGCATGGGGGCGGCGGCCGGCAGCGTCCAGTTCGAGCTGCCCCGCCCCAGCCACTCGGCCGGCCGGTAGATGGCCGAGGCGCGCATGCTGCCGCTCGACGACCTGAATCGGTCGCCGAGCGGCGTCGCGCCGGGCCCCCGGCCGCTCGGCCTCGGGACCGCCAGCTTGGCGCCGGGGGGCAGCGGCGGCGGAGACTTGCCGCCGCTCACTCGACGTGCTCCGCCAGCCGGTAAAGGCCCATTGCCGACGGCTGCACCACCAGCCCGCGGATGTTGGTGCGCTCGGCGAACACCACCTTCGAGTGCGCCAGCGGCACCCACGGCACGTCGATGGCCAGGATGGCCTGCGCCTCGGAGTAGAGGCGCTCGCGCTCGGTCCGATCGGTGGTCCGCTGGGCCATCCCGATCACGTCGTGAAACCAGCCGTTGCTGTAAAAGGCCACGTTCGACGGGCGGCTGCCGGTCGTGTTGTCCGAGTCCAGCAACGTGTAGAGGAAGCTGTCCGGGTCACCGTTGTCGTTGAACCAGCCGTGCAGCGCCAGGTCGTGCTCGCCCGCCCACAAGGCGCGCTGGTGTTCGGCCGGGTCGTTCAGGATCACGTCGACCTTGATGCCGACCTCGGCCAGGCAGTGCTTGATGATGTCGGCCACGCGGGCCGGCTCCGGCATGTACTGGCTGGCCACCGACGGCGCGAACAGCTTCAGCGGCGGCTCCTTCGCCCCCTGCCACCCCGCCTCGGCCAGCAGCTTGCGCGAGCGGGCCGGATCGTAGGGGTACGTGACCACGTCCGAGCGGGCGCCCCACACGTTGGGCGGCAGCGGCCCGATGGCCGGGATGCCCAGCCCCTGGTACACCAGCTTGACCAGCGCCTCGGTGCGAATGGCGTGCGCGATGGCGCGCCGGATGCGCGGGTCGTTGAGCGGCCGGCGCTGCGTGTTCATGGCCAGGTACGAGACCAGCGCGGCCGGCGCCATGGCCAGCCGCAGGTCGGGGTGCAGCCGCACCAGCGGCAGCTCGTCGGGGGCCAGCTGCTGGATCACGTCGGCCGCGCCCGACTCCAGCGCCTGCAGGCGTTGCTTGGAGTCGGGCATGGCCAGCAGCACCAGATATCGAGTGCGCGCCGGCTGGTCCCAGTAGGTCGGGTTTCGTTCCAGCGTGATCCGATCGCCGGGGATCCACTCGACGAACCGGAAGGGGCCCGAGCCGACCGGGTGGCGGCCGAAGTCGTGGCCCCACTTGCGCACCGCCGCCGGTGACACGATGGCGGCCGGCCCCATCGCCAGGTTGGCCAGGAACGGCGCGTAGGGGCGATCGATCTCGAACTGCACGCGCAGCGGGCCGTCGGCCCGCACCCGCCGGATGTTGTGGTAGGCGCGCGTCCAGACGAAGTCGGGCTCGTGGTTCGGGTGCTCGGGGATGATCTGCCGCTCGAACGAAAAGACCACCGCGTCGGCGTTCACCGGGTTGCCGTCGTGAAACTTCACGTTGGGGCGCAGCTCGAACGTCCAGACCGTCCCGTCCGCGCTGACCGACCAGCTGGTGGCCAGGTCCGGCTCGGGCTCCAGCCGGCCGGGCGCGAACCGGACCAGGCGGCTATAGACCTGTTCGGCCACCTCCAGCGACTCGAGGTCGTTGGCCCGCGCCGGATCCAGGCTGACGGCGTCGGTCGAGCGCGCGACCACCAACCGATCGTCCGGGCCGGCCAGGCGCCGCCGCGACCCGTTACAGCCGGCCAGCGCCAGCAACGCCACGGCCGCCCGGGCGCCCCGGAGTGCGGCGCCGCCTCCACCCCAGGCCGGGGCCCGCCTCATCGCGCCGCCGCCCCGCGCGTCGGACCGCCCAGCCGGATGCGGATCTCGGCCTGCTCGGCGCCGTCGACGCGCCGCAGGTCGGCCGCCACCCCCGCGTACTGATCGGGCGCCACGCGCATGATCGGCAGCGTGGACTCGCGGTGCAGGACGATGACGTTGGGGCGTCCCGGCTCGACGTCGCGCGCTTCGACGAAGCGGTAGCCGCCGGCGCGGGACACCACCAGATCGCTGTCCAGCCCGGGGGCGTCGAGGCGCGCCGTCTTGGGCAGCTCGACGATGGCGGTCATGCGCGTCGGCACGTCGAACCCCAGCACCAGCGCGGTCGATCGCTGCGGCTCGGCGGCGAACCGGCGCCCGGGCTGTGACCGGAAGAACGTGGGCGCGATCCGCATCTCGCGGCCGCCGGTGCCCGGGCGCTCGATCGGGACGGCCAGGTGGGACGCCACGAACGAATAGCGAACCCGGGCCCGCCCGATCCGCCCGGAGCCGTCGCGCGGCAGGTCGACCTGCAGGTCGCGCAAGCGCGCGCCCGGGAACTGCACGCCCAGCCAGCGCTGTTCGAAGTCCTCCCGCAGGCGATCCCGATCGGCGCCGAACTGATCCAGCAGCTCCGCCCACTCCAGCGCCGGCCAGCCGGACAGATCCTCGGTGGCGACGGCGACGCCCGCCCCGCGCTCGTCGAGGCGGATGGTCATGTCGATGGTCCGGCGGTCCTCGCCCCGGCTGTGCGCCAGGCCGAAGCTGCCGTCGGCCAGGCTGAGCGTGCGGGCGCCGTTCAGGCCGGGCGGCACGTACCCGAAGGGCGCGTGCCGCAGCCGCAGGTCGGCGTAGACCGGCGCCGCGGCGCCCGGCAACTGGAACCGGACCAGCGTGTCGGCGAAGTCGTCCAGCTCTTGCGGAGGGACCGGCTCGCCCGGGTCGGCGGTCAGGCGCGACCGCGCCAGCACGGGCTCGGCGCGGACGCCCAGCTCGGCGGCCAGCGCCAGCGCCAGCGCCACCCGGCTTCCGCGCCCGCGCGCCAGCGTGGCGCCCGCCGGGACCGCCAGCTCGTCGCTGGCTTCGATGTGCGAGGTCACCCAGTCCACGATCGCGGCCGCCGCGCGCGCCGGATCGCCGCCGGCCCCTTCGCGCAGCTTGTCGGCCAGCGAGCGCACCGCGGGCGAGACGCGGACGGCGTCGTGCAACTCCTCGGTCAGGTACCGCGCCCAGCCCCGCCAGCTGACCCCGCTCGACGCGCGGACCGACGGAACGTATTCCACCGCCGGAACCGCCGCCCGCTCGGCGAAGAGTTGCGGCACGTCGTGGGCCGCGAAGGTCAGCAGGCGCGTGCCGTCGGGGCCGTCGGTCTCCACCGGCCGGGGCGCGCCCGCCCGCGCGTCGAGCTGCAGCGGCATGCCCCGCGGCAAGATCAGCGTCAGCTCGCTGCGCGCCATGGGCGCGTCGAACGACTGGAAGTAGAACCGATCGGTCAGGAAGCCGGGCGCGAACGCCGCCGCCGGGGGCTGGGTCTCCAGCAGCTCCCATTCGACGAAGTCGCCGATCTGGAGATCGGGCGCCGAGATCGTCTCTTTGCCCGCGATCTCCTCGGGCTCGCGCGTCGAGCCGTCCGGCTTGTGCGTGCGCAGCGTCAGGATCTCCGCGCCGGGCGGCACCGTGATCTCGCCGAACTGGTCGATGGCGTCCTTGCTGTCGACCCGTACGATCTCGTGGGTCAGCGTCATGGTGGCGCCGGTCGGGAATACGCGCGTCACATCCCGGTCGAGCGCGATCACCGCCGGCGCCGCCGACGCGCCGGCCGACGCGCTTCGCGCCGGGCCGTCCTTGAGAAAGGCCCGGATCGCCTCGCGCCCGTCCACGCGCTGATCGTCGAGGGGCAAGGGAACGCCCAGCGCGCGGGCTGCCCGGCGGACGTCCGGAACGTCCGGGCGGGTCGCCAGTGCCTGGGCGATGGTTCGGCGCGCCTCGGCCATCTGTCCCACCGCCACCTGCGCGTCCGCCAGCCGGACGCGGCGGAGCACGTCGGCCGGATCCTGGGCCACCCAGGCGGCCAGCTCCCGGACGGCGTCCGCAGCGCGGCCAGCCCCGACCAGCAACCGCGCGCGGTCAGCCCCCAGATCGTCGCGTTCGGGATCCAGCGCCACGGCGGTCCCCAGCATCGCCAGCGCCGCGTCGACCTGACCGCGGGCCCGCGCCCGATCGACGCGCTCCTCGACCGATCCCGCGCACCGGGCCAGCTGCCCGAGCAGGCCGTCCTCGCGCGCCAGGTCGCGCCGGTCGTCGGCGTCCCGGCGCATGGCCTCCAGCACCACGCACGGGACCCCGCCGGGCGACGACTTCGCCTCGGCGCGCGCCAGGGCCCCGGC
>JAICYS010000196.1 GCA_025934105.1 Myxococcota bacterium | reverse complement strand
TCTACGCGGGCGAGTGCGAGGCCGGCGCCCGCGACGTCCTCGCCTGCGCCGCCCAAGGCGACAACACCTTCTGCGGAACCAACAACTGGATCATCGTCGGCTGCACCTACAACGCCGCGCTCTGCTCGGACGGCGGAACGCACGGATAGCTTCCGACGAAACGTCGATTTCGCATACCCGGGTGAGGTTCGGGGGAGTGGGCGTGGCGGCGGCGAGAGCGTTCAAACGCATGAAGTTGGGACCGGAGAGTGGGCGGGCGAGAGCTGTTTTCACGACCGCGGACACAGGGCCCCCTGACCCCCACGCTCGCCGTCCCGGCCCGCGAGCGCGCCAGGATGAGTCGAGGAGGTGAGAGCGAGGGCCAACGCGCAGGGTGCGACCGCGTCCTTGGCGGACGAAGCGGCCGGCGACGACGCCGCGACGGAGCCACGGCGCGCGCCGTGCAAAGAGGGCGCCGTGGCGAGCACGAACCGGCGGAGGAGATGGGTGGGTGAGCAGCTCGAGCAACAGGCCGGCGTGATTGGCCTCGAAGTCCGCCGACGGCACTTTGCCGATGCCCCACGCGCCCTTGAGATGCCCGATGAGCGGCTCGACCCCGGCGCGACCATCGTACTGCTGTGCGAGGTCATCGCTTCGCCACGCATGTCGTCGGTCCGGTAGGCCTGGACGGTCCGTTCGGAGTCGTCCCACAAAGGGAGCTGCTTGCCCTGACCGTCGAGAGAGCGGACGGCGATGACCCGCACTTCGAGGCCGCAGCCGGACGCGCGACACCCACGCTAAGTTGAGTCACCGCCCGGCACACGCCGCGGTCGCCGCTCAGCGCCTCTCCCCACAATCACCGATCGGAGCCCCATCGCGGGCGGACATCGCGGCTCGGGCCGTCCTGCAACGTGGGGTCTGTGCAGCGCTCACTTTACGACTCCTGGAGTTCGGACAGGGCATGGGCGATCGAGGGCTACGCGGTGGGCGCCGCTCTCGCGGTGACGTCGGCGGTTCTCTTCTTCACCCCGCGCTCGAAGATCCCCAGATGGGAGAGCGCGCTTTCGTACTCTTGCACCCCAGGCTTCTCGGGCGTCATCTGCGGGGGCCAGTTTTGACCGGGGCAGCCCTTCGGCGGCGGTCGAGGCGGAATGCGCTGGCCGACTGAGTGGCCGAGGTTCCGTCCGACCGGTCAAGACCTCGTCGCGAGCGTGAACAGCGCCCTGCCGCGCGCAGAAGCTCGGCGCACTGGCGACGGACGAGGGTATCGAGGGACGGTGTTGCAGCTCATGGTGCCAGAGAGATCGTCTTCGGCCTCAGCTTGATCGTTCCGTCGGGACCGACTGACTCCGAGCTGCAGACCAAGGCCGCGGAGGCGACCCACCGGGGTTTTTGGCAGGACGAGACCACAGCTACCCGCTTGTAGCCGTCGAACACCAGCACCTTGTGGAGTAGCTCGTCGGCCGCGATCGAGTCTCCGCACTGGAAGGCGAGCTTGCCATCCCGGGCGGCGAAAGCCTCGGCTGGCGAACACGACTCGGCGAGGAGCTTCAACGGGCCGAGGCCTTCTGCCAGCCACACACTCTGATCCTTGCCTTCGTCAGGGTCATCAAGCAGCCCTGGCTTGAAGATCCGCTTGATCACCACCGTCTAACCGTCCGGGAGTGAGACCGCACTAGAAACACGATCGGCGTCCTCCCAGTCATCGGCGACATTGGTCGGAACATCGGCGATCGACGCATCGACGGCTGGAACCCGCAACGCGAGAAGTGACCGCGGCACGATATCGCACGGCTTCACGTAGGGATTCTTCGCGACCTCGCGCGCGCCGGCCAGCGCGCCTTTGGCTGCTTCGGCCGACGGCGCTATGCGGTACGCCCATCCGAACATCGTCCGCCTCTCGCCGCAGTCGGCGGTGCGGAAAATGAGGCCATCCGACGACTTCGCGGCGAGTGGTTTCGCGGCGCGAGCTATCCCAGCCGGCGTGGGGCTGCTTGTGCCGATCACCAGCCACACGCGCTCGGCGTGAGCAGTGGCCTCGTGGAAGACGAGCAATCCGAAGAGAATCAGTAGCCGCATGCTCGCCGCAAGTGCTTGAGCCGTTCATTGGGGACCAACTGAACGTGAGCCCGGTCGGGGTGGTGCCAGGTCCCCCCCCAGTACAAGTTGTTGGCCTTGGCTTCTGCGCCGAGGGCAGCCCAGTATCCGTTCTTCTGGGCAGGCGGCTCCCAGTTCCAGCGTTGGTCGACAATATCCGCTGCGTACGAGCAAGGTGTTCCGTCCTGGTTCGTCACGTTGTGGAAACTGAACGTGACGTGGGATTTCCCCTCCCTTTGCTTCTTCCGCTGGACCTCCACCGAGCGCCACCCGTAGAAAATGATGGGCTGAAATCCCCGCGTGGAGAGTCCTTTGAGAACGCCCTGCACGAGCGGCCTCAGCTTTGGATGCCTGCTCTCGAGCTTCTTCTCCTGCGACCAGTGCGCGCTGTTCCCGCCCCACCTGCCCTCGCTCTTCGAGCTGGATCGATGCCCGCCGTCCTCGTGATCGTCCGCGTCCATTCCGCAGGCCGGCGCACTGGCGCGGTCGTGAATGAGCAGCAGACGACCGGTCCCGAGTTGGTCGAGCAGCTGCTGGTGCACGGCATGATCGCTCGACCTTCTCGCGTCATGGTGGTCGAGAGGGACAGGATCTCCCTCCGCTTGAGCCGCAGGCTGTCGTGGTCCACCGATAGAGCGATGTGAAGATGATGCTCCACCTCCCAGCGTCGAAGAGCGCACGCCCGGTCGACAGTCGAGGCTGCGCCCCACGGTGTCAGGACGTATTCGTCGCCGGCCCATCCGTGAAGGATCACCATCCTTCGCATCTGCGGCGGATAGTAGTCACAGAAGCCGACGCCGTGGAACTCGCTTGCCAGGGACTGCGGGCCAAGGTGTGTTCAAGCTGAAGCCGAAACGGTTTCGCGACCCTGAGTCGATCGCGAGGCCGCCCGACGGGACTGGCCGACGAGACGGCGGTCAGGCGGGCGCCGCAGCCGGAGTGTAGGCCTGCCAGGCCGAGCCGCGCTCGCTGCTGGCGCCGGCGCTTCCCGCGCTCGACGCTCGGTCGCGTCGTGCCGGGGCGCGTCCGAGCGGTGGCGATGGGGCCGCTCGGACCTGCCGCCCGGGCGCTCAGCTCGAGACGGCCTCGGCGGGTATTCGCGACGGGGGCAGGACGTCTCCGTTGGTGTTCACCGGAACGTCGCGCGGGGGCTGCGCGGCGGTGGCGCGGTGGTCCTTCGCGATGAGGACGTAGACGGACGGCACGACGAACAGGGTGAAGATGGTCCCGATGGCCATGCCGCCCACCAGCACGACGCCGATCGAGTTGCGGGCGGCGGCGCCCGGGCCGCTCACCAGGGTCAGGGGGAAGTGTCCGGCGACGGTGGCGATGGTGGTCATCAGAATCGGGCGCAGGCGGGTCTCGGCCGCCGCTTGGACGGCCGCGACCTTCGACAGCCCGTTCGCTTGCTGGTGGTTGGCGAACTCGACGACCAGGATGCCGTTCTTGGCGATCAGGCCGACCAGCGTGACCAGGCCGACCTGCGAGTAGATGTTCAGCGTGGTGGTCCAGCCCTCGGTGAGCCCGAATCGCATGCCGGGCGGGCCGGAGAACTTCAGGAACGTGAAGATCATCGCGCCGAACATCGCCAGCGGCACCGAGCCGGCCAGCACGACGATCGGGTCGCGGAACGAATTGAACTGCGCGGCCAGCACCAGGAAGATCAGCACGATGGCCAGGCCCATGGCGGGCAGAAACTTGCCCGCCTCTTGCCGGAGCTGCCGCGACTCGCCGGTGTAATCGATCCGGGATCCGGGCGGCAGAACTTTCTCGGCGGCTTTCTCCAGCACGGCCAGGCCCTGTTCCAGCCCGCGGGGCGCGACGCCGGAGATCTTGACGGCGTTGAGCTGCTGGAAGCGATTGAGAGAGCGCGGCTCGACCTCGGTGCGGAAGGTGGCGATCGAAGACAGCGGGATCAGCGTGCCGGCCGGTCCGGTGACGTGGATTTGCCCCAGGTCGGCGGGGGTGAGGCGGCCGGCGCGCTCGACCTGCGCGATGACCTTGTAGCTGCGCCCCTCCATGTTGAAGCGGTTGATGTAGTTGCCGCCCAGCATGGTCGCCAGATCGCTGCCGACCTGCTGCATGCTGAGCCCCATCGACGCGATCTTTTCGCGGTCGAGGACGATGTCCGCCTTGGCCTGATCGATCTTCACGTCGGTGATGGGCGGGAAGGCGAACTGCCCGCTCTTGATGGCCTCGACGACAATCTGGTCCGCGGCGCGCACCAGCTCTTCGTGGCTGCCGGTCGAGGCGATGACGAACTCGACCGGGAAGATGCCCGGGCTGGGCAGCGCCGGCGGAAGGAACACGGGCCCCTGGACACCCGTCAGCATCATCTGCTTGCCGAACAGCTCCTGCTGGATCTGGAAGACGCTGCGCGAACGCTCTTCCCAGGGCTTCACGATCATGCCGCCGAAGCCGCCGCTCGGAAACGTGAGCTGAAAGCTGTGACTGAACTCGGGGATCGACTGGAAGTTGCGAAAGATCTTCTCGGTGAACGGGGTGATCTGCTCCAGCGTGGCATTGGCGGGCACGTCGACCTTGTTGAAGATGACGCCCTGGTCCTCGGTGGGCGCCAGCTCCTTCGGCGAGAACATGTACATGGGAATGACGAGGAGAGACAGGACGCCCCAGACGATGTAGACGGCCGGCCGGTTGGCCAGCGTGACGGCCAACATGCGCGAGTAACGCGACTTGATGCGCTGGAACACACCGTCGACCAGCGCCGTGAATCGCCCGTCGTGCTGGTGCGGCCCCAAGAGCTTCGACGACATCATGGGCGACAGGGTCAAAGCCACGACGCCCGAGATGAGGACGGCCCCCGCCAGGGTGAAGACGAACTCTCGGAACAGCGCGCCGGTGAGCCCCCCTTGAAAACCGATGGGCGCGTAGACGGCGGCCAGCGTAATCGTCATCGCGATGATCGGTCCGACCAGCTCGCGGGCGCCCAGCAACGAGGCCTGGAACGCGGAGCGCCCTTCGCGCATGTGCCGATCGACGTTCTCGACGACGACGATGGCGTCGTCGACCACCAGTCCGACCGACAGCACGATCGCCAGCAGCGTCAGCAGATTCAGCGTGAAGCCGAACACCTGCATGAGGAAGATCGCGCCGATCAGCGACACGGGGATGGCGACGACCGGCACGACGACCGTGCGCAGCGAGCCGAGGAACAGGAAGATCACGACGATGACGATCGCGATGGTCTCGACCAGGGTGCCGCGCACCTCGTGGATGGCGCTGTCGATGTACTTGGTGGCGTCGAAGGCGATCATGGCGCTGAGCCCCGTCGGAAGCTCGCGCTGGACCTTGGCCAGCTCCTGGCGAACCCGCCGGATGACATCCAGCGAATTCGCATTGGGCAGCACCCAGACACCCATGAAGACGGCCCTGGCGCCCGACATGCGCACGTCCATCTCGTAGTCGTCGGCGCCCAGCACGACGTCGGCGACGTCCCCGAGCCGCACCAGGGTGCCGCCTTCCTGGCGAATGACCAGGCGGCGAAAATCCTCGACCGACTCGATGCCGGTCGACGCCGAGAGATTGAGCTGAAGGAAGGTGCCCTTGGTCTGGCCGACGGCCGACAGGTAATTGTTGGCGGCCAGCGCTTGCCGCACCTGCGCCGGGCTGACGTTCAACGCCGCCATCCGGTCGGGTTTGAGCCAGGCCCGCAGCGCGAAGGTGCGCCCGCCCAGGATCTCCGCCTTCTGCACGCCCTCGACGGCCGACAGCCGCGGTTGCACGACCCGGATCAGGTAATCGGTCACCTGGTTGTCCTGCAGGATCTTCGAGTCGAAGCTGAGGTACATCGACGCGAACGCGGCGTCGGCCGGCTCGAGGCTGATGGCCGGCACCTCGGCCTCGGGCGGCAGATCGCCCCGCACCTGGTTGACGCGCGCGCTGATGTCCGCCAGCGCGCGCGCCGTGTCGACGTTCAACTGAAGGTGAACGTTGATGGTGGAGAGCCCCTGGTCGCTCTGCGACTCGATGTAATCGATGCCGTCGCCGGCGGCGACCGAGCGCTCGATCGGCGTCGTGATGAACCCCCGCACCAGATCGGCGCTGGCGCCGACGTACGGGGTGCGAACGACGATGGTCGCGCTTTCCAGGCGCGGGTACTGCCGGACGTTGAGGGTGCGGACGGCCTGCAGGCCCGCGATGACGATGATCAGGTTGACGACGACGGAGAGGACCGGCCGGCGTACGAAAATGTCGGTGAAGCGCATGTTCAGCGATTCTGGGGATGGGGGGTCTGCGACGGCGAGAGCTGGATCTCGTTGTTCACGACGACCGGCACGCCGTTGCGCAGCTTGAAGGCGCCCAGCGCGACGACCTCTTGTCCGGCGGTCACCCCCTCGTCGATGGCGACGAAGTCACCCCGGCTGACGCCCACGCGCACGAACTGCTGGCGCGCGACCTTGACCGGCCGTCCGCCGGTGGCGCGGCCCGCCCCGTCCTTCTTGTCCTCGATGACGAAGATCGAGTTGCCGTAAGGCGCGCGCATGATCGAGGTGGCGGGCACGAACACGACGTTGGCGCGTTCGGGCAGCACGACCGAGACGTTGACGAACATGCCGGGGCGCAGCACGTCGCTGGGTTTGGGCTCGTCGGGTTTGACGTTCGCCGGCCCCTCTTCGACCGAGGCGCGCACCTTGACGGCGCGCGTGACGGGGTCGACGTTGGGATCGACGGCCGCGACCTTGCCGATCAGGGTTCGGGGTGGTTGCACGCCCGGAACGGAGATGCGCACCGTGGTGCCGACCGGCACGCGGGCGAGCTGCTGCTGGGGAACGGTGAAGTCGATGTAGACCGCGTCCAGCGACTCGAGGACGGTGATCGGGGTCCCGGGGTTCAGATACTGCCCCAGGTTCACCGAGCGGATGCCCAGCTTTCCGCCGAACGGCGCGCGGATGGTCTTCTTCTCGATCTGGGCCGCCAGGGCCTGCGCGTCGGCGCTGATCGTCTTCAGCTGGGCCTCGTCGGCGTCGAGCTGCGCCTTGGTCGACGCGCCGCTCGCCGCCAGCCGGCGCGTGCGCGTGGCCGACGAGGTGGCGAGCTCGCGCCGTGCCTGCAGCGACGACAGTTGCGCCCGCTCGACCCGGGCGTCCAGTTCCACCAGCACCTGGCCGGCGCGCACCTTGGCGCCCGATTCGAAACGGATGGCGCGCACGACGCCGGGAACCTCGTTGCTGATCGTGACGCCGCGGCCGGCCTCGACGCTGCCCACCGACTCCAGCAGCGACTCCCATTGGGCCGACTGGGCCACCGCGGTTCCGACGGCTTGCGGGGGCGGGCCGGCCGCCTGGGCGGCCTTGCCGAAGCGCACCAAAGATGAGATCTGCGCGAACTTCGTGCCCGCCAGCAAACCAACCACCACGATCGAGATTCCGACGGCTACGAAAATTCGCATGGTGCTCGAGATGCGTCGACCGGACGTTTGGTCTCGCAAAGAAATCGTTTCATTCGTGTCTCCGGTCGATTTCACGCCCCGGTGCCTAGCACGACAGTCGAGGCGGCGCCTATCGATTCGCCCGCTCTGTCGCGGCGCCGGTTCGAGCGCGTTTTGCCTGCCGATCGGATAAAGCCGCTCGTTTTCAACGATTTGCAACCGGCAACCCGCCCCCTGAACGCCTGCTGCGGCCGAAGGTCCAAGCCGGTCAACCGGGCGGCCAGGCGATCGCCGCCCTCCGGACGGACGGCCCCCGGCCCGATGCGTTTCGTGGAGCTGGCGGGGCGCGACGGGGCCCGGTCACCGCGCTCGGCGACGTCCGCGACCTCCCCGCCGCCGGCCAGGACGCCACGATTCGATCGAGGCCCGGGCGGCGGGGTCGAAATCGGCGCCCAAAGCAGCCGCAGGACGGCCCTGGAAAACGCGCGTGGCGTTGTTCGCCGTGATTGCGTCAGCCGACAATTCCATTTCAATCGTGGCGCATTGCGCGACGCAGACGTTTCGGGCGCCTCGGGGAATCTGCAGCGTGGAGGCGCCCACCGGCGCCAGGCAGCCAGCCGCCGCGGCGTCCACGGGAACGGCCATCCGCGACAAAGCGCTCCGCGGGCACGACCCCGTTCGGGTCGACGCGGATGCCGAGACCGTCGTGGCGACCAGTCTCGAGGCGCGGACGGTCAGTTATAGGTGGCCGAGAACAACAGCCCGAACGACAACGCCGTCCAGGTGGGGGAGCCGCCCTTGTCGTCCATGCGGCCGCCGACGACCTGCCCGGCGACTCCCAACCCCCAGTCCGTCGAGACCCACCACTCTTTGCCGAGCTGCCCCTCCAGCACCCAGCCGAGGTTGCTGGTCTGGACCGTGTTGCCGTTCGAGTCGGAGCCCTCGATGCGGGCAGCGTAGATGGTGCCGAGGACGAACACGTTGGCGTCGGGGAAATAGTAGGCGGCGCCGGCGCCGAAACCGACCACGTCCAGGCTTCCGCTGGAGCTGCCCAGCGACATGCCGTTGAGCGAGGCGGACGGACTGCTGGCGTCGGCGACCAGGAAGGCGCCGTAGAGGATGAAGTTCGGCGCCACGGCGCCGCCGACCGCGATGTCCAGGTTGGCGCCCGCGCCTTTGGTTTCGAAGTCGTCGCCCCCGGTGCTGGTGGTGAGGCGCAGGTACCCGAGCCCCAGTTGCAGCCGCACGTAGGTGCCGTCGTGCTCGTGGTAGCCGGCCGGAATCGGCGGAACGTACCCGGGCGGCGGGTAGCCGTAGACCGGCGGCGGCGGGTAGGCCCCGACCGGCGGCGGGTAGGCCCCGACCGGCGGCGGGGAGGCCGCGGCCGCCGGCGCGGCGCCCTGCGAGTCGGGCGGCGGCTCGCCCGGCGGGGGCGGCGACTCCGGCGCGTCTTGGGCCGCCGCCACGCCGGGCGCGAGACTGAGCGCGCCGACCAGGGTCAACATGAGCGATCCCGATCGAAGGCTCGTCATCCTGATCAGCTTCTAGGACCCGGGGGCCAGCGTCAAGATCTCACACCCTTCGCGCGTCACGAGGACGGTGTGTTCGAACTGCGCGGACAGCGAGCCGTCGGCGGTCACGATCGTCCAGCCGTCATCCAGCTGGCGGACGCTCGGGCCGCCCAGGTTGATCATCGGCTCGATGGTGATGGCCATCCCCTCGCGCAGGCGCAGGCCGGCGCCCCGCTGCCCGAAATGAGCGACGTGCGGCGGCTGGTGCATGGCGCGGCCGATGCCGTGCCCGCCGAGCTCGCGCACCACGCTGCACCCCTCGCGCGCCGCCAGCTCTTCGATCGCCGCCCCGACGTC
This sequence comes from Myxococcota bacterium, assembly GCA_025934105.1. Classification (GTDB taxonomy): domain Bacteria; phylum Myxococcota_A; class Polyangia; order Fen-1088; family Fen-1088; genus JADGRB01. The sequence continues at coordinate 1,328 of JAICYS010000196.1, read as the reverse complement.
GCCCAGGCGCGCGCCCGCACGGACCGCCGCGATGCCTGCGTCACGGCAGCGGCGCGCGGTCTCGACGACGTGCCGCGCTTCGGGGCTGGGCGCCCCCACGAACAGCGTCGCGGACGTGTCGCCATGAAAACCGCCGAGCTCGGTGGTCACGTCGACGTTGATGATGTCGCCGAGGGCGAGGCGCTCGTTGGGGCTGGGGATCCCGTGACACACGACGGCGTTGCGGCTGGTGCAAACGGCGGCCGGGAATCCTTGGAACCCGAGCTGGCTGGGGCGGCCGCCCCGGCGGCGGGTATCGGCGCGCACCCAGGCGTCGACGTCGGCGGTCGACACGCCGGGCGCGATCCGCGCGGCGATGAACGCCAGCGTCGCCGCCGCGGCCCGCCCGGCGCGCCGCATCGCCGCGATCTCCGTCGAGCCGAGGAGGTCGATGCCCATGGTCCGACTGTGCGTGACGGTCCAGGCCGCGATCCAATACCTTTTCGATCTGGCCGCGGTGCCAGCAGCCCGCGGCGAAAGTCTCCGCGTCCGACTTTCGCCACCGGCTGCTAAGCTGGGAGCCGTGAGCCTTGCGCAGCTCGAGTACTTCGTGGCGGTCGCCGAGGAGGGACACGTCGGGCGCGCGGCCGCCCGGCTGCACATCTCGCAGCCGCCGCTGAGCCGGCAGATCCGCGCGCTCGAGGACGAGCTGGGCGTTCCGTTGTTCCAGCGCGTGCCGCGCGGCGTCCGTCTGTTGCCGGCCGGCGCGACGCTGCTTCCGCGCGTCCGGGCCATCTTGGCCGACATCGGCACCGCCGCGAACGCGGCGCGCTCGGCCGGTTCGACAGCCCTGCCCCCGCCCGACGACGACGGCGGCTGATCGCGCGCTCGGCCGGTTGGACAGTCCGGACCACGACGGCGGCCGGTGGCGCGCCGCGAGCGCGGCCCTCGTCCGGGCGCTGGCCCCTGGAGCATCCGCCGCGCCGGTGCGCCCCAGCGACGGCGATCGGCCGCGGGAGCCAATCTCGTGAAGTAGCAATTGTTGCGAGGACGTCCCTTAATCGAGACCACATGCGCCGCGTGATGCGATGCGTACGGCTGGGCGCGCTGGCGCTGACTCTGGTCGGGCTCGGTTGCACGCCGGCGGGCGGCCCGCCGATGACGGGGGCGGCGGGGCTGTCTGGCCAGGGTGGATCCGGTGGCGGCGCGGCCGGGACGACGGCCGGGACCGGCGGCCAGGCGGCCGGCGGCAGCGCGCCGGCCACGGGCGGCAACGCCGGCACCGGCGGCATGGGCGGCGGCACCGCCGGCTCCAAAGGCCAGGGCGGAGGCGGCGGCGGGCAGACGGC
>JAICYS010000346.1 GCA_025934105.1 Myxococcota bacterium | reverse complement strand
GCAGGCCGTAGCTATCTTTGCCTCCAGACATGGCCACCAAAATCCGATCTCCATCCTCGATGAGGCGGTGATCGCCGATGGCGCGACCCACGTCGCGTAGCAGACGGCGTTCCAGATTCATGGGCGGGTAGGGCGGTCATGCTACCCTTTTCTCGAGCGCGCAACGTCCCAGATGGTCCACGTCGTTCAAAAACCGCGAGCCCGGGGGGCCGGGTGGGCCATCGCGTTGTTCGGCTCGGCGGCGGTCCACGGGCTGCTGATCCTGGGGCTGTTCGCGTACGGCCGCACGCGTGGGTCGGCCGACGCAGCGGGCCGTGACCCGCGGTCGGCGTGGGCGTCGCAGGCTCCCATCGCGCTGCCGGTCGAGATCGCCAGCCCGGAGCAGGTGGCCCTGGCGGCGCTGGTCGACGAGACGCCGCCCGTCGCTCGACCGGTGGACGCGCCGGCCGGCGAACGCGACAACCCGGCCGATCGGACGCGAGCTCCCGCCAGGGGCGACGGCGTCGACCGCGCCGCGCCGGCGCCCGATCGGGGCGCGGCCGGTGGAGCGCCGCTGGCGCACGCCTACCGGCTGGACACCTCGGTGCTGCGCGCGCGCCTGACCGACGGCGCCGCCGAAAACCAACCCTCGCGGCTTCGCCTGTCCCGGCATCGCGCGTCCCCGCAGGCGATGCGCCGCGAGCCGCGGGTCGGGATCGGCGATTCGATCCGCTCGCTGCGCCCCACCCGAGCTCCGGCCGCCGTGGCCCAGGCGGGCGCCGCGATGCCGGCCGAAGGGGGCGAGCCGGGCGGGGCGGGCCAGTCCGAGGCGTCGGCGGCCGCGTCCGCGGCGCCGTCGACGGCGCCGGTCGCCGACAAGACCAGCCAGGCCCGCGGGGTGGGCCCGCTGGACGCCGAAGCTGGCTCGCGCCGCTTCGACGTTCAGACTCCGGGCCCCGCGGCCGACGACCAGACCCAGCGAACCGCGTCGACCGAGACGCACCCGGGGATCACCGATTTCTCCCGGCCCGCCGCGGCGGCGGCCGTCGCTGCGCAGACCGGGCGGGGGCCCTCGGACGCGCCCGGGGCGGTGGCCCGGCCCAGCGCCGGAACCGCGCCGTCCGAGCTGGGGGCGCCGGCGCCGCAGGAGGCGTCCCTGGTGCTGGACGAGAGGACCCAGGACCGCCGGTACCAGCGCTACTACCAGGAGATCTCGCAGCGCGTCGCGCGGGTCCGCGAGTTCCCGAAGTCGCTGGCGCTGCGCCTCGAGCAGGGCGAGACCATCGTGCGGTTCGTGGTGGGGGTCGACGGCCGGCTGCGGGAGGGGCCGCGGGTCGTCAAGTCGTCCGGATTCAGCGAGTTCGATTCGGCCGCCGTCCAGGCGGTCAAGCGCGCGGCGCCGTTCCCGCCCATGCCGGACCCCTCCACCGCGCGTCCGGTCCCGGTCTCGCTGAGGCAGATCTTCGACAATCCCGTGATTCGGTAGGCTCTGACCGAAGGTGGGGGAAATCCGCGTCGGGTAGAGCTAGATTTGTCACGCTGGGAGAGGCTGCATGGGCGTGACCAGCCAGGGCGGTGCTCGCGCCGCGAAGATCGTCCAGTCGGGCTACGGTCCCGGCCGGCGTGTTCCCGCACGCCGTCTGCGCTTCTGGATCGTCGTCGCGCTTCTGGTCCACGCCGAACTCTTGGTGGTCGTCGGGCTGGTCCTCTACGCGTTCGCGCCGCGCGACCGCGACATCGCGCGCACGCTGGCGGCGTCGGGCGAGCCGTCGTCCATCGACGTCGGCATGGTCGACGACGACGCGGCCCGCGAGATCGTCGCCGACCTCGAGCGCCAGGAAGAAGCGCACAAAAAAGAAGAGGCGCGCAAGGAAGAAGAGGCCCTGAAGCCGAACGGCCAGGTGGTGGACGTGCCGGCGCCGCGCGAGGAGGTCCGGCCCGACCACGCGCGGTTCGTCTCCGAGCACGACAGCACCGTCGAGCACGAGACCAAGAAGTACGGGCGCTTCGAGGACAACGCCCGGCAGGGCGATCGGACGGGGACGGCCGCCACGTCGCAGCCGGCGGCGCCCAGGGGAGACGGCCGCCTGGCCATGCGCACCCCCGATCTGGGGCGTGCCTTGCGCAGCGGCGCGCCCGCGCCCTCGCTGCAGGGCAGCCGTCCCGGCGCCAAGAACGGCGTGCCCGACCCGGCGCGGACCAGCGAGGAGGGGATGTTCGCCCCGGCGGGCTCCGAACCGGCGCGCCGCGCCGGCGGCCCGACGCGAGGCGGGCTGGGGCCGTCGCTGATGCCCACCGAACAGGAGCTGGCGCACGCCGTCGGTGGCGGGACGCAGGACGCGCTGGCCAACATCGACGACGGTGACGAGACCGCGCTCAACTCGAAGAAGTGGCGGTTCGCCTCGTTCTTCAACCGGGTCAAGCGGCAGGTCGCGGAGCACTGGCATCCCGAGGAGGCGTACCGGCAGCGCGACCCGACCGGCATGATCTACGGGCGCAAGAACCGCTACACCGAGCTCCGGATCCAGTTGAAGCCGGACGGCCGCCTGCAGAACGTGGCCGTCTTCCAGCCGAGCGGGCTGGACTTCCTGGATGACGAGGCGATGGACGCGTTCAAGCAGGCGGCCCCGTTTCCGAACCCGCCGCGCCAGCTGATCGAAGCCAACGGGACCATCAACTTCGGGTTCGGGTTCCTGTTCGACCTCAACGGCCCGCCCGAGATGCGTTGGTTCAAGTACTGACGGCCGCTTTCGGCGGGCCTGCGGCGAACGTCTCCGCGTCGCCGAAACGGGCGGGGCCGCCTGCGACGTCGCCGCTCACTCGAAGACGTCGGATATTCGCGCCGCGTTGCTCCCGGAATTCGGCGCGCCGCCGCGCCCATTTTCTCGGCGTGGTCCCGGCTCTCGCCGCCAACCGCTAGGAGGGCGTTGCCGTAAGGGAACGGTGAGCGGCAGCGAACCATGCCCGACGACGTGCCGCCCGGAAGCGGCCTAGGGTCTGACGCGCCGCCTGTCCAGATCTGGTTTTCGGGTTTCCTCTTGTCCGCGTCGGAGGCGATGGCCAGGTTGGTGGATGGGGGCGAGGGAGGTACGAAGATGCGTTCCAGCGGAAAGTTCCGAGGCTGGGGTCGGGTGTCGGTCGTGTCGGGCCTGCTCGCGTTCGGCGGCGCGGGCGCCGTCGCGGTCGCGGCCGACGGTGAGATGACGCCCAATCAGGTCACCGCGCCGGTCCCGGATCCGCTGGCGCCGTCCAGCCTGCTGGCCGGGCCTTCGCTGAGCGAGACCGGCCGCGTCGGCGTCGTCCCGGGCGCGTCGGCCCCGCCGGAGGCGCTCAAGCCCACCGGAGTCCCGTGGGCCGGCGAGGCCGAGAAGTCCGTCGAGCCGGTGGCCGCCGGCTTCGCGACCGCGCCGCCGCCGCGGCCGCCCATGGGAACCATCGACCCCTTGCTGCTGAACCAGGAGATGGCCGCCAACCTGGCCAAGGTCGAGGACTGCCGGATCGAGGTCGCGCGCGCGCGGCAGGTGCCGCCGGCGCAGGTCGCGTCGGAGCCGCTCTTGTTGAAGTGGACCATCCAGCCCACCGGCGAGACCGGGACCAGCGACGTGGTGGCGACCGGCGCGACCGACCAGGACCTGGTGAGCTGCGCGCGGACGACGATGAGCCAGTGGCGGTTCAGCCCGCCGCGCGGCGGTTCGATGGATGTCGAGCGGACGGTGTCGTTCCGCCGACTCTGAGCTACGAGCCGTAGGCTTCGACGGGCGGACAGGTGCAATAGAGCTTGCGGTCGCCGAGCACGTTGTTGAGGCGCCCGACCGGCGGCCAGAACTTGGCGGCCTTCACGAACGGCAGCGGGAACGCGGCGCGCGCGCGCGGGTAGGGGTGCGGCCAGTCGCTGGCCAGCAGCGCCGCCGCCGTGTGCGGCGCGTTCTTGAGCAGGTTGCCCTGGCGCGGCGCCTCGCCCCGTTCGACCTCCGCGATCTCCTCGCGGATGGCGATCATGGCGTCGCAGAAACGATCCAGCTCGCCCTTCGATTCGCTCTCGGTCGGCTCGATCATCAGCGTGCCCGGGATCGGGAACGACATGGTGGGCGCGTGGAAGCCGTAGTCCATCAGCCGCTTGGCCACGTCGTCGACCTCGATGCCGGCCAGCTTCTTGAGGCCCCGCGCGTCGACGATGCACTCGTGCGCCACGCGGCCGCGGTCGCCCTTGTAGACGACCGGGTAGTGCGGGGCCAGCCGGTGCGCGATGTAGTTGGCGTTCAGGATGGCGACCTTCGTCGCGCGGGTCAGCCCGTCGGCGCCCATCAGCCGGATGTACGTCCAGGAGATGAGCAAGATGCTGGCGCTGCCCCAGGGCGCGGCTGAAACCGGGCCCGCGGCCCCGTCGCCGCCGAGCGGGTGGCGCGGCAGAAACGGCGCCAGGTGCGCGGCCACGCAGATGGGGCCCATGCCGGGGCCGCCGCCGCCGTGCGGGATGCAGAAGGTCTTGTGCAGGTTGAG
>JAICYS010000471.1 GCA_025934105.1 Myxococcota bacterium | reverse complement strand
CGCGGAGCTCGCCCGCCCGCGACCCGCTGGCGACGGAGGCGGGCGCCGCCGCCGGTGGCGTCGGCGGCGCGGCAGCTCGCCTGGGCGTCGCGCCCCTCGCCGGCCCGACCACGCCCGCTCGACGGCGGGCGCCGTCGTCGCCGCGCCCGCTCGCGGTCGGACGGCGAACGGCCGGTCGAATCCGCTCCGCGTCAGGGGTTGGTCAGCGTCGCCCAGCTGTTGGGCGCCGCCAGCCCGTTCTTCACGCCGGTCATGATGCCGCTGACGATCGTCGACTGCGTCACGGCGCCGCTGCTCCGATCGAACAGCGCGAACGAGCCGCTGCCCGACCCACCGTTGTCCCACCACAGCGGGATGAGGCCGGCGGTCGTCGTGTCCTGGGAGTAGGCCAGCGCGTGCGCCGCGCGGTTGGCGGTGGCCTGCGCCCCCATCGAGCCCCACTCGCCGATCACCACCACCTGGGTCGGCAGCCAGACGCGGATCTGCTGGGCAATCGAGCTCTGCATGCTCGAGTAGTCCGACGCGCTTCCCCACGGGTACGGCGTGGTGCTGAGGCCGAAGTTGGTCGGGTAATAGGTGTGCAGCGAGATGATCAGGTTGGGGTCGTTGATGAAGCTGACCTTCTGCATCGACTGGATCCCCGACTGGATCGGGCTCGCGCCGACCGGTTGGATCATGACGACGCGCGTGGCGTTGGCGCCGCCGGTGTCGCGAATGGCCTTGTAGCAAGCCTCCAGGTACATGTTGAGGTCGGTTTGCGCCTGCGCCGTGTTGCCGCCGCCGGCTTCGTTGGGCTCGTTGAAGCACTCCAGCATCAGCCGGCTGTCGAACGACTGGAAGGCCGTTGCGATCTGGGTCCAGACCGCCGCGACCTCGGTGGCGACGTTCTGGGCCGCCGACGTGCCGGACGGGAAGCTGATCCAGCCGCCGTTGCCGTCCGCCTCGTGGTGCGTGTTGACGAACACGTACATGCCCGCGTCGATGGCCCATTGGGCCGTCTGCTTGACCTTGTTCATCCAGGCCGAGTCGATGGTGTACGACGGGCCATTGCCGATGTGGTTGGTCCAGGTCACCGGCAGCCGGAGTGTCTTGAACCCGGCCGTGTGAACGGCGTTGATGAACGATTGGGTCGGCGTCGGGTTGCCGTAGCTGGTCTCGTTGGGGGCGGCGTCGAACGAGTTCCCCAGGTTCCAGCCGGGCGACATGAGCTTGGCCGCCTCCTGCGGCGTCAGCTTGCCTGACGACCCCGCGCCCCCGCCGGTGCCGGGGCTTCCGCCGGTAGCAGCTCTTCCGCCCGCTCCGGCCATCCCGCCGGTGCCGGTTCCCCCTTTTCCGCCAGTCCCGGGGGCGCCGCCCGTCGCCGGATGCCCCGCCGCAACAAGTTCCGCCGGCAAAGGACGATCGCGCGATCGCCGCTGTCGCACTGAAGCGGCTCGCTGGTCGACCATCGCGTCACCGTTCGTCCGGCGAATCAGCAAGTCCAGCCCCGACCGGAGCGGAGCCAGCGGATTGCGCAACTCG
>JAICYS010000263.1 GCA_025934105.1 Myxococcota bacterium | reverse complement strand
GTGCTCGAACGCAACAAGAACCCCTCGCGTGACGGCCTCTTCATCCAGCCGACGTTGACCAAGACCATGGCCATGGCCATGGCGCCCGACACGAACTTCAACAGCGCCGCCACCTTGACGTCGGCGGTGGCGAGCGGGGGGACCAACGTCGGCGCCTCGCCCACCTACCTGGACGGGCCGAACGGCACCGGGCTGTTCTTCATCCCGACCGTCGGCGGCGACGTCAACGCCCGCAAAGAGGACGGCAGCAGCGCCTGGACCACCAGCATCGGCGCGCCGGCCACCGCGTCGATCGGTTGCACCAGCTTCAGCGGGGGCACCCCGGGCCCGCTCGGCATCCTGTCCACGCCCGCCATCGACGCGCAGTCGAAGACGATCTACGTGGCGGGGAGTGTCGGCGGCGCCCAGGGCGTCACCAGCCAGATTGCCAGCGCCATCGACATCACCACCGGCAAGGTGAAGTCGGGCTGGCCGGTCGACGTGGGTACGCTGGCCTCGTTCGATCCCAAGATTCACAACCAGCGCAGCGCGCTCTCGCTGGTCAACGGGACGCTGTTCGTGTCGTACGCCGGCTATGTGGGCGATTGCGGCAGCTACCATGGCCGCGTGGTCGCCATCAACACGGCGACCCAGGCGCTGGCCGGCCAGTGGGCCACCGGCGATCTGGGTGGCGGGATCTGGGCCAGCGGCGGCCTGGCCTCCGACGGCACCAGCGTGTTCGCGGCGACCGGCAACTACGTGCCGCTGGGGAGCGCCCCCGCCACGCACACCGACAGCGAAGAGGTGGTTCGCCTCACCGCCACCGCGTCCAAGGCCGACTACTTTTATCCGGCCAACGACTGGAGCGCCTTCGACAAGGGAGACGCCGACCTGGGATCGAACAACCCGATCCTGATCAACCTGGCGGGCGCGACGCCGTCGAAGTTGATCGTCTCGATCTCGAAGGGCGGCAACGGCTACCTGCTGGATGCCGGCGGCCTGCATGGCAGCACCACCATGGGCGGTGGAGAAAAGGCCACGTTCTCGCTGTCGAGTCAGTCGTCCGTCTACGGTTCGCCGGCCTCGTACAAGACCTCGCAGGGGACCTACGTCGTCATGAACTCGACCCACCCCGCCGGGTGCCCGGGCGGCACGGGCAGCACGGGCCAGGTCATGGCCGTTCGTATCACGCCCAGCCCGCTGGCAGCGTCCGTGGTCTGGTGCGCGCCCAACTCCAGTTCGACCAACCCGATCGCGACCAGCACCGACGGGACGTCGGACGCGATCGTCTGGTACATGAACAACGGCAAGCTGACCGGCGTGGACGGCGACACGGGCGCGACGGTCTACACCAGCAGCAACACTTGCATGAACGTGCCGAAGTGGAGCGCGCCCATCGCGGTCAAGGGGCGCATCATCGCCGCCGGCAACGGCCACCTGTGCGCCTGGGGCATCCCCGGAAGCCTGTCGCAGGCTGCGTCACCGGCCAAGGGCGGCCGCCACAAGCGAACCCTGGCCAGCGCCTCGCACACGCACGGCTGACCGACGACCGAGACCGGCGTGCGGGTGGGGGAGGGCCGAATGGGCGCCCCCGCGCGGCCGGCCGGCCGATCGCCGGCGCGCCCCGGCTGGCTACTGGGGGCAGGCGCTGATCGAAGTGATCCAGCTGTCGATCAGCGCGGTCGCGTCCTGGTCGACGACGTAGGAGGCGATCTGCGGCATGCGGCCGTGATGGCCGGTCGAGTCGTCGGCCGGCTGCTTCATCCGGATCGACAGCACGGACAGCTCGGGGTGGCCGGGCGCGAGCGTGACCGGGTTGGACAGCGTGAACCCGCCCTTGGCCGGCGTGACGTTGCAGATGCTCCGCTGCGCCAGCGGCACGCCATACCGGAGATCCAGGCAGGGGTCGGTGGTGCAGTCGACGTCTCCCGGGTTCGCCCGGTGGCAGAAGCTGCAGTTCGCGTGCAGGTAGGTCGTTGCCCGCTCTTCCAGCGAGGCCGACGCGGGTGGGCTGCCGAGCTGTGAGGTGGTCGGCTGGATCAGCGCCGGTTTGTACGGGGTCGGGATGGGCGCGTCGAACAGGCCCATCGACTGAAGCTCGTCGAGCTGGTTCGCGCCGTTGACGACCCGGTTCATCTGGGCGGTCTCCGGACCGAGGACCGCGTACCCCCGGTCGGGGATGTGACAGGTCATGCAATCCATGCGCGAGGGGAAGTGCCAGTCCACGGTCCGCTGGCCGGTCGAGAAGCTGACCTCGTCGCGGTCGCCCGGCTCCAGCGTGGCGTCGGTCTGGGCCTCGTCCCACTTGTAGCTGAAGCCCGCCCAGGTGGTGGCGTTGAAGCGCATGAAAAGGCGCGTCTCGACGAATTTCCCGTCGAACAGGAAGCTCTTGACCATCACGGTCCCCACCGGGAACTTCCACTTGCCGTCGTCGGCCTGGTCGTTGGACCCGGGGCACTCCGAGGGATCCGCCGAACAGTTCACCACGTGGATCTTCGCGCCCGGCGGTAGCGCCATGCCGCGCGTCTTGTCGGCGCCGTCCGACCAGAGAGGGCTGTTGACCTCGTACGGGATCACCGACGGCGCCAGCGTCTTGGGGTCGCTCGTGACGACGCAGCCGGTCTGGCTCAGCTGGGCGATCGGGTGGTTCACGTCGGAGAAGGGGACGCAGGTTTGCGCCGAGCCGCTCCCGCCGCCGCCCATTCCGCCGGCCCCGACGCTCCCGCCGGCGCTGCCACCCGCGTTGTTTGGGCTGCCGCCCGTCCCCGAGGACGGCTTGTCGGGCGTGGAACTACAGGCGAGGGCCAGACAGGCCGCGACCGCGAACCGCCGCACCGTCGAAATTCGTTCGTTCCAGGAGACGGCGATCCAGGGCGACACGCCGCCAAGGATAGAGCATCCGCGAGGCCGGAGCCGCCGCCCGCGCCACGCAAAATTGGCTCGATCGGCGGGTTCAGCGCTTCCGCGCGACGACCAGCCCCCAGGGCAGGCCGCCCACTTTGATTCGCTTGGTCACCTGGCCGGTGGCCGCGTCGATGACCGACACGTCGTTCGACGGGCCGTTCGCCGTGAAGATGCGCGCGCCGTCGGCGCTGACGCCGATGCCCCAGGGCCGGGCGCCGACGCCGTCGATGAGACGGGTGACCGTCTTCGTGGCGAGGTCGATGACGGCCACCGACTCGCCCCGTCCGGTCGAGACGTACAGCGTCTTGCCGTTTGGCGACAGCGCCTCGCCCATGGGGCGCGGCCCCAGCGGCGTCTTGGCTTTCGCTTCGATCTTGATGCTGCCGATGGCGGCGTGCTTGCGCGCGTCCACCACGGTGACCACGCCGCCGTTCTCGCAGGTCACGAACGCCGTCGAGCCGTCGCGCGTGAAGATGACGCCGCGCGGGCGCGGCCCGGTCGGGATCTTGCCGACCACGGCCAGCTTCTTGACGTCCACCGCGAACACCAGATTGTCCGTCTCGGCGGTGACGTAGACGACCTTGCCGTCGGGGCGCAGCCGCACGCCCTCGGGTTCGTGGCCGACCGGGACGCGGTGAACGACCTTGCCGGCGCGCAGGTCGACCACGCTCATCTCGGCCGTCTCTTCGTTCGAGACGTACAGCGTCTTGCCGTCGCGCGACAGGTCGAACGCCTCCGGGTCTTGCCCGCTCGGCAGGGTGCGCAGCAGCTTGCGGGCGGCGACGTCCACCACGCCGATGCCGTCGGCGTTGCGGTCGGCCGGCGGCAGCTTGGACTCGTCGACGCCAGGGCCGCCGCGCGGCGAGCCCGACAGCGCCACGTAAAGCAGCTTGCCGTTCGGCGACAGCTTGATCCCGCGCGGGCGCTTGCCGACGGGGATGCGGGCGGCGACCTCGCCCTTGTCGGCGTCGACGACCAGGATCTCGCCGCTGTCTTCGGCGCTGACGTAGACCGACGTGTCGGCGGGGACCGGCGCCGCGGCGGCGAAGCTGGTCAGGCAAGTCAGGAAGGCCATCGACAAGAGCGTGCGGGACATGTCGGATGGATAACGCAAGCCCGGCGCCCTGTCGAACACCGCCGGCCGGCCCCGGCAACGGATGCGAAAACTGGCGCCCTCCCGGCGATGCACCTTGACTCGCCCGGACAGCGGCGCAGAATAACCGCCATGCGCTGGGAGACCCCTTCGTTCGTCGAAATCAACATGAGCGCGGAGATCGGCGGCTACGGCAGCGATTTCTCCGATCGTGATCCGTCGGGCCCGGTCGCCGAGCCGGTCAAGGTCGAAGGGACCGTCGACCGCGCACCGGCGGCCGACGGCAGCCGGCGCTAACCGCCGGACTTCGCGTCCGTGCAAGTCCGCGTCCTCGGATCCGCGGCCGGCGGCGGCGTGCCGCAGTGGAATTGCGGCTGCGAGAACTGCCGTGAGGCGCGGCGCGCGGGCGGCGCCGTTGTCCCGCGCACGCAGGAATCGGTGGCGGTCAGCGCCGACGGCACCACCTGGTTCCTGCTGAACGTCTCGCCCGAGGTGCGGGCGCAGATCGAGAGCTTCCCTCCGCTGTGGCCGCGCGATCGCCGCCACTCGCCCGTCGCCGGCCTGTTGCTCACCAATGGCGACCTCGATCATTGCCTGGGCGTGCTTTCGTTGCGCGAGTCCTATCCGCTGGCGATCTACGCGACCGAGAGCGTGCGCAGCGGCTTCACGGCCGGCAACGTGTTCTATCGGACGCTGGAGCGATTCGCGGGCCAGGTCACCTGGCGCACCCTGGACGTCGGGCGCGAGCAGGAGCTGGGCGACTCGCCCCTGACCGTCACGGCGGTGGCCACCCCCGGAAAGCTGCCGCTGCACCTCGAAGGGCTGCGTGCCCCGGCGGCCGGCGACAACGTGGGCCTGGTGGTCCGCGACAGCCGCGACGGCAAGCGGCTGGCGTACTTTTCGGGCGTGGCTGGTCCGTCGCCGGAGCTGGTTCAGGCCGTCACCGGCGCCGACCTGGTCTTCTTCGACGGGACGTTCTGGTCCAGCGACGAGCTGATCGCGGCCGGCCTCGGGACCCGGCGCGCCGAGGAGATGGCGCACTGGCCGGTGGGCGGCCCCGACGGCAGCCTGCCGTTCCTGTCGCGGCTGCGCGGGCGGCGCGTGCTGATTCACGTCAACAACACCAACCCGATCGTGCGCGCCGGCAGCGTCGAACGCCGCGCCGTCGAGGCGGCCGGCGTCGAGATCGGCGCCGACGGCCTGGAGGTCACCCTGTGAGCGCGCCCGACCGCGAGCTGCTGCCGTGGCCGGCCGAGGAGTTCGTGGCGCGCTTGCGGGCCGAGGGGGTGCAGCGCTATCACGACCAGCACCCGTTCCACGCGCGCATGCACGCCGGCGCGCTCAGCCGGCGCGAGCTCCAGACCTGGACGCTGAACCGCTACTACTACCAGACGCGGATCCCCATCAAGGACGCCCTCATCGTCTCGAAGTCCGAGGACCCGGCCTTCCGCCGGGCCTGGATCCGGCGCGTTCACGACCACGACGGCGACGGTCCGGACAGCGGCGGGCTGGCCCTTTGGTTGCGGCTGGCCGAGGCGGTCGGGCTGGATCGCCAGGAGGTGGCGAGCTGCCGGCGGGTGCTGCCGGGTGTCCGTTTCGCCTGCGACGCCTACGTCACCTTGTGCCGGGAGAGTCCGCTGGTGGTCGCGGTGGCGTCGTCGCTGACCGAGATGTTCGCGCCCGATCTGATGTCCAAGCGGATCGCCGCCTGGGAACAACACTACCCGTGGGTGGGGGCGGAGGCGCTGGCCTACTTCCGCAGCCGCGTCCCGCGCGCGCGTCGCGACGGCGAAGAGGGGCTGGCGTTCGTGGTCGCCAGCGCCACGTCGCGCCCGCTGCAAGAGCTGTGCGTCGCGGCGCTGGTCAAGAAGACCGAGATCCTCTGGCACCTCGTCGACTGCGTCCAGATGGCCTGCGCCGCCGAGACGGCGGCCGCCAAGGCCGCGGAATGACCCTCGGCGCGGCGGCCCTCCGGCGCGGTCCAGCAGCGGAGACCCTCGCGGGAGGTCCGAAAGCCTTCGAGGGTTGCAGCGTGATCGCGTGGACGAAGCTGGGCTGTGCCCAGCGGAGACCCTCGCGGGAGGTCTGGAACCCTTCGAGGGTTCCAGCGTGATCGCGTGGACGAAGGTGGGCTGTGCCCAGCGGAGACCCTCGCGGGAGGTCTGGAACCCTTCGAGGGTTCCGGCGTGATCGCGTGGACGAAGGTGGGCTATGCCCAGCGGAGACCCTCGCGGGAGGTCCGAAACGCTTCGAGGGTTCCGGCGTGATCGACCGAGCTACGCGCGTGTGTCTGGCGCGGCACGTGCGGATGCGCGACGACCCGCGGACGGGCAAGCCCATGTTGCTGGCGCCCGAGCGCGGGCTGGAATTGAATGCGACGGGCGCGCGCATCGCCGTGCTTTGCCGCGAGGAGCGTACCGCCGGCGAGATCGCCGACCGCCTGGCGCTGGAATCCGAAGGGGCGACGGCCGGCCAGATCGAGGACGAGGTCCTGGTGTTCCTGCGCGCGCTGGAGGAGCGTGGTCTGTTGGTCGCGCGCGCGTCATGACCACCGAGGCGCCGCGTCCCTACACGTTGATCGCCGAGCTGACCTATCGGTGTCCGCTGGGCTGCGGGTACTGTTCCAATCCGCTCGAGATGTCGCCGGAGGGCGAGCTGGCCACCGCCGACTGGGAGCGGGTGTTCGCCGAGGCGGCGGCGCTGGGCGTCTTGCAGGTGAACCTGACCGGGGGCGAGCCGCTGGTGCGTCGCGATCTGGAGGCGCTGGTGGGCGCGGCGCGCGCGCGCGATCTCTACGTCAACCTGATCACCAGCGGCATCCCCGCCGACGCCGACCGACTGGCCCGGCTCGCCGCGGCGGGCCTGGACAGCCTGCAGCTTTCCGTGCAGGACGTCGACCCGCACGGCGCGGTCTGGATCGCCGGGCGCGCCGACGAGCCGGCCAAGCGCGCCACCGCCGCCGCCGTGCGCGCGCTGGGGCTGCCGCTGACGGTGAACGTCGTGTTGCACCGCGGGAACATCGGTCGGGTTCCCCAGTTGGTGGCGCTGGCCGAGGAGCTGGGCGCCATCCGGCTGGAGCTGGCCAACACGCAGTTCCTGGGCTGGGCGCTGGCGAACCGCGACGCGCTGCTGCCCTCGGCCGCCGAGATCGAACGGGCCCGCGCGGACGCCGCGGCGGCGCGCGCCCGGCTGCGGGGCCGCATGGAGATCCTGTTCGTCCGCCCCGACTACCACGCGGATCGACCGCGCGCCTGCATGGACGGGTGGG
>JAICYS010000335.1 GCA_025934105.1 Myxococcota bacterium | reverse complement strand
TGGCCCGGGCGCTGGCCGAGTTCCTGTTCGACGACGAGACGCACATGGTGCGCATCGACATGTCGGAGTACATGGAGAAGCATGCCGTGTCGCGGCTCATCGGGGCCCCTCCCGGTTACGTCGGCTACGACCAGGGCGGTCAGCTGACCGAGGCGGTGCGGCGGCGCCCCTACTCGGTGGTGCTGTTCGACGAGATCGAGAAGGCGCACCCGGACGTGTTCAACACGTTGCTGCAGCTGCTCGACGACGGGCGGCTCACGGACGGCCAGGGGCGTACGGTCGATTTCCGGAACACGGTCATCATCATGACCTCCAACGTCGGCAGCCAGTACCTGCAGGACTGGACCAACCTCGACGCCAAAGCCCGCGTCATGGACGAACTGCGCCGCTCGTTCCGGCCGGAGTTCCTGAACCGGATCGATGACATCGTCATCTTCCACCCACTGGGGCGGAACGAGATCGACAACATCGTCGACCTGCAGCTGGCCCGCATCCGCAAGCTGCTGGCCGACCGCAACCTCGAGTTGGAGCTGACGTCCGAGGCGCGGACGTTCCTGGCCGACCAGGGGTACGACCCGCAGTACGGGGCGCGGCCCCTCAAGCGGGCCCTGGTGCACTACGTCCAGGACCCGCTGGCGCGGCAGCTGCTGGCGGGCGACGTCCACCCCGGCGACACGATCGTGGTCGACCGCGCACCGGGCGCCGGCGAGCTGACGTTCACGCGCAAACCGCAGCGCCGGATGGCTGCCGTGTCATGATGGAGGTGCAAGCTCGCACATGAAAGACCTCTACAAGACGTTGGGCGTCGCCGAGAATGCGGATGACGCGAGCATCAAGAAGACCTACCGAAAGCTCGCCAAGGAATTTCATCCCGACGTCACGGGCAACGACAAGAAGAAGACCGAGCGCTTCAAGGAGATCAACGAGGCCTACTCGGTCCTGGGCGACGCGCAAAAGCGGAAGGAATACGACCGCCTGAAGCACGCGCCGGTGCGGCCCGACGGTATGCCGGAAGGGTTCGACGCCGACGCGTTCGCCCAGACGTTCGGCAGGGCCCGCACCTCGGCGGGTGGCGTCGACATCAACGGCGATTTCGACATCGGCGACATCTTCTCCAGCCTGTTCGGCGGCGGCCAGGGCGGACCCGGGGGGTTTCATCCGCGCGGCCGGGCGCGCCCGCGATCGAACCGCGGCTCGGACGTGATCGGGCGGGTGGAGATCACGCTGGCCGAGTCGGCGCTGGGCGCCAAGCGAACCGTGCGCAACGGCAGCGGCAACACCGTCGAGGTGAACATTCCGGCGGGCGTCGAGGCGGGTGGCCGGTTGCGGCTGCCCGGCCAGGGGGCGCCCGGGCCCGGCAAGGACGGCACTTACGGCGACCTCTACCTCGACATCGAGGTTCGCCCCGACCGGTTCCTGCGGCGGAACGGCTCCGACATCGAGCTGGACCTGCCGATAACCTTTTCAGAGGCGGCTCTGGGTGCCAAGATCGAGGTTCCTACGCTCGAAGGACGGGTCACGGTATCGGTCCCGCCAGGGACGTCCAGCGGCGGCCGGCTGCGCTTGCGGGGACGCGGCGTGAAGAACCCCGACGGAACGCGCGGCGATCAGCTGTGTCGCGTCGAGATCGTCGCGCCCAAGATCAAGCCCGACGACGCCGAGACGCGGAAGCTCCTCGAAGAGCTGGCCCGCCGAACCGGGACGGGAGACGTGCGTCGATTCTGACCGCGAGTCATCCGATGACTCTTATCAGGTCTGGTCGTGACCAGACCGCCACCGTATTTCTGTTCTACCTTTTCCAGCCTCGCGGCATCATAACCCAGAGGTAAACTCACAAATGAGCGCTGACACCAAAACCCTCCCGCTCCTGTCACTTCGCAACCTGGTTTTGTTTCCCGGCGCGGTGATGCCCGTCGAGATCGGGCGCGCCAGCTCGCTGCGTCTGATTGAAGCGCTGGGTGGCAAGGGCGCGCGCGTTCTGGTCGGCACCCAGAAGGATGCCGACATCGAAGAGCCCGCCGGCGCGGATCTGTACACGATCTGCGTCGAAGGCGAGGTCGTCCGCATCGTGAAGGCCGCGGAGAATCGCGTGACGGCGGTGCTCCGGGGCGTCGAGCGGCGGCGCGTGACCGGCTTTACCCAGGAGAAGCCCTATCTGCTGGCCAGCTACGAGCCTCTGGTGGAGGTCCGCAAGGACCCGATCGAGATCGACGGACTGGGCATGGCGGTCTATGACGTCGCCAAGCAGCTGATCGCCATCTCACCCGACATTCCGGACGAGACGGCGCAGGTCCTGGACCAGCACAAGGATCCGGGCCGCCTGGGCGACATCGTCGCCGCGACCGTGGATCTGTCGCCCGAGGAGCGCGCGTCGCTGCTGGTCGAGGTCGACGTGGCCGAGCGGCTCCGGCGCCTGCTGGTCCTGCTCCAGCGCAAGGTGGAGCTGATCAAGGTGAAGCAGAAGATCGACTCGCAGGTGCGCGAGGAGTTCTCGAAGCACCAGCGGGAGGCGGTCCTGCGCCAGAAGCTGAAGGCCATCCAGGACGAGCTGGGCGAAGGCGACGACGCCAGCGACCTCGACGCCTTCGAAGAGAAGATCAAGGCGGCCGAGATGCCGGCAGAGGTCGAGAAGACCGCCCGCAAGCAGCTCGAACGGCTGAAGCAGATGGCGCAGTCCTCGGCCGAGTACACGGTGCAGCGCACCTACCTCGAATGGCTGGTGGAGCTGCCCTGGTCGAAGCGGACCGAGGACCGGCTGAACCTGGACGAGGCGCGGCAGATCCTGGACGCGGATCACTACGATCTGGCCAAGGTGAAAAAGCGCATCCTCGAGTACCTGGCGGTGCGCAAGCTGGCGCCGGGCAAGAAGGGTCCCATCCTCTGCCTGGCGGGGCCTCCTGGCGTCGGCAAGACGTCGCTGGGCAAGTCGATCGCGCGGTCGCTGGGACGCGAGTTCATCCGCGTCTCGCTGGGCGGCGTGCGCGACGAGGCCGAAATCCGGGGCCACCGGCGCACGTACATCGGCGCGCTTCCGGGGCGAATCATCCAGGGCATGCGGCGAGTCTGCTCGCGCAATCCGGTGTTCATGCTCGACGAGATCGACAAGCTGGGCGCCGACTTCCGTGGCGACCCGTCGGCGGCTCTCCTCGAGGTGCTGGACCCCGAGCAGAACTCGACGTTCTCCGACCACTACCTGGAGGTGAACTTCGACCTCAGCGACGTCATCTTCGTCGCGACGGCGAACATGCTGGACCCGATCCCGCCTGCCCTCTTGGACCGCATGGAGGTGCTGGAGATTCCCGGCTACACCCGCGAGGAGAAGCTGGAGATCTCGAAGCGCCACCTGGTGCCCAAGCAGGTCAGCGAGCACGGTCTCGACGAGAAGAAGATCAAGCTCTCGGACGACGCCCTCAACACGGTCATCGAGCAGTACACGCGCGAGGCCGGGGTGCGGAATCTCGAGCGCGAGATCGCCAGCGTCATTCGCGCCGTGGCGGTGAAGGTCGCCGAAAGCCAGACCTACGACCCGAACCTGTCGCCGGCGGACATCGCCGACATCCTGGGACCACAGAAGTTCTACTCCGAAGCGGCGGAGCGGACGGAGATCCCGGGCGTGTCGACGGGCCTGGCCTGGATGCCGAGCGGCGGCGACATCCTGTTCATCGAAGCCTCGGCGATGTCCGGCAAGGGGAGCTTGATCCTCACCGGGCAGCTCGGGGACGTGATGAAGGAATCGGCGCGGGCGGGCCTGTCCTGGGTTCGCACGCACGTCGAGGAGCTGGGCATCACGACCGACTTCGAGAAGACGGACATCCACCTTCACGTCCCACAAGGGGCGGTGTCGAAGGACGGGCCGTCGGCGGGCGTGGCCATCACGATGGCGCTGGTGTCGCTGCTGACCGGCCGTCGGGTGCGCGGTGACGTCGCGATGACCGGCGAGATCACGCTGCGCGGGACGGTGCTGCCGGTGGGCGGCATCAAGGAGAAGGTCCTGGCGGCGCACCGGTCGGGCATCAAGCGGGTGGTCCTGCCGGACCGCAACCGGAAGGACATCGTCGACATCCCGGACACCGTCCGGGCCGAGCTGGAGCTGGTCTTCGTGAAGAAGATCGACGAGGTGCTCGACCTGACGCTGGAGACCGTGCCGGTCGTGGTCCCCGGGCCCGAAGGGACGACCGCCGGCTCCGAAGTGACC
Organism: Myxococcota bacterium; assembly: GCA_025934105.1. Lineage (GTDB taxonomy): Bacteria > Myxococcota_A > Polyangia > Fen-1088 > Fen-1088 > JADGRB01. The sequence goes on along the minus strand of JAICYS010000335.1, from coordinate 711 downwards.
GCGCAGGCCTGAACCGAAAATCGAACAGAACGGCGGCCGCACCCAGGTGCGAGCCGCCGTTTTTTTTCCTACGGCGGGCCCACGGTGGACGAGAGCGTGAGCGACAGGTCGTCGGCGTAGCCGTCGTTCGCCGTCCCGTCGGTGCGGGTCATGGTCAGCACGAGAGCGATGTTGCGCGTCCCGGCCGGAACGATCGCCTGCTGGGCGCGCGGCAAGAGACCCGTCAGGCCACCCCGGTCGGCGGAGGTCACGCCGCCCGCGCTCACGGGAGTGCCCAGCGTGTGGCCGGCGCCGTCCTGGAAGGTCGCCGTCAGCACGGCGTCGTCTTCCTGCGTGGAGTACCCGCCGAAATATCCGGACAGGGTGGCCGTCAGCGTACCGGTGTCGATGGCGGTCGCGTAGCTGGTCACGTCGACGGTCTGGCCGAGGGTCGAAACGCCGTCGAGGTAGCCGCCGATGAAGAGATTGGCGCCCCGGTCGGCGGGGCCCGGATCCGTCGACGTCGGGTAACCCGCCTGGCCGTACTGCATGGCGGTGGCGCGGCCGCCGACCGTCCATCCGGGCGTGTCGACCGGCTCGCCGTCGGTCGATCCGATCGCTGCCTCGGCGTCGCCGTTCAGGATCAGGTTGGCCGTCGTGAACGTCAGAGCGCCGCCACCACCGCCATCTCCGGCGGCACCGCCGCCGCCGGCCGTCCCCATCCCGGCCGCC
>JAICYS010000297.1 GCA_025934105.1 Myxococcota bacterium | reverse complement strand
CGATTCCCACGTGGGGCTGCAGGCGCGCCTCATGAGCCAGGCGCTGCGAAAGTTGACGGGAGCCACGGCGCGCGGAAAGTGCCTGGTGGTGTTCATCAACCAGCTCCGCATGAAGATCGGCGTGATGTTCGGCAGCCCGGAGACCACGACCGGGGGGAACGCGCTGAAGTTCTACGCGTCGGTCCGGCTCGACGTGCGGCGGATCGGCGCGCTGAAGGACGGCGAGCAGGTCGTCGGCAACCGGACCCGCGTCAAGGTGGTCAAGAACAAGATGGCGGCGCCGTTCCGCGAGGCCGAATTCGACGTCGCATACGGGCAGGGGATCTCGCGGGCCGGCGAGATCATCGACCTCGGCGTGGAGGCCGGCTTGCTGGAGAAGAGCGGGGCCTGGATCGCTTACGGCGGCGAGCGCCTGGGAAACGGCCGCGAAGCCGCCCGCCAGCACCTGTTGGAGCACCAGGAGTTGCTGAAGGAGATTCGCGGCAAGCTGCTGGCCCGCGCCGGCATCACCGTCGCCGACGAGGCGCGCCCGCCCTTGCGAAAGGTGGCGTAGCCGTGGACAGCGCGGCGCTGAACGTCAAGCTGCCCACCGGCTGCCACGCCAACGACAACGCCTGGCGCGAGCGGCCGGTCGTGCGCGCCTCCCGGCGGCGCAAGGACGAGACCTACGCGCGCTGGGAGAACCTGATTTTGCCGATGCGGTTCGCGGTCCGGATGTCGGGCTGGCAGACCTGCGGCGCGTAGGCGGCGTCGAAGAAGGGACGCCCGGCAGGGCCGGCGTTCCGGCGGCGCGCGGCGGTTCGATTGGGCGCGGGGCTTGCCTGTCAGGTCGCCGGGCGGTCGCGCTGGAGGGCGGCTGTCACCCGCTCGGTGAAACGCGCGGTGGTTCCGCTGCCGCCGAGATCGGGCGTGAGGTCCTTGCCCGCGGCGATCACGCGCCGCACGGCCGCTTGCAGGCGCGCGGCGCGATCGCTGTCGCCCATGTGCTCCAGCATCATCGCGCCGGCCAGCATGACCGCGGTCGGGTTGGCGACCCCGCGGCCGGCGATGTCGGGGGCGGTGCCATGAACGGCCTCGAAGATGGCCGCGCTCTCGCCGATGTTGGCGCCCGCCACCAGGCCGAGCCCGCCCACCAAGCCCGCCGTCAGGTCGGACAGGATGTCGCCGAACAGGTTGGTCGTCACGATCACGTCGAACCGCGACGGATCGCGCACCAGCTGCATGGCCGTGTTGTCGACGATCAGATCGCCGAAGGCGATGTCGGGGTAGGCCTTGGCGATGTCGCGGCCGGTCTCCAGGAAAAGGCCGGAGGTCATCTTCAGGATGTTGGCCTTGTGGACCAGCGTCACCCGCGGGCGCCGGTTGGCGCGGGCGTAGTCGAACGCGAACCGGATGATCCGGTCGCATCCGTGGCGTGTGATGATCGAGATGGCCTCGGCCGCGCTGCGCGACGGGTCGATGTAGTGCTCGATGCCCGAGTACTCGCCCTGCGTGTTCTCGCGGACGACCACCAGGTCGACGTTGTCGTAGCGGGCCGGCAACCCGGCGAAGGTCCGGGCCGGCCGCACGTTGGCGTAAAGGTCGAACTCGCGGCGCAACGCGACGTTGACGCTGGCGTAGCCCCCGCCGATGGGCGTCGCCAGCGGGCCCTTCAGGCAAAGCCGGCTCTCCCGGATGGACTCCAGCGTCTCGCCGGGCAGCGGCGCGCCGTGCGTGACGACGGCCCCCGCACCGGCCGGTCGGGGATCCCATGCGATCGCGGCTCCGGTGGCGTCGATGGCCTGCACCGCCGCCCGGACCACCTCCGGACCGATCCCGTCACCCTCGAGCAACGTCACGCGCATCGGCATGACGGAACTATACGCCCGCGTTTCGCCCGGTCAGCGGACCGGGCCCTTGGTCAACACGACGTGCGTCGCCTTGTCGGAGGCGACGTGCTCGGTGCAGGTGTAGCCGAGCTTGGGCAGGTCGAGGCCCGCCAGGAGGTGCTCGCCCGCCCCCAGCAGGACGGGCGCGATCGCCAGGTGCAGCTCGTCGATCAGCCCTTCGCGCAGGTACTGTCTGACCGTCGCGGTGCCGCCGCCCAGGCGGACGTCCCGGCCCCCGGCTGCTTCACGCGCGCGGGTCAGGGCCGCCTGGATGCCGTCGGTGACGAAGTGGAAGGTCGTGCCGCCCTCCATCGTGAACGACGGGCGCGGATGATGGGTCAGCACGAAGACCGGCGTGTGGTAGGGCGGGTTTGGGCCCCACCAGCCCTGCCAGTCGTGGTCCGGCCAGGGGCCGCGGATCGGCCCGAACATGTTGCGGCCCATGATCCAGGCGCCCAGGTTCTGGAAGCTCCGGACGGCGAAGTCGTCGTCGACGCCGCCCTCACCGCCCGCGCCGCCGTCGCCGTGCATGGCCTGGAAGGTCTTCGTGCCCAGCACCCATTGGTGCAGCGCCATGCCGCCCACGCCCATCGGGTTGTCGAGGTTCTGCCCCGGCCCGGCGCCGTAGCCGTCGATCGAGATAGAGAAGGCCTGGACGCGCAGCTTGGACATGGAAGAGACCGATCGGAACGCGCGGCGGACTAGGTCGCCTCCGGGCGACACGTCGTCGGGCATGGTTCGCTGGCGCTCACCGTTGCCTTAGGGCAACGCCCTCCTAGGCTCCGCCCGCGCCGCCCTTGTTGCCGTTGCCCTTGTGGCCGCCGGCGCCGCCGCCCGCCTCGCCGCCAGCGCCCGCCTCGCCGTGAGCGCCCGCGTGGCCGCCTTCACCGCCGGCTCCGGCCTCGCCACCGGCGCCGCCCGCCTGGCCGCCGGCACCACTGCCCCCGGCGCCGCCGGCGCCGCCGTCGGTCTCGGGGGGAGGTCCGCCGACCGTCAGGCTCACCTGGGCCGCGACCGCGTGGTCCTTCTGGATGGCGGCGTCGCCGCGTCCGCCCGCGTACGGGTTGCCGGCGGCGTCCAGGGCCTCGACGAGGACCGTGGCCGGGCCGTCGGTGCTCTCGGGCAGCGTCAGCCGCACGAAGAACGACGACTTGATGACCGCCCCGGCGTCGGCCGGCATGGTCTGCGGATCGACCGTCTGCATGATCTCCGGGAAGGTGGCGGGCGGCTGCGGCGTGATGGTCACGCGCAGCTTGCTGACCGCACCGATGTCCGACGCCGACGTGATGGTCAGCGCGAGGATCGTGTCGGAGCTGGAACAACTGAGGGCGCCGAGGCTCGCGACTGCGAGAGCACCGGCGAGACCAACGCTCAAGGATCGGGCTTTGGGGGGGCGCATGCGCGGGATAGTAGCGACGGCCCCCGGCCAGCCACAACACTTATTGCTCAGCTCGCGCAATCATTTTCTCGCCCCGGTCGGTCTGCGCTTGCGCGCCTGAACCAGCGTGTGTATGAACGACGGCCGTGGCGACCGACGTACGGGCGCGCCGTGCTTGTCTTTGGCTGGGCGCGGCTCTCGTGCTGCTGGGGTCCGGCTGCAGCGAACTTCGCGGCCGACGCTGGATTCGCGAAGGAAACCAGCTCTATCGCGAGGGCCGTTACCGCGAGGCCGTGGCCGCTTACGAGCGCGCAGAATCGCTAATTCCGAATTTCTGGTTGCTCTGGTTGAACAAGGGGCTGACCTGCCGGCAGCAGATGATTCCAGGATCTCGGCAACCTTCGAACCAGCAGGCCGTTCATTGTGCGCTCGAGGCGTTTGAGAAATTACGCCAATTGCGCCCTTCCGACCCGCGCGGCGAGTCGCTGTACGTCCAGACGCTGTTCGACGCCGACCGGTTCCAGACCCTGGCCGACCTCTACCAGGCGCGGCTTCGGGCCAATCCGAAGGACGTGCAGGCGATGAGCGGCCTCATTCAGGTCTACACGCGCTGGAACCGCCTCGAGGAGGCGCTGCAGTGGTATCAGCGGCGGGCCGCCCTGCAGGCCAACGATCCCGAGGCGCAGTACGCGGTCGCGGTCTTCCTCTGGAGCCAGCTCTTCCAAAAGGGGGGCGGGGCGGAGATGGCGGCCTTCGATCCGCGGCCCGACCCGTCCAAGCCGAAAGAGAAGAAGGTGCCGCCGCCGCCCGCGCTGGGCGACCTGGTCGGGGCGCAGCGGGCGCGGCTGGCCGACCTGGGCATCGGCTACCTCGAGCGGGCGTTGAAGCTGCGCCCCAAGTATCCCGAGGCGCTGGTTTACCTGAGCCTGCTCGAGCGGCAGAAGGCGATCGCCTTCTTCTCGGACCCGCAGCAGTACCAGGCCTCGATCGACGCGGCCGAGAAGTGGCGGCGCCAGGCCGAGGCGGTGCGATAGCCGATGGCCTTCGAAGCCATCCTCGAGCAGGCGCGCGGCACAGCCACCGCGCGGCCCACCCGCCGGCGGCGCATCATGCTGACCGTCTCGCTGGCCGTGCACATCGCAGCGCTGCTGGTGGGAATCGCCTGGTCGTTCTGGCAGGTCGACGAGCTGCCCCTGCCCCAGGTGGCCGTGACCCTGGCCGGCGCGCCGCCCCCGCCCCCGCCGCCGCCGCCGGCCGCTCACAGCGGCGCCAAGACCAGGCCCAAGATCAAGCCCACCCCCAAGGTCGAGCAGCTGGTTCAGCCGCAGGAGCACCCGAAGGAGCAGCCCAAGCCCGAGGAAAAAGAAGACGAGGAGGGTGCGCAGCAGGGGGGCGTCGAGGGCGGCGTCAAAGGGGGCGTGCAGGGGGGCGTGGTCGGCGGCGTGGTGGGCGCGCCGGTCCCGGCCAACACGGGCCCGCGCATGCTGGCCCCGCAGATCGGCAAGGGGCTGTTGCTGATCGATCCCAACGAAGAGCAGTACCGGGTGAAGCTGCCGCCGGCCCTCCAGCGGAGCGGCACCCTGCTGACCGCCATCGTGCGCATCTGCGTCTCGGCGCAGGGCGCGGTCACCGACGTGAAGATCCTGCGGGGGGCCGGCCCGGCCATCGACCCGCAAATTCCGTCGGTGCTGGGGCGATGGCGCTACCGACCTTTCACGCTGAACGGACAGCCGACCCCGTTTTGTTACCCGCTGCGCTACGAAATCTCGGCGCGCTGAGAAGGAGAGACGAACCGATGGACTTTTCGCTGCTCGGCCTGTGGGGCCAAATGGGCACCGTCGCCAAGACGGTGGTGGTCATCCTGCTGGGGATGTCGATGTACGCCATCGGAATCGCGCTGGAGCGGTTCCTGACCTTCCGCCGCTCGTGGCAGCGGTCGGTGAGCTACCTGGCGGCGTTGCAGCCGCTGGTGGGCGCCGGCGCGCGCCTGCACGAGGCGGCCGCGCTCGAGCGGCAGTTCCCGGACGCGCCGGTGGCGCGCGTGCTGGGTCCGGCCGTGACCGACTTCGTCGAAGGGGTCGAGGCGCTGGGGCCGGCGCGCACCGACGCCATCGAGCTGGAGCTGCTGGTGAACGGCATCAGCCGGTCGATGGAGCGCGGCAAGAAGCGCGAAGTGGCGGCCCTGCAACGGGGCCTGTCCGTGCTGGCCACCATCTCGTCGTCGGCCCCCTTCGTGGGGCTGTTCGGGACGGTGTTCGGCATCATCACGGCCTTCCAGCAGATGGCCGATCCGTCGAAGGGCGGCGGCGGTGGGCTGGCCTCGGTGTCGGCCGGCATCGCCGAGGCGCTGCTGACCACCGCGGTGGGCCTGGCGGTCGCCATCGCGTCGGTCTGGTTCTACAACTTCTTCGTCACGCGGCTGGACTCGTTCGGCGTGCTGGTGGACGACACCTCGGGCGAACTGGCCGACAAGCTGCTCCGCTCGACCCGCGGCGGGCGGACGCCGCCGCTGTGAACGAGGGCCGCCTCGAACGGCTGCGCGCCGTCCGCGCCCTGGTTCGCCCCCCCGGCGATACCGCGCGGCCGGGCGTCCGTTCGGACATCAACGTCACGCCGCTGGTCGACGTGGTGCTGGTGCTGCTGATCATCTTCATGGTCGTCACGCCCATGATCGCCAGCGGCGTGGCCGTGGATCTGCCGCGCACGCGCAATCACACGCGCTCGCCGGATGACGGCAAGCAGCTGGTCGTGTCGATCACCGCCGACAAGCGCGTGTACCTGGGCGCCACGCGCGTCGACGACGTGCGCGAGGCGGCGCGGCGGCTGACCGACGCGCATCGGAGCGCGCCCGACAGGCCGGTGTTCATCAAGGCCGACGCGCGCGCCCCCTACGGCGCCGCCCGCGCGCTGATGCAGGAGCTGCACGAAGCCGGGGTCGACGACATCATCCTCGGCACCGAAGAGCAGAAGGAGGGGCGCTAGTGCACCGCCGTCGAAATAGCGTCACGTTCGGCCGACGATCCGCGCCGGACGCTTCGTTGCTTCTCCTCACAATACCTACGGGTATTCCTCGTCGTCGCGCCTCGCGTCCAGCGCGGCTTGTCG
>JAICYS010000079.1 GCA_025934105.1 Myxococcota bacterium | reverse complement strand
ACGTCGGCGACCTTCGACCAGTTTTACAGTGTTCGACAGACGCCGCGGTCGTGTGGCCACATCTCCATCTCTCAGCATTTCGCGGCATGGGCCAATCTGGGCCTCCAGCTGGGCAAGATGGAGGAAGCCAAGATCTTGGTCGAGGTGGGCAACGGCGGAACGGGCACGATCACGTTCACCGCCGCCACCGTCGTGGTCCGGTAACCGCCAGGCGGCGACGACTCGCCGCCGAGGCACCGGAGGGCCCAGGGTCGGTCGAGCGCGCGGCGCCCCTCGCCGGCGGGTGGCGATCAGCGATCGACGGCCGCCAGCGCGCGCTGCAGCCAGCCGAACGAGATCCGCTCCTGCTCGAGCCGGAGACGGTCGGCCAGGCGGTTCGCGACGAGGTCCTCGTAGAGGGCGGCTTCGTCCGCCTCGAGCCGGGACAGGGGCGCGAGGTGACGCTCGTTGTCGCGCTCCTGCCCCCAAAGCGGGCGGTGTGCCTCCAGCGTCGCCCGATCCATCAAGAACGATCGCGCCTGGGGCAGCGTCGCGCGCAACCGGTCGAGGATCGCGAAGCCGTGCGTGTCGAGGTCGCCCCAGTAATGAACGGGAACCTCGCCCAGCCAGGGCACCTGCGCGAGCCGCCCCAGGCCGAAGCCCAGGCCGAAGATCACCAGGCCGCCCGGCGCGTCCGGGAACGCGAGACCGTTGATCTCGTTCTCGGTGATGAACACGCGATCGACGGCCGGGCGCAAGGTCGCGAGGTCGGCGGCCGGGATGGTCAGGTCCGAGAGGCCCGCCAGCAGGTGCCGCCGATCCAGAATCCGGAGCCGGACCAGCGCCGGCTTGGTGCGCAGGCCGTAGCGCGCCTCGAACGCGGACGCGCCCGTCCCGGCCGCGGCGTCCACGGCCTCCGGGGGCAGCACGCGATCGAGGAGCTCGGCGAAGAGGGCCTTGCGCTCCTCGATGAATTTGGTGTGCACGCCCTCGGCGTCGATCTGTCGCAGGTACACGCCCGGGCGCGGGTGGGCGCGGAACCAGTCGAGCGCCGCCAGCACGCGATCCCAGTCTGCGGCGTGCTCGAGCGCCCGCAGCGGCTCCTCCAGGAGCCAAGGCCCGAGCGCGGGAAAGCGCGCCGTCGTCTGGGCGTGCAGGGCGCGAAAGCGCGCCGCCTCCCCGGCCCGCCGCGCCAGCGCCAGGGCGTCGTCCTGGCTCGAGACGACCGCCCCCGACGGAACACGTTGCCGCCCCAGCAGCCGGTGGTTGACCTCCGACCAGACGAGCTCATACCCGTGGCCGCGGGCGGCCTTGCTGCCCGCCTCGAGGGCGCGGATCCGGGGCTGAACTTCGGCGAAGCGTTCGGACAGCTCGCGCGACGTCGGCCCGCGGAAGCGCAGCGCCCGCGGACTGCTCGGCTGCCCTGACACGACAGCGCGTAGCAGCCGGCCGGCGTTCCAGTCGCGGAGGACCTCGGCTGCGAGATCATCGGCGGTCGTCCAGACGCGACCCGCGCTCACGGCCTCACGCGCTCCGCGCCGCCAGCTCGGCCCGGTACTCCTCGATCGTGAGGTTCCGCAGCATCGAACGCCGCCCCTCCTCGTTGTGGACGAAACCGACCGAGCTGACGAAGGGCTCGATGACCCGGATCTTCTGCAGCGGGGTCACGATGAGGAGCTGGAGGTTCAGCTTGGCGAACAGCTCCAGCCCGTAACGCGTCGACTCGTCCGACCCGCGGCCGAACGCCTCGTCGATCACGACGAAGCGGAACGAGCGCGTCCGGGTCACGCCCCACTCCAGGCCGAACTGGTAGGCCAGGCTGGCCGCCAGCACGGTGTACGCCAGCTTCTCCTTCTGCCCGCCCGACTTGCCGCCCGAGTCGCGGTAGTGCTCGTGTTCGCGCCCGTCCTCGCGCCAGCGCTCCGAGGCGGAGAAGGTGAACCACTGGCGCACGTCGGTCACCTTGCGTGCCCAGCGGCGATCCGCCTCCGCGGTGCCCTCGCGTCCCTCGAGCCGCTCGATGATCCGCTTGACCTCGAGGAACTTCGCCTCCGAGTACGCCTGCTCGTCGGCGCCACCGAGCGTCCCCTCCGTGCAGAGGCGCAGATCGCTCCGGAAGTCGCGGATCTCCGCGTCCACCGCCGGATCGGCCAGGAGCTCGATGAAGCGGCCGGAGTTGTAATCGATGCCGTGCAACGACTGATTGATGGCGTCGATGCGCTCGCGGATGAGCTGCCCCTCGCGCGCGAGGTGCGACTGGAAGTTCGCGATCTCGCGGATGGTGTTCTCGTTGAGCAGCTCCTTGAACCGCGCCTCGAACCGCGGGAGATCGTCGGCGCGCAGCCGCTCGAGCATCGCGCGGTACTCCCCTGCCGCCTCGACGGTGGCGTCGGCCTCGCGGGTGTCCAGCGGGTAGCGCTGCCGATAGGCCTCCATGGCCTGCACGATGCGCGCCTGGAGGCGGCCGAGGTTCTTGTCCTGCGCGTCGATGCGCGCCGTCAGCCAGTCCCGGACCTCCCGCTCGCGGTTGTCGGCGCAGGCGGAATCCGGCGCGGTCGGGGGGCGCGACCCGATCGAGCAGCTCGCCCTGGAACGCGCCGCTCATGGCGCGTCCTCGTCGCTTCGGGATCCTGTTCCACCGGCGGCGTGCTCGCGGTAGGCGGCGAGGCGGCCATCCAGCTCGCCCAGCCACTGGGCGTCGACGAAGGCCTTCAAGATGCGGCGCACCTCGAGCTCCGAGTCGCGGCCGCGCAGGCGGCGCAGAAAGCCCATGTCTTCGATCTGCGCGATGGCGCGGTCGATCCGATCGCGGACCCGCGCTTCGTTGGTGGCGTCCGGCAGGAAGAGCCGCACCAGATCGGCGATCTCGTCGCGCGAGAGGACCAGGCGCGCCTCGCCGCTGGTGGCGTCGAACTCCGCCAGCCGCTTGCGCAGCAACGCCAGCAGCAGGCTGACGGTGAAGCCGAGCGGGCGGCGGGCCACCAGCCGCGGCAGCTCCGGCTCGCCGTCGGCGCGGGGGCGCTGCCGGAGGTACGCGTACCCCTCGGCCTCGTCGAGGATCAGCTCGAGGCCCAGCGGCGCCACGTGGTCGCGCACGCGCGCCTGCAGCTCGAACAGCGACTGCCAGGCGGCCTGGCGCTCTCGCGGTAGACGACGCCCTTCATCAGAGCGACGAGCGCGAACGACAAGGCCTGTGAAGAATCCATCGCCAGCAGCCGCCCCGACCTTACCGAGAGAACACGACCACCGGCAAGGTGGCCCGGCGGGCCCGCCCCTCGTGGTCGGTCCATTCGATGGCGTGCGTGCGGCGCTCGTCGATCTCGGCCCGACGGTCCTCGGCGGCGAGCCCGAGGTAGGCCACCAGCTCGGCCAGCCCGTGCTCGAGCGGATGGGCCGCCACGATCTCGGCGAGCGTGACCTGGGCCCGCGCCTGCAGCGCGCGCCGGATCCGCCGCGCCAGGAGCTCGCGGTCGACGAAGACCTGGTCGTAGAGCGCGCCGTCCGGGATCGCTTCGTCCTCCGCCAGCGACGGGCGCGCCGTGATGTTCGGCTTGAGCGGGGCCGAGAAGCAGGGCCGCTCCATGGGTAGCTCGACAGCCGGCGCCGGCTCGTCGACCTCGGCGAAGGCACCCTCGGGCGGCTGCTCGCGCACCGCCAGCGCGTGCTGCTCGATACCCCGGATGAGCTGCATGACGCGGCGGTTCTCGAGCAACGCCTGGTCGTCCAGATAGCGGCGAAGCTGGCGCGACAGCCGCGCCACCGTTCGCTGCGCGACGTCGCCGGCCTCCAGCCAGTCGTAATGGACGCGCCGCAGCCGCGCGTCCGGCGCCAGCGCCGCCACGGCCGGCAGGGCGAGCACCGCCTCCAAGAGACGAGTCAGCTCCTCCTGGCGCTCGGGCGACATCAGGAAGTCCCAGAACGCGCGGAAGGTCTTGCCCTGGTCCGAATCGGCGATGGCGTCGCGCTCGCCGAAGATCTCGGCCAGCAGGGCACCCTTGCCGTGCTCCCAGGTCGCGATCTTCTCGCGTACCGCCCGATCGAGCTCGCGGAAGTTCTGCTCGACCTCTCGAAAATCCGCCAAGAGCCCGCGTGCGGTGGCGGCCATCTGCAGGAAGCGGTCCCGGACGCGCGCCGCGTCCATCACCTCGATCCGCCCCGCGCGGATGAGGGCGATCTCGTCGTCCAGCTCTTGCCGGCGCCGTTCGAGCTCGGCGATCCGCGACGCGGGATCGAGCGTCGTCCCCTCCACGATCTGCCGGAGCAGCTCGAAGACCGTCATGATCCGCGACTCGGTGGCCACGAACGAGCGGCGCCCGAGCGCGGCCAACCATTCGATCGCCCGCTCGGCGCCGGGGGTCACGTCGAAGTGCGGCTCGTCCGAATCATGTGGGTAGTACTTGCGCAGCCAGCCGTGCTCGTCGTCCGCCCACTCGTCGAGGTATTGATCGGCGCGGCGTGGGAAGGCCTCCGCGCCTTCGGCCTCGCGCAAGCCAAAGAGGACGTCCTCCAGCTTCGAGCGCAACGCCGATTGCGAGAGTGTGCGGACGTTGGGACCGATGAAGGCCTGGTTGAGAAAGCTGGCGACGAGCGGCGCGTGGCTGGCGAGCAACAGGCGCCAGGCGGGATGGCTGCGGCGCAACGCTGAAAGCTGGTCGTAATCCATGGCCGGTCAGCGATCGGCCGGGGAACCCGCAGCGGGTGGCGTGCCTCCCGCGACGGACTGCGCTGGGCCGAGCCCAGCTCCGACCCGGAGAGGGGAGGGTGCGGCCGCCGCCATCAGACGCGACATTCCTTCGAACAGCGACACCAGCGCCCGCGCCGCCTCCGGCGGTGCCTCGATGACGACGCCGCCGTCGAGTCGCCGCTCGACCGTCAGGGCGTCGAACAGCCGGGAGATGCCGGCGTCAGCGTCCTGGTCTGACGTCGTCACCGGCTCATGGTCGCGGGCGGATGCGGGCGGCAACCGCGCTGGGCCGTCGGGCGGCCAAGAGGCCATCCGGTCGTCACTCGCGGTGACCGCCTCGGTTTCAGGCTGGCTGTCCAGCGCTTCGACGGGGCCATCTTCGGTCGTCTCGTGACCGGCTTCCGGGACGCCAGCGGTGAGCTGTTCGAGCACGGCCGCGATCGCGCGGCCGCCCTCGAACCGGAGCTGGTCCGTGGCGCCCTCGAACAGGCCCTTGAACAGCGCCCGCTTGTCGGCGACCAGGCCTGCGATCCGCTCCTCGATCGAGCCCCGGCTCATCAGGTTGTAGACGTCGATTGGCCGCGACTGCCCGAGGCGGTGGATACGTCCGATGCGTTGCTCGAGCACGGCGGGATTCCATGGCAGCTCGAGGTTGATGCAAGCGCTGGCGGCCCGCTGGAGGTTGAGCCCGACGCCGCCCGCGTCGGTCAGGAACAGGACCGCGGCGTGGGGATCGTCGTGGAAGTCGACGAGGTTCTGCGTCCGGCGCCGCTGGCCCTCCTGGCCCGTGAAAAACAGCGCGCGCTTGCCGGCGCCCTGGAGCAGATCCGACACCGCCCAGGCTCCGAGCTCCAACATGCGCCGCCACTGGCTGAATACCACCACCTTGCGGCCCTGCGTGAGCGCGAGGTTCGCCACCAGCTCGCGCAGTTCGCCCAGCTTGGGGGCGTCGAGCGACTCGAGGACGGCCGTCCCCGGCGGCCGCCCGCGAAGGCCCGGCCAGGTCGCGGCGAACTCGCGCAGCGCCAGGCCGTTGGCGATCATCCGCTGCGTCGCCAGCAACGACATGAGGCGCAGGAACTCGGGCGGCGCCAGCGGCCGCCGCTGCGCGACCCGCGCCAGCTTGGCGATCGGCTGGTTGAGCTCGTCGTGGGCGTCTTGCTGCCGCTCGGTGAGATCGACGGGGATGGTCGTGTCCTGGCGAGGCGGGAGCTGTCCCAGCACCTCGGCGCGCGTCCGGCGCAGGAGAACGGGCGCCAGGCGCGCGCGGAGCTCGCTCAGGTTTCGCGCCCCCACCACCTCGCGCCGCCCGTCGCCGTGCGCGCTGAACCAGGCAGCCAGCCGCCACTTCGGCTCGAGCGCCCGATCGTCGACCCACTCGACGATCGACGCCAACTCCTCGAGCCGGTTCTCCATGGGCGTCCCGGTGAGCACCAGCCGATACGCTGGCGCGAGCCGCTTCACCGATCGCGCGGTCTTCGTCGCCCAGTTCTTGATCCGCTGCGCCTCGTCCAGGACGACGAGTTCGGGCGACCAGCTGCTGATCGCGTCGAGGTCCTTGATGACCTGCTCGTAGTTGGTGACCAGGAACCCCCGGCGCGTCGACGCGTAGATGGCGCGTCGCTCGCCCGCGCCGCCCTCGACGACCCGCAGCGGCGCCCGCGAGATCGCGCGCCACTCGCGCTCCCACTGCGGCTTGAGCGCCGCCGGGACCACCAGCAGCCCTCTGCGTACGAGTCGTGCGTCGTGCAGCGCCGTGGCGGCCACCACCGCCTGCGTCGTCTTGCCGAGCCCCATGTCGTCGGCCAGCACCAGGCGCCCGCTCGCCAGGAACCGCCGCACCCCTTCCTTCTGATACGCGTAGAGGCGCCGGCGCGAGACGGCCGGCCGCCTCGCGCCGCGCGGCGCCGCGCCCAGCTTCAGGACTTGCGCGAGTCGGGCGCGCTCTTCGGCCAGCACGGCCCGGGCGGCCGGATCCGCCGCCGTGTGGGCCGCCAGGCTGCGCCACAACGTCTCGACCAGGCGCAGGCGCGCCCCGGGATCATCCCGGTGCGTGTCACGAAGTCGCCAGCCGCCTCCCGAGGTCTCTTGAAACAGCTTCGCGGTCCGGTCGCCCGACGCGTGCGCCGAGAGCTGCAGGCCGGCCAGAAGATCCGTGGGCCCCCGGCCGGCAGTCGTCGCGTCCCAGAGCAGCCGCGGCAGCGGCAGGGGCGGTGTCGCCGAGAGCCGCTGGAACTGGCGCGGCCGGCGCGCCAGGCTGACCAGGATGGCAGCGACGTGTTTGCAGATACCCAGCGCCGCACGCGTGAAGTCGGCGCAGTCGCAGGCCGCGCGAAGCGGAGACAGCGACCACAGGCGGACGTCGTAGGGGAGCGCCTGGCCGGCGCGCGCCAGCCGATAGCGCCCCCCGGGTCTGCTCCGCGGCACATCGGCCACCGCGATCTCTTGCCCGCGAACCGAGGCGAAGCGCCGAAGCGTCGCCTCCAGGGCCTCTCGGCGGACCGGCCAGTCCCAGGGCCCGGGAAGCGCGAGCACGTGGTCCACCACCAGAGCCGCAGGAATCGGCTGCGTGCGCCGCCCCGCGATCTGGATGAGGCTCTCCCGAGCCTCGCGCGCGTCGCCCGGATTGGTTGGCTCCCGCATGGGTCATTCCTGCCAGAGTGCGGTGCCTCGCGTCCAGGGCCGGCTGACATCGATGTTCGGGGGGGGACACCTGCTTCACAGCCGGCCCCGCCGCTCCTTGCCTGAGACGACTACGCAGGGGATCGGCCAGCGCCGTGCCCGTACTAGAAGCACGCCCTTCGACCCCCGTCGTTTGTGAACGTACCAGCTAAAGCCACTGGCTCCGACGAAGGAGCCCGCCCGGGACGGCGCCAGGCAGTCCGCGGGCGACGATCCCGCTGTCGCTCGGGCATTGCGCATCGAGATGTGAGCCGCCGTCAACCGTTCAGCCCTTGGCGTGTGCATCCACCAGCAGCTCGAGGGCGCGGTTCGCGGCGCCCGCCCGCGGCCCGGTGACCGACTTCGAGACGTTCGAACGGGAGGCCCAGCGACGATTCGCGGCTGCCCAAGCGGAGTTCGTCGCCGAGGAGCTGGCCCGGCTGGACATCGACGCCCCGGCCGTCGAGATCGACGCGTGGGGCATCGGCGGGTGCTGACCGGCTGCCGAAGGCCCTGTCCGCGCGCTGGGAAGACGACCGCGCCGGCTTCGAGAAGCGACTGCGCGACGGGGAGCAGGTCCCGAACAGCGCCGTGGTGGTGGCCGTCTCGGTCGACGGTGTGCTCGTCCCGATGAAGGACGGCCGGCGCCAGGAGAAGTGGGCCGCCACC
Organism: Myxococcota bacterium; assembly: GCA_025934105.1. GTDB lineage: Bacteria > Myxococcota_A > Polyangia > Fen-1088 > Fen-1088 > JADGRB01. The sequence continues at coordinate 13,909 of JAICYS010000079.1, read as the reverse complement.
CGCGCCCAAATCGCCAAGGGTCCCGTTGGGTACCACGAGGCGAGTTGCGGGACACTCTGCTTCTACGACCGGGCGGCGGCCCTGCTCGCGACGACGCGGCTCGGCCGAATGCCCGAGGCGGGCAAAGTCTCGCTCAAGGCCGCGCTCACCGACGAGCTCGGCGCCGCGCTCGCGGCAGCGCCCGAACCTGCGCGTCGTCGGCATCGCCGATGGCGTCAAGGACAACTGGGCGTTTCTCTCCACGCTGCCCGGCGGCCGGGGCGACGAGCAGATCGTCGACTTCTGGCACGCGGCCCAGCATCTCAACGAAGGGCTGGAGGCGGTGTACGGCGAGGGGAGCCTGCGCGGTCAGGCCGAATTCCAGAAGCACCGGCACACGCTCCGGCACGACGGTCTTGGGACCGTTTACAGTAACTGAATCATCGGCCGCGTCGTGGGTGGAGGCGATGCCACACCTCCAGGCGCAGGGCGTCGCCCCGATTGGCGGCGCGGCGCCAGCTCGCGTCGTGCTTGGCCGAGAGCGCCGTTGCCCGGCCCATCTGCTCGATCTCGAAGTCCACGGCCTCGACGGCCTCCTCGATACGGGCGAAGCGCGTCATCGGCCGGTCGTCCAGGACGACCTCCCAGACCTTCCCGCGACCGGGGCGCCTCAGGACCAGGACCTCGCTCACGCGGTCCGCGCCCCGCTGAAAATGCAGCCCCAGGCCGTGGCGGCCCAGGGAGAACCAGGCGTTGATCGAGATCGCGCGGACGTCCTCGTCGGGCCGCAGCGTCAGCGGATCGAAGCTGGCGGCGCGGTCCTGGATCTCGGCGAGCGTGACCGCGCCGGCCTCCAGCTCGAATCCCGGCCGATCGAACTCGATGCGCTGCCACACGCGCCGCGCCTCGTTCGCGTCTCCCCCGCGCAGATCCAGATCCCGCGGCGTGCCGAAGAGCGACGGCAAAGTGCACAGGCTCAGCGTCGTCAGATCGACAAAGTCCAGGATCAGGCAGTCGAGCTTTCCGGGGAAGAGGCGTGTCCCACGCCCCACGCACTGGGCGTACAGCCCCTCCGAGCGCGTGGGCCGCGCCATGGCGACGCACGACACGCCGGGATCGTCGAAGCCTTCGGTCAAGACGCCCACGTTGGTGAGGACGTGGGTGAGGCCCTCACGAAAGTCGCGCAGGGCCTGCACGCGCGCCGGGCCGGGCATGGCGCCGTGAACGATGCCCGCGGGCACGCCCAGCGCGTTCAGGGCGTGAGCCAGATGCCGCGCGTGATCGACCGTCACGCAGAAGGCGATCGTGCGCCGGTCGCGCGCCAGCTCCTGGATCGACCGCGCCACCAGGGCGTTGCGCTCTTCGATGTCGATCGCTTCGGCCAGCTCCTCCTCGTCGTAGTCGAGGCCCGCGGGCGACAGCTTGCGGAGGTCCGCGGTGGTCGAGATCCGGAAGCCGCGCAGGGGCGCCAGGTAGCCGTCGTCGATGAGCTCGGGCAGCGCGCGCGTGTAGACGACCTCCTCGAACACCTCGTCGAGCCCCTGTCCGTCGCCGCGCGCGGTGGTGGCCGTGAAGCCGAGCAGCGTGCCGTCGAAGGCGGGGTCGAACACGCCCAGTTGCCGCAGGACGCGCAGGTTGTCCTCGGCCGCCGCGTGGTGGCACTCGTCATAGATGATGAGCCCCACGTCGCGCCCCCGCAGGACGCGCGCGAGCCGCTCCTCGTGCAGCGAGCGGATCGAGCACACGAGCACCTTCGCCTCAGCCGACGCCCGGAGCGCGCCGCGCTCGATCTCGACCAGGGCCTCGTCGTCGAGCGCGCGGATCAGCTTCTCTCGCGCCTGCGTCAGCAGCTCCTCGCGATGAGCGAGCACGAGTACCTGGCGTCGCGCCAGCTTGGCCAGGTGCGCGAAAATCACGGTCTTGCCCGCGCCCGTCGGCAGATGCACCAGCAGTCGACGCCGGCCCGCGCGGCGCGCCGCGAGCACGGCGTCGATCGCGGCGCGTTGGTAGGGACGCAGGACGCTGGCCGAGTGGGGCGGCAACGCGGCAGTCATACGCTGACATCGGCTGCGCCGGCGAGATATTGCCGCCCGTGCGTCCGTCACGCTGAGCTGAGAAGAAAGGCGGCCCTCCGGGTAGGAAAAGCTCCGACGATCCGCCGACGATCCTGGGACTGGCACCCGGTACGTGTGGTCCTCCTGATACGATGCTCCGCCTCGGGGACGACGCGGCGAAGCACATGAAGCATTACCTGGACAATTCTGGGAGCCCGTACACCATCGACTTGGCAGGCATGGTGAAGGAGGTTCCATCCGCCCGGGAGTGCTCCGAAGACGAGGTCGCTCAAGCGAAACGGTTCGTCGAGATGCCCGGTGTCGGAAGCTGGGACATCAAATCGAAGATGGCGGAAGGCGGCTACAACCTACAGAAGGAGAACCGAAACTGGTTCTTTGCCATCGGTGGCTACTCGAGCTGGGGCGTCGGGCGCGCGGTCGTGAGTGGTTCGGGACCAGGCGCAGCTCTCGATCTCGACTTCGAGTATCGCTTTACGACCGATACAATCGGGACAAAGGCAAATCGATAACCTTCGCCGGCCTAAAGGTTCGCTTCGACCGTGCCCATGGTGAGCGACGGCGGTCCGATGAAGGGTTGCAACGATTGCATCAGCGCCGTGCTGCCCCGACGTCGGAGTCTGCCGCGGCGCCCCTCCGAAGCAAACGACGAACCTTCTCGAGATCACCGCGGTAGGCTTCTTCGCAAACAGGCGGGAGGGCAGGGCCGAGTTCCCGCGCGGCCGATCTCGCGAAAGCCTTACAACCGCCGGGCGCCATCGACAGTATATGTATGCGCGCCGGTAACCTGCAGTCGTATGTCGCCTTCGCTGCTGTCACCTTTCTGGCGTCGTGCGGGGGAGGTTCCGCGGGCAGTGGCGGACCCGGGGCTGGCGGGGGCGCCGGAGGAACACCGGCGGGAAGCGGCGGCAACACCGCGACGGGCGGCACGTCTGCAGGGGGCCCTGGAGGAAGCGGCGCGACGATCACCGCCGGGAGCGGAGGCAACGTAGGCAGCGGCGGCACCATAGGCAGCGGTGGTAGCGCAGGGAAGACGGGCGCCGCCGGGTCGGGCGGCAAGATGGGCTCCGGCAGCGGCGGTCTGTCGGGCACAGCGGGAAACACCGGCGGCACGGGCGCTCCGGCCACGGGCGGAATGTCGGGTGGCAGTGGGACGACCTGCACGCCGCCACAGGGCGCTGGGGGCGGGAACACGACTTGCACCCCGCCCACGCCACCTTCGGCCAAAGATTCGGTCACCCTTGATATGGCCGCCGGCCAGGGCGCGCCGCAATATGCGGGCTCTGGATTCATCTACGGCATCTCGGAGGATGGCACCCAGCCGCCCACCGCCCTGCTGAGCGGCATCAAAGTAAGGGCGTTCCGCGCCGGGCGCGGCGTCACTGGAAACTGCGGACAGACAGCCTGGGACACCCACTGGAAGGTGATCAAGGGCTACTACGCGAGGGCGAAGGAGCTGGGAGTTCCGCTCGAGATCCTGGTCAGCGACGACTACCAGTATTCCTGCCCGCTTCCCGGAGACGGCGGCGATTGGACGACGTTCACGACGTTCATGAGCCAGCTCATCGACAACGTGAAGGCCAACGGCATGACCGGCCCCGACGTGCGGTGGGAGCTCTGGAACGAGGCCGACTACAGCGGCTTCTGGAAAGGGACCCAGGCCCAGTGGCTGGACACCTGGAAACATGCCTACCAGCAGGTCCGCGCCGCGATCCCCGGCGCCATCATCGAGGGGCCCAGCCTTTCGACGGGCGCCGGCGGTTCGTGGATGAACGCCTTTCTCGACTACGCCAAGACCAACAACGTCATGCCGGACTACATCTCCTGGCACGACGCGGGCGGCGGGGGCGATCCCGTGAACGACCAGGCCACGATCAACCGCGCGATCTCGACCCGTGGGATCACGGGCGTCAAAGGTTTCGACCTCAATGAATATGGGTCGACCAGCGAGCAGAACCCGGGCCACTCCGCCTGGTTCCTGGCGAGATTCGATCGCGCGGGGATCACCGGTCTGCGCAGCAACTGGGCCGGCGGATCGACGTTCTTTTCGAACATGGGCGACCTCGTGGCGACCAACTGGCAACCGAACAGCCAGTACTGGATTTACAAGCGCTACGCCGATCAGACCGGCTCTCGGATCAGCGTGACGGCCGGAACCCAGGTGGACGCCGTGGCGTATCAGGATGCGTGCGCTGCCAAGTCCATCGTCGTGGTCGGCAACAAGGGCGGCGTGACGGGGTCGGTCAACGTCGTCATCAAGAACATTCCGGCGTGGCTGCAGAGCGGTGGCTCGACGAAGGTCCTCCTGGAGAGGATGCCGGCGGGCGACGCGGCGCTGACCGCGCCGGCCGTCGTCTCGAACGCCGCCGCTACCGTGAATTGCAATTCCGCGGTGGTCACCATCAACTGGGCCACCGCCACGGACGGCTACGTCGTCACGTTGACCCCACCCTGATCGAGGGCGTCGCATCAGGACGCCGCGCCCGAGTCTCAGCCTTCAATGACAGCGCCGCGCTGCGCCACGTGCCGTTTCGTGTTCATGACCGGCTACGGCGCCTCGGGACGGTAGCTCGCCGAGGGTGACTCGTGGGGGCCGGCGCCCACGCGCAAGCTGCGCAGGTTTCGCCGCGACAGCGCGCCGGTGCTTCACTGAACGCCGAACCCGCTGCCGCTCGGGTGAATCCCGGCCCGTGCCCTGCGGCGGCCCACCGATGGGGCAGGAATGCTAGAACCGGTCATCCGTCATGGCGCGCATCCTGGTCGTCGAGGACGAAAAGGACCTGCAAGAGGTCCTCAGCTACAACCTGCGGCAGGCTGGCCACACCCCACTCATGGCGACGGCCGGCCGGGATGCGCTCGCTGCGGTCGCTGAGCACGGGCCCGAGCTCGTGCTGCTCGATCTGATGCTGCCCGACATCTCGGGTATCGAGATCTGTCGGCGACTCAAGGGGAATGCAGCCACCAAGGACATCCCCATCGTGATGGTCACTGCCAAGGGGGACGAGGTCGACCGCGTGGTCGGGTTCGAACTGGGCGCCGACGACTATGTGGTCAAGCCGTATAGCGTGCGTGAGCTCTTGCTGCGGATCGAAGCGGTCCTCCGACGCGCGGCCGCCCCGTCATCGTCCGCCGGGGACGGCGCGCTTGTGTTCGGCAAGCTGCGCGTCGATCGCGGAGCGCATCGGGTCTGGGTCGACGAGGAAGAGGTGACGCTCACGGCCCTGGAACTGCGCCTGCTCTCCACGCTGCTCGAGCGCCGCGGGCGCGTCCAGTCGCGCCCCGCACTTCTCGACGACGTCTGGCGGATGAGCGGCGAGGTCACCACCCGCACCGTCGACACCCACGTCAAGCGGCTGCGCGAGAAGCTGGGGAACGCAGGGCCTTACATCGAGACCGTGCGCGGGGTCGGTTACCGCTTCACGACCGCGGCCGATGACACCGCCGCCATCGGCGACGGCGACTTCGAGGACGACGAGCCATGAAGCTCAACATCCGCGGCAAGCTGTTCGCGGTGTCGCTGGGATTGATCGGTGTCTCCATGCTGGCGGGCGAGCTCTACCTGCGCCCGGCAGTGGAGGAGAACCTGATCGATCGAATCCGCGGCGACCTGTTCGCGCGCCTGTCGCTGGTCGAACAAGCGGCCGCCGGGCAGCGGGATCGCGAGCGGGTTCACTGGGACGCGCTGGCCGACGAGGTGGGGCCGCGGGCACACGGGCGCGTCACCTTCATCGACGGCAACGGCGTCGTGCTCGGCGATTCAGAGGTGTCGCTCGACGGGCTGGGCCTGGTCGAGAACCACCGCGATCGTCCGGAGGTGGCAGCGGCGCTGGCCGGCAGAGGAGGCGTGTCGACCCGTAGAAGCGCGACGGTCCACGAGCGCCTCATGTACGCGGCGATCCCACTGGCCCTGCCCGGCGGAGCTCGGGGCGCGGCCCGGCTAGCGGTACCGCTCGACGAGGTCGATGCGGCGCTGCGCAAGCTGCGCCACATCCTGTGGGCTGCGCTGGGGTTGGCGCTCGTCGTGGCAGTGGTCCTCTCTAGCGCCGCCGCCCAAATGCTTTCGCGCGCGCTCCGACGCGTCATCGGAGCCGCCCAATGCATGGCATCGGGGGATCTCGAGGTCCGCACGCGTCCAAGCGGCACGGACGAGATCGCCCAGCTGGGACGCGCGCTCGACGTGATGGTCGGCAACCTAGCCTCGACGCTCACGGCGCTGCGCAGCGAGCGCGACCTCCTCGGCGTCATCCTCGAATCGATGCAGGAGGGGGTACTGGTGCTCGACCAGGAGAGCCGCATGCTGCTCGTCAACCCGGCGCTACGCGCAACATTCTCGCTCCCTGCCGGGGCGGAGGGCCGCGCCGCTCTGGAGCTGATCCGCAACGCGGAGCTCCAGGAGATTCTGCAACGCGCCGGCAAGGCGACGGGCGCCGTGACCGGCGAAATCGAAATTGCCGGCCCCAAGCCGCGCCGCCTACTGGTGCACGCGGCCCCCCTCCCGCCAGCGGGCGGCACGCGCGCGCGGGCGATCCTGGCTGTCTTCGTCGACGTCACCGAGATCCGCCGGTTGGAGACCTTGCGCAAGGATTTCGTGGCCAACGTCTCGCACGAGCTGCGCACGCCCATCACCGCGGTCCGCTCGGCGGTCGACACGCTTCGCCTGACGCTCGAGCGCGATCGGAGCGCCTCCGACCGCTTCGTCGACATCATCGATCGCAACGCCCAGCGCCTGGGCGCACTGGTCGAGGACCTGCTCGATCTGTCGCGCATCGAATCGAAGGATTACCGGCCTGACGTGGCGCCCGTTTCGCTGCGCGCCGTCTCCGAACAGGTGCTTTCGCTCCTCCGCTTGCGCATCGAGGAGAAGTCGTTCGACGTGGGCAACGAGATCCCTGCCGATCTCCCGCCGGCGCGCGCCGACCGCAAAGGACTCGAGCAGGTGTTCACAAACCTGCTGGACAACGCCATGAAGTACTGCGGGCCCGGCACGCGCGTCCGCCTCCGCGCCCAGCGGACAGGGGGGGGCTCGTTGCGCGTCGAGGTCGCCGACGCGGGGCCCGGCATCGAGCCGCGCCACCTTCCCCGGCTGTTCGAGCGTTTCTACCGCGTCGACAGCGGCCGCTCGCGCGAAATGGGCGGCACCGGCCTCGGGCTCTCGATCGTCAAGCACCTCGTCGAGGCGATGAACGGGACGATTGGCGTCGAGAGCGTCCCCGGCCGCGGCGCCACTTTCTGGTTCACCCTCCCGGAGATTTGATGGCCTGGCGATCGCCGGTTCGAGCTCGTCCTTCACGGCGCCGCCTTACCGGGCGATAGCGCTGCGGCGCACTCGCCGAATGTGCCACGGATCCGTTAACGCGGCCGTGGCAAGGTCAGCCTTCCTTTCGACACATGTCGGCCGGCGCGCTGGTCGACGCTGCGCAAGATCGGGCTACCGGCGTGGCCTTGCCCGCCGCGCTGGCACCCGGACTCGGTGGCTTCCTGAACTTCAACGCGCAAGTCTTCTCGGGATTGCGGCTGATCGCGAACGGCTTCTGGGCCAAAGGCGGCGGCCGGTACATCTTCGGCCAGGCGCCCGACCTCATTGTCCGGCCTGACGCAAGCCTGTCGACGGTCACTTTCCGTTCGACGGTGGAGGGGCTCGACCTCGCGCCGGCAAACACGCTGTTGTTCGCCGATTACGGCGGCGTTTACATCGGTCGCAACGACGCGCCGGCCGCAGACGGAACGGCCTGCGCCGATGCGACGTCATGCGTGGGCTACGGGTATCCCGGCGCACCCAGTAACCAGAACAAGTGGATCCACGAAGCGACGGGCGGCTTCGTCCAGGCGTTCTGGAAGGATGCGAAATACGGCGGCCTCAGCGTCATCGGGCAGTATTCATACGTCCAGCGCGACCGGTGGAGCGTGGCGCCCGGCGGGCCCTCAAACACTCACGATCACATGGTCTTTCTCGGCCTACGCTACACGCTTCCCGGCGCACCGCCCAAGATGGCGTATTGAACCGAGCGGACGCTCGGACGACCACCGCCTGTGTTCCGGACGGTCTTGCGCGACGGCAGGGGGCGTCGACTGCGCGAGCGACGCACCGACGTGACGCCGTAGCGGGCGAACGGCCCGGCCGTTGAGCGACATTCCATCGAACATCCAAGTTTGCTTCGTGTTTCCCCGCCTGTAACGGGTTCGTCACCGTCGTCCACTAACGTCGGACCCGCATGACTCGGGAAATCAACGCCGACCGACGCATCTTGGTCATCGAGGACGAGCTCGATCTACGCGACCTCCTGACCTACAACCTGACCGCCGCCGGGTTCACCGTGCAGGCGGCCGAGAACGGCACCGGCGGGCTGGAGGCGGTGCGGCGCTTCGCGCCCGACGTCGTGCTGCTCGATCTGATGCTGCCTGACATCCCGGGGACCGAGGTCTGCCGGCGTATCCGTGGCGACACCACCGCGCGCCAGCCCGCAGTCATGATGCTGACCGCCAAGGGAGAAGAGATCGATCGCATCGTCGGCTTCGAGATCGGTGCCGACGACTACGTCGTCAAGCCCTTCAGCGTGCGCGAGCTGGTCCTGCGCGTGGGCGCCATCCTGCGCGCGCGCCGGCCGCCGCCGGCCGCGCCGCAGCGGCGCGGCTACGTCGTCGGCCCGCTCGAGCTGGACGTCGACGGTTACCACGTCTTCGTCGACGGCGCCGAGGTCCACGTCAGCACCCTGGAGATGCGCCTGCTCGCCTATCTCGTGGAGCACCGCGGCCGCGTCCGTTCACGCGACGATCTGCTGGAGGACGTCTGGGGATACAAGCCGGGCATCTCGACGCGCACCATCGACACCCACGTCAAGCGCCTGCGCGACAAGCTGGGGGCCGCCGCCGCGCTGGTGGAGACCGTCCGCGGGGTCGGCTACCGCCTCTCCGCCGAGCACCAAGTCGTCGTCAAGGACCGATCCGCGCCTGCTGCGTAGGGCCCCGCGGACGCGCATGTTCCGCCGCCGTGCCGTCCTGACTACCTCGCGACGGCAGGTGCCGCGCGCCTCACCGGGCCCCACGCGCGAAGCCCGCGCAGCCTGGGTCGCCTGAGCTCTTGAGCGAAGGCCTTGCGCGAACGGCGGCCTGCTTCATGCGCACGAATTGGAAGTGGACCGTGAAGGCGCCGCCGGCAGGAGTTCGGTCAGGGGGCCGCGTCCTCAAACGCTATTCGATGGGGAAATAGCCGACTGTCGTGACGATCCGCTGCCCTTCCCCCGACAGCACCCAGTCGGTGAAGGCCTTGATCTCGGCCGACGGTTTGGCGCGCAGGTAGAAGAACAGTGGCCGGGACAGTGGATACGTCCCGTTCTTGATGGTGGCGTCGGTGGGGGCGACGGCCGGGGAGGCCGCGTCGTGCTTGACCTTGAGGACCTTGATCCCCTTGGCGTAGGCGGCGCCGCCGTAGCCGATCCCGAACTTATCTCTCACCACCGCGTTGACGACCGCGGCCGTCCCCGGCATCGCTTGCGCGCGCGGCGTGTAGTCGGCGTTCTGCAGCACGTGCTCCTTGAAGAAGACGTAGGTGCCCGAGCTGTTCTCGCGCGAATAGGGGATGATCTTGGCGTCGGGCCCGCCCACCTGCTTCCAGTTGTCGACCTTGCCGGTGAAGATCTGTTTGAGCTCCGCCATCGTCAGCTCGCTCAGCGGGTTCGAGCCGTTCACGTAGACCGAGAGTCCGTCCTTGGCGACCGCGATCTCGATGGGCGCCGCGCCCGCCTTCTCGGCGAGCTGCTTCTTCTCGGCGTCCTTCATGGTGCGCGATGCCTCGCAGACGTCGGTGGTGCCGTTGATGAGCGCGCTGATGCCGGTCCCCGAGCCGCCGCCGGTCACCTGGATCGTCGTGCTGGGGTGTTTCTTCATGTACTCCTCGGCCCACCGTTGCCCGAGCACCACCATCGTGTCGGACCCCTTGACGGTCACCGTTCCCGCCAGGGCGGGCTTCGCTCCGCACACTCCGAGCGCCAGCATCGCCGCGAGTGCGGCCTTGATCATGGTCTTCATCGTGGTCTCCCGTTCATTGTTGGGAGCCATCGTGCCCGCAGGAGGTGACACGACGGTGACTACCGCGAAACGTTTGGGCGGTCAGGTCGAAACATCGACGGCCGACCCGGTGTGGCCGCCGCTGGGTTCGGTGTGTAACACGCTTGTCACAATCGCGGCACGCGGTCGTCAATCTCGAATGCTCCTATCCATAGGGTGACGACACCCGAAGGCGCGCTGGCGATGGCCCGTCGAAAGAGGAGCAGCAGCGCCAAGATCTCCGCTCCTCCGATTCGCCCGCCCAAGCTGACGCTCGCGCCGGCGCCGCTCTGGCACCGGGCCGCGGAGTGGACGCTCCGTTGCCTGGCGGTGTCGGCGGTCCTCGCCATCGTCCTCATTCTGGTGTTCATTGCCAAGGAGGCGGCGCCAATCTTCTACAGCGCGGCGGTGCGCGCCGAGGTAACGCTGGTGAAGATGTTCGTGCCGCAGCTCTGGCCCGGATACGACGAGGCGGCGTCGATCTGGCAGCCGGTCTCGGACATCCCGAAGTTCGGGATCTGGCCGCTCGTCCTGGGGACGGCGAAGATCACCGTCGTGGCCATGGCGGTCTCGGTGCCCTTGGGCGTGGGTGCCGCCCTCTACGTCGCCGGGTACGCGCGCCCGCGCACGCGCGAGATCTTGAAGCCGATGGTCGAGCTGCTGGCCGGGATTCCTTCGGTGGTGTTGGGGTTCTTCGCGCTGATGGTGATGGCCACCTGGTTCCAGCGCTGGTTCCATTTCGAATCGCGCCTCAACGCGCTGGTGTCGGGTGTGGCGCTGTCGTTCGCGGTGATCCCGGTAATCTTCACGCTGGCCGAGGAGGCGGTCCGTGCCGTGCCGCGCAGCTACGTCGAGGCCTCGACAGCGCTCGGGGCCGCGCGCTGGCAGACCACCTTGCGCGTGGTGCTCCCGGCAGCCAGCCCCGGGATCGCCGCCGGCGTCGCGCTGGGGCTCGGACGCGCGGTCGGGGAGACGATGATCGTCCTCATGGCTTCGGGCAATGCAGCCATCGTGTCGGCCAGCCTCGCCGACTCGACCCGCACCATCTCGGCGACCATCGCCGCCGAGCTGTCCGAGGTGGTGTTCGGCGCCGCGCACTACACGGTGCTGTTTGTTCTGGGCACAATCCTCTTCGTCGCCACCTTCTGCATCAACTCGCTCGGCGAGTGGACCGTCCGTCGCATGAAGCGCCGGCTGGGAGTTACGTCGTGAGGGAGGTAGCGGGCGCAATCACGCCGCGGGATCCGTCGGCGGTGGCGCGGCTGGCGGCGAGGCGGACCCGGCGCGACCTCGTCGCCGACGGCGCGATGGCGGTCGCGTCGGGCGCGGCGCTGCTCCTCGTGCTGGCGGTCCTGGCGGTCATCCTGGTCGACGTCCTCCGTAACGGCCTGCCGCGAGTCTCCTGGGCGTTCTTGACCGAGGCGCCGCGCGAGGGGATGACGGCGGGCGGAATCTTCCCCGCCATCCTCGGAATGCTGGAGATGGTCGTCCTCATGACGCTGGCGGGTGTGCCGGTCGGCGTGGCGACGGCCATCTACCTGCACGAATACTCGTCCCCGGGGTCGGCGGTCACGCGCGCGATCCGGATCGCGGTCGCCAACCTGGCCGGCGTGCCATCGATCGTCTTCGGGCTCTTCGGTCTGGGCTTCTTCGTCCAGTTCCTGGGCGCCGGGATCGACAAGGCTTTCTTCCACGGCGAGAAGGTCTACGGCCAGCCGGCGCTCATCTGGGCGGCACTGACGATGGCGGTGCTGACGCTCCCGGTTGTCATCGTGGCGACCGAGGAGGCGCTGCGCGCGGTCCCGCGGGAGCTGCGCGAGGCCTCCTTGGCGCTCGGCGCCACCAGGTGGCAGACGGTCATGCACGTGGTGGTACCGCAGGCGGCGTCCGGCATCCTTACCGGCACCATCCTGGCGGTCAGCCGCGGCGCCGGGGAGGTGGCGCCCATCCTGTTCACCGGCGCGGCCTACTTCCTGCCGCATCTTCCCCGGCACCTCTCCTCGCAGTTCATGTCGCTGAGCTACCACGTGTACGTGCTCGCCACGCAGTCGCCCGACGTCGACGCCACCAAGCCGATCCTCTACGCCACCGTGCTGGTGTTGCTGGTCTTGACCTTCACCCTCAACATCGCCGCGGTGATCGTCCGGGCGCGGATGCGGCGGCGACAAGGGGTGGCGGCGTGAGCGCTGACGACCTCGCCAAGCCGGAAGAGCGGGCCAAGCTGGTCGTTCGCAATCTGACCGTGTTCTACGGCGAGAAGAAGGCCGTCGGTCCGGTGGCGATGGACATCGTCGGCCAGCGCGTCACCGCGCTCATCGGTCCCTCCGGCTGCGGCAAGTCGACCTTCTTGCGTTCGCTCAATCGGATGAACGAGCTCATCTCCGGCTGCCGAATCGAGGGGGACGTGCGCCTCGACGGCGATCCGATCTATGGCCCGGAGATCGATCCGGTGGCGGTGCGCCGCCGCATCGGGATGGTGTTCCAGCGCTCGAACCCGTTTCCCAAGTCGATCGCCGAGAACGTCGCCTACGGGCTGCGCATCGGCGGCATCTCCGACGCACGCGACATCGCGGCGCGCGTCGAGCGGTCGCTCACGCAGGCAGCGCTGTGGGACGAGGTGAAAGATCGCCTGCAGGACAGCGCGCTCGGCCTCTCGGGCGGGCAGCAGCAGCGCCTCTGCATCGCGCGCGCACTGGCAGTGGAGCCGGAGGTGTTGCTGATGGACGAGCCAGCCTCGGCGCTCGATCCGATCGCGACCGCGCACATCGAGGAGCTCATCAACGAGCTCTCCGAGCACTACACGGTCGTCATCGTCACCCACAACATGCAGCAGGCGGCCCGGGTGGCCGACTACACGGCGTTCTTCTACCTGGGCGAGTTGGTCGAATTCGACCGCACGGACGTCCTCTTCACAAAGCCGAGCGACTCGAGGACCGAGGATTACATCACGGGCAGATTCGGGTGACGGGAATCATGAGAACGAACACATCACGCGAGCACACCAACCACGAGTATGAGCAGGAGCTGCGCTGCCTGCGCGAGCAGCTCCTGCTCATGGGTGCCAAGGTGGAAGACATCATCAACGGTAGCATCCGCGCGCTCATCAATCGCGACAGCGAGCTGGCCGAACGGATGATCGCCGCCGACCGCAAGATCAACCAGCTGGAAATCGCCATCGACGGGCTCTGCATGCAGGTCTTGGCGCGGCGGCAGCCGGTGGCCTCCGACCTGCGCTTTCTCACCACCGCTCTCAAGCTGGTGACCGACCTCGAACGGATCGGCGATCTGGGCGTCAACATCAGCGAGCGGGTGCTGGAGCTGAACGGCGAGCCGCCGCTCAAGCCGTACGTCGACATGCCCAACATGTCGCGGGAAGTGCAGGAGATGCTGCATGAGGCGCTGGACGCCTTCGTCGCCGCGGACGTCGAGCGCGCCCAGCGGGTCATCGGCCGCGACAAGAACGTCGACGCGTACTATACGCAGATCTTCCGCGAGCTCTTGACGTACATGATGGAAGACCCGCGGAACATCTTCCGCGCCACGCGCCTGCAGTCAATCGCCAAGTACCTCGAGCGGATCGGCGACCACGCCACCAATCTCGGCGAGCTGACCGTCTTCATGGTCAAGGGCAAGGACATCCGCCACGCCGGCAAGCTCTCCGACGGGCTCGTCTAAGCGTCGATTTCGCGTCCCCCGTGCGTGAGGTACCCGGCGACGGTGGGAACGCCAGTTCGACCGGCCCAAGAGCGTGAGAGTCGTGGGACAAGGACTGCGGTGGGCACGGTTTCGCCGCAGGCGGGCACACGACCCCCTTT
>JAICYS010000050.1 GCA_025934105.1 Myxococcota bacterium | reverse complement strand
GAGCCGCCGGCGGGGCCGGCCAGCCGCCGCGCCCCGCCGGGCGCCTGGAGTCGGAGCGCCGGCCAGCCGCGCGGTTGCGGCGCCCGGCGCGCGGCGAGGCCGGGGCGACTCCCATCGCGGTGATCGGGCTGAGCGGCCGCTACCCGCAGGCGCCGCAGTTGGCCGCCTTCTGGCACAACCTGACCGAAGGCCGGGACTGCATCACCGAGATCCCCGCCGAACGCTGGGACCAGGAACGGGCGTTCGCGCCGGATCCGTCCAGCCTGGCCAAGCCGCCCAGCGCGTGGGGTGGTTTCCTCGACGGGATCGACCGCTTCGATCCGCTGTTCTTCAACATCTCGCCGCAGGAAGCGGAGCTCATGGATCCAAATGAGCGGCTGTTCCTGCAGACCGCCTGGTCGGCTCTGGAAGATGCCGGCTACACCCGCCGCCGGCTGGCCGAAGAGCTCCAGGCGCGCCTGGGGGTGTTCGTCGGAGTGATGTGGAGCGAGTACCGCCTGTACGGCGTCGGTGGCGACGGCTCCGCGCGCGTGGCGCTGGGGGGCACGCCGGCCGGCATCGCCAATCGCGTCTCGTACGTGCTGGGCGCGCGCGGCCCCAGCCTGGCCGTCGACACGATGTGCTCGTCGTCGCTCACGAGCCTGCATCTAGCCTGCGAGAGTCTGCGCAAGGGGGAGTGCGACGCGGCGATCGCGGGCGGAGTGAACCTGTCCATCCACCCGATGAAGTACCTGCAGATGGCGCAAGGCAACTTCGCCGCCAGCGACGGCCGCTGCCGCAGCTTCGGTGCGGGCGGCGACGGCTACGTGCCGGGCGAGGGGGTCGGGGCGGTGGTCCTGAGGCGCCTCGACGACGCGCAACGCGACGGCGACCTGATCCAGGGGATCATCAGGGGCTCGGCGGTCAACCACGGTGGCCGCTCGAGCGGCTTCACCGTGCCGAACCCGAAGGCGCAGAGCGAGGTGATCCGCGCCGCCCTCGAGCAAAGCGGCGTCGCGCCGGAATCGATCACCTACCTCGAGGCCCATGGCACCGGGACCGCGCTCGGCGACCCGATCGAGATCAGGGCCTTGGCCGAGGCGTTCGAGGCTGTCCGGGGCGACGGCGTCAGGCGGACGGTCGGCTCGGTGAAGTCGAACATCGGGCACCTCGAGGCGGCGTCGGGCATCGCCGCGCTGACCAAGGTGCTGCTGCAGCTCGAGAACCGCACCTTGGCGCCGTCGCTGCACGCCACCACGCCCAACCCGAACATCGATTTCGCGAGCTGCCCGTTCGACTTGCAGAACACGCTCAGCCCCTGGCGGCCCGGCGGCCAGGCCGCCGAGGCGCCGTTGCGCGCCGGCATCAGCTCATTTGGCGCCGGCGGCGCCAACGCTCATCTCATCGTCGAGGAAGCGCCCGGGCGCGTTCGCCCGCAGGCGGAACGAGGCGCGGGGGCTCTGGCGCTGCGGGCAGTGCCGCTGTCGGCCAAGGCGCCGGATCGGCTGCGCGCGCTGGTGGGGGCCTGGCTCGCCCACCTGACCGGGGCAGCCGCCGCCGCCGATCTGGCGGACCTCGCGTACAGCGCCCAGACCGGCAGGGAATCGTTCGAGGAGCGCGTCTGCTTCCTCTGCCGGGACGTCGCGGAGCTGCGAGGCCTCATGGAGGCCTACCTGGAAGAAGCCGCGACGTCGGCGCCCGCGTCGGGCCTGCGGGGGGACTCGGCGCCCGCCAGGGAGGGCGAGGCGGAGGTGGCGCGCCTGGCCGAGCGTTGGGTGCGCGGCACCGAGGTCGACTGGGGTGACCTGTGGCGAGACGGACGTCCGGCGCGCGTGCGCCTGCCGACCTATCCGTTCGCCGAGGAGCGTTACTGGGTCCCGGTCGCGAGCGCGCCGGCCGGCGCCCGCCTGGACCCCCTGGTCCACGCGAACCGATCGACCTTGAGCTCCCAACGGTACGAGACCGTGCTCACCGGCCGCGAG
This sequence comes from Myxococcota bacterium, assembly GCA_025934105.1. Lineage (GTDB taxonomy): Bacteria > Myxococcota_A > Polyangia > Fen-1088 > Fen-1088 > JADGRB01. The sequence goes on along the minus strand of JAICYS010000050.1, from coordinate 25,739 downwards.
GCCTATCTCGAGGATCACCAGGTGGGCGGCCGAAAGACGCTGCCCGCGGCGATCTCCCTCGAGCTCGCGCGGCGGGCCGGCCGGCTGGCCGCCGACGGGCAAAACATCGCCAGCCTCCGGAACCTGATCTGGGTGCGGCCGGTGGTCGTCGAGGCAGCCCCCGTCACCCTCGAGACCCGGCTGGCGGAGGAGGACGACGGCAGCCTGGCGGTGACCATCTCGACGGGCGGGGTGGTCCACTGTGAAGGGCGGCTTGCGGTCGCGGGCGGCGCGGCGCCGGTCCCACCGGCGCTGGCGCTGGACGACATCCGGCGGCGATTACCTGGCCGCCGCGACCCCGCCGCCGCGTACCGCGAGCTGGACCAGATGGGCTTGCGCTACGGGCCGGCCTTTCGCGCCGTCACGGCGCTGGCCTACGGAGACGACGAAGTTCTGGGCGACCTGCGATTGCCGCGCTCGGCGCCGCTGGTCGACGATCCCCAGGCGCTGCCGCCCAGCCTGCTCGACGGCGCGTTTCAGTGCCTGAGCGTCCTTTTGGCCGCCGGTCCGGCCGGAGAGCGGCGCTTGCACTTGCCGTTCGCCCTGCAGGCGCTGGAGATCCATGCCCCGGCCCCCGATGTCTGCGTGGCCTACGGCCGCCGCGCGGGCCGGCGCGACGACGCGCCCGCGATGCAAGCCTTCGACGTTTGGCTGGCGGACCCGAACGGGCAGATCGTGGCCGCCCTGGTCGGCCTGTCGGTCAAGGCGGCCGGGGTCGGGCAGGGCGCCGAGACGGCGGTGGCCTCCGACGGCGCTGCCGACGGCGCTGCCGACGGCAAGATGGCCGCGGTGGCGCATCTGCGGGCGCTGATGTCCGAGCGGCTCAAGCTGCCGCCGCACAAGATCAAGGAGACGTCGACCTGGGCGAGCTTCGGCATCGACTCGGTGATGATCTTGAAGCTGACCGGCGCGCTCGAGCAGCGGCTGGGCGAGCTGCCGAAGACCCTGTTCTTCGAGCACGACAGCGTGGGCGCGCTGGCCGAGCACCTGGCGCGCCGCTTCCCCGAGCAATGGACCACCGCCCGGTCCGCGTCGACGTCCGGCGCGGAGGCGGAGTCGGCGCTCTGGCGGTCGGCTCTCGCGCCGTCGGGGCGCCGGAGCCGACGCCCTCGCGACCGGCGGCCCGGGGCGGTCGACACGGCGCCGCCACTCGACGTCGCGATCGTCGGTCTCAGCGGCCGCTACCCGATGGCACCCGATCTGGCGGCTTACTGGCGCAACCTGGCCGGCGGAACCGACTGCATCACCGAGATTCCGCGCGCCCGCTGGGATTGGCGCCTCGACTACGATCGGGACCGACACGCCACCGGCAAGAGCCACAGCAAGTGGGGCGGCTTCCTCGAGGACGTCGATCAGTTCGATCCCCTGTTCTTCAATATCTCGCCCCGCGAGGCGGCCATGATGGATCCACAGGAGCGCCTGTTCCTCGAGGCGGCCTGGCAAACCGTCGAGGACGCGGGCTACACGCGCCGGTCGCTGGGCGAGCTGGGCGAGGTGGGGGTCTTCGTCGGGGTCATGTACCAGGAGTACCAGCTGTTCGCCGCCGACGAGCACGCAAAGGGAAACCCGATCGCGCTGTCGGGCAGCAGCGCCACCATCGCGAACCGGACCTCGTATCACCTGAACCTCGGCGGCGCGAGCGTGGCGGTCGACACCATGTGCTCGTCGGCGTCGACGGCCATCCACCTCGCCTGCCAGGAGCTGGCGCTGGGCGTCTGCCAGGCGGCGCTGGCCGGCGGCGTGAACCTGTCGCTCCACCCGAACAAGTATCGCTTGCTGTCACACGGCAAGTTCCTGGCTGGCGATGGCCGCTGCCGCTCGTTCGGCGCCGGCGGCGACGGCTATGTCCCGTCCGAAGGGGTGGGTTGCTTGCTACTGAAGCCGCTCGAAGCCGCCGAGCGCGACGGCGACCACATCTACGGCGTGATCAAGGGGAGCGCGGTGGGCCACGGCGGCGCGACCAACGGCTACACGGTCCCAACCCCGGCGGCGCAGCGGCGGGTGATCGAGCGCGCCCTTCGCCAGGCCGGAATCCCGGGCGAGGCGGTGAGCTACGTCGAGACGCATGGGACCGGCACGCCGCTGGGAGATCCGATCGAGCTGGCGGCCCTGGGCCAGGCGCTGGCGGCCAACGGAGCGCGGCGGGCGCCCTGCGCCATCGGGTCGGTCAAGTCGGCCATCGGCCATTGCGAGTCGGCCTCGGGCATCGCCGGTCTCACCAAGGTGCTCCTGCAGATGAAGCACGGCCAACTGGTTCCGTCGCTGCACTCGCGCGTGCTCAATTCGAACTGCGACTTCGCCGCCGGTCCCTTCGAGGTGCAACAGACGCTGAGCCCCTGGCCGCGTGCGATCGCCGGCGCCAACCAGACGGAGCTCCCGCGTATCGCGGGCATCAGCTCGTTCGGCGCGGGAGGCAGCAACGCCCACCTCATCGTCTCCGAGTACGTCGGGGAGAACGCCGCCCTGGGCGCCGGCCCAGCGCCGCGCGGCGGTGTCGCGCCCGGTCCGGTCTGCGTCCCGCTGTCGGCCAAGTCGGAGGCCCAGCTCCGGGTCGTCGCGCGGCAGTTGCTCGCTGCGCTGCGCGACCAGGGCCCGCGAGACGCCGGCGAGGCGGCAGGGGACCCGCGCGCGCGAAACATCGAGCGCGATCTGACCGGTCGCATCCTGGCCCTCGTCGCCGACGTGGTCGAGGTAGACGCCGCGACCTTGTCGGGCGAGCTGCCGTTCAGCGAGTACGGCCTGGATCCAGTTCGAATCAGCACGCTGCACGGGCGGCTCTGCGAGGCGCTCGACCTCGACATCCCGGCGCCGTGGCTGCGGGACTGGCCGACGGCGGAGACCCTCGCGCGTCAGCTCGCCGAGCGCCTGCTGGCCGCCGAGCGGCCGCCCGAGCCGGTCGATCCTCCGGCCGGGACGGGCTCCCGCCTGGCGCTGGCCGATGTCGCGTACACGCTGCAGGTCGGCCGAGAAGCCCACGCGAACCGGCTGGCGCTGGTGGTGGGCTCGCCCCGGGAGCTCGAGGCGGCCCTGGCCGCGTTCTGCGAAGGGGCTCCGGTTCCCGGCCAGGCTTACCAAGGATCGATCACCGGCCAGGGCGACGCCGACGCGTCCCCGGGCTCTCGCGCGGCGCCGCCGGCCGTCTCGCAGTGGCTGCGCGACCGGTCGCTGGGCGAGCTGGCCAAGGCGTGGACCGAGGGCGCGGAGGTGGCCTGGCCGGAGCTGTATGGCGAAGCGCGGCCCCGCCGGGTTTCGCTGCCGACCTACCCGTTCGCGCGTCGCCGGTGCTGGTTCGACGCCCGGCACGCCGCGCCGCCGGCGCCTTCGCCGGCGTTGTGTTCGCCCCTCATCCAGGAGAACACCTCCACGCTGTCCGTCCATTCGTTCGCCACCCGCCTGAGCGGGCACGAAGACCTGTTTCAGGACCACCAGGTGCGCGGCCGCAAGCTGCTCCCGGGCGCGGCGTTGCTCGAGATCGCGGTGGCGGCCAGCCGGCAAGCCGGCGCAGAGGTCGGCTGCATCAAGAACCTGACCTGGCTTCAGCCCGTCCTGGCGGGGTCGCCTGTCGAGCTCTCCACCACGCTGGTGCGCGAAGCGGACGGCGTGCGCTTCGAGATCGCTTCCCTGGCCGAGGACGGGACGACCCGACGGGTGCACGCCAGCGGCCGGGCCTGCCCGCCCGGAGCTCTGGCCGGCCGGATCGACGCGGCGCCGTTCCGGGCGCAGGGGCGGCGCACCTCCGGGACCGCCCTTTATGCCTCGTTCGGGGAGCTCGGCTTTGCTTATGGGCCGAGGTTTCGCTGCGTCGAGGACGTCTACACGCACGGCGACGAGGCGATGGCCGTCATCGCGCTGTCCGAGAGCCTGCGCGACGAGCAGGGGCGCTATTGCTTGCACCCGATGCTGCTGGACGCCGCGTTCCAGGCGGCGCTGCCCTTGATGAACGAGGGCGGCCTCGCCGGGAGTGGCGCGGCCCTGCCGTTCGGACTGCAGGAGCTCACGTTCGCCGGAAGCCTCCCCCCGCGCCTGCTGGCGCGCGTGCACCACCAGCGCCGGATGGCGGACGGGGCGCTCATGACCTACGACGTCGACCTGGCTGATGAGACCGGCGCGGTGATCGCGGTCGTGAAGGGCTTCGCGCTCAAGCGCGTCGAGGCGGGCAACTTGCCGGCGGCCGCCGCGGGCGGCCAGCGCAGGCCGAAGAGCGTGACGCCGCCGGTGCTGCCGGACGACGAGCTCTGCTACGTGAGGCCGGAGTGGGAAGTCCGATCGCGCCCGGACGCGGACCAGGCCGGCGGACCCGCGCCGGCTCTGACCGTCCTGTCGGCCATCGCGGACGCCGCGGCGCGGGAGGCTCTGGCGGCGCGGCTGGGCGGCGCCGAGATCGTGTCCCTGCCCCCGATGTGGCTGGATCGCCCCGACAGCATCGAGGCTGGATTCGCCGCGGCGCTGGGCGCCACGCGCCGGCTCGTCTCCCGTGCCGGTGGCCAGCGGCGGTCGCTGGTGGCGCTGCTCGATTCCACCGACGGACGGGCGGGGCACGAGATGCTGCGCGGCCTGTTCGGCACCGCCCAGCTGGAGAGTCCGGCGCTGGCGGCGCGTTCGGTGCTGGTCGTCCGGCGGCGCGCCGACGAGCCCTGGCCGTCGGACTTGGTCGCCGAAGTGGCGCGCGAGATCCTGGACGGCGCCCGGGCGGAGCCGCACGTCAGGTTCACCCGCACCGAGGGGCGAACGCTCCGCGAGGTGAGAGTGTGGCGGCCGCTCCGACCGGAGGCGGACGCGGCGGCGCGGGGGGTGGCGCTGCGCGAGGACGGCGTCTTTTGGCTGACCGGCGGGATGGGCGGCCTGGGGTTGGTGTTCGCGCGCCACCTTGGCCGCTGCCCGGGGCGGCAAATCATTTTGAGCGGCCGTGGACGGCCGGACCGGCGAACGCGAGTGCGGTTGGAAGAGCTCGCGGCGGCCGGCGCAAACGCCGAGTACCTGCCGTGCGACGTGAGCGACGGCGCGTCGGTGGCCGAGGCGCTTCGGGTCGTCAAATCCAAGCACGGCGCGCTTCATGGCCTGATCCACGGTGCGGGGGTCACGCGCGACTGCCTCCTGTCCCGCAAGTCGATGGCGGAGGCGCGGGAGGTTTTCGCGGCCAAGGTGGCGGGCACCGTCGCGCTGGACGAGGTCACAAAGGACGAGCCGCTCGATCTCTTCGTGCTGTTCTCGTCGCTGGCGGCCGTGAACGGCAACGTCGGTCAAGCCGACTACGCCAGCGCCAACGCCTTCATGGACGCCTACGCCCGCTACCGCAACGGATTGGCCGCCGTCGGCCTTCGTTCGGGGCGGACGCTGTCGATCGACTGGCCGCTCTGGCGCGAGGGTGGCATGCACATGGATCCCGAGATCGAGCAGCTGATCCTGCGCAAGAGCGGCTTCATCCCGATCGGGAACGACGACGGCGTCTCGATCCTGGAGACCGCGTTGCGCCTGGGCGTCGAGCAGCTCGCCGCCTTCCGCAAGCGTGGCCCGCAGGCCGCGCGCCTGCTCGGGATCGACCTGGCGGCGCCCGCCGTCGAGCCGGCGCCGGGGGCGCCCGAACCGCTGGCAGCGGCGGGCCCCGAACTGGCCGGCGAGCTGACCAGGATCTTCGGGACGCTGCTGAAGCTCGACGCTGGTGACCTCGACGGCGACGTGAACGTGAGCGAGTACGGCGTCGATTCCATCCAGATGATGACCTTGCTGAACATTCTCGAGGAGACGTACCGCACGACGCTGGACCCGAACACGCTGGTCATGTATCCGACCATCAACCAGTTGGCGGCGCATCTGGCCGAGCAGGGGGTGCAACACGGCGGCGCCGGCAGCCGCCCCGGGGATGGTCTCCCGCCGGCGGCTCCTCCCGCCGATGGCCCCTCCTCGGCAGCTCCTCGGCAAGACGCGGTTCCGGTCGCGCCCTCATCCGCTCCGGCGGCGCGGCCAAGCCCGCCCGCGGCGTCGGGCGCCGTCTCGCAGGGGATCGCGGTCATCGGTTACGCCGGCCGATTCCCCGGCGCCGAGGACGTCGAGCGCTACTGGCAGATCCTGCGCGACGGCCAGCCGGTGATCGGCGCCGTGCCGCGAACACGCTGGGACGTCCAGCGATTCTGGGACCCGCGCCGGGGCCAGCCCGACAAGTCGTACACCAAGTTCGGCGGCTTCCTGGCGAACATCGCCGAATTCGATCCGGCCTTCTTCAAGATTCCGGCCGGCGAGGCGGCGTTGATGGATCCCCAGCAGCGGATCGTCCTCGAGCTGACCCAGCACCTCCTGGACCAGGCCGGTTACGATCGCGAGGAGATCCGCGGGGCGCGAACCAGCCTGTTCCTGGGCGCCAAGGAGAGCACCTATCTGCAGAAGTACCGCCACCTCATCCCGGGCGAGCTGCAGAAGAACCTGCTGACGCACTCGCTGGCCAACATGATCGCCGGGCGGGTCGCGAACTTCTACGACATCCAGGGGCCCGTCATCACGGTCGACACGGCTTGCTCCTCGTCGCTGGTCGCAACCCACAACGCGGTGACCAGCTTGAGGCGTGGCGAGACGGACCTGGCCATCGCCGGCGGCGTCTGCCTGATGACCGACGCCTCGGGCCACGTCTCGTTCTCGCAGGCGCAGGTCCTGTCGGACGACGACAAATGCTACGTGTTCGACCGCCGCGCCAACGGCTTCGTCCTCGGCGAGGGAGCCGGGCTGGTCCTGCTGAAGCGGCACGAGGACGCGCTCCGCGACGGCGATCAAATCTTCGCGGTCATCCGCGGCGGCGCCGTCAACAACGACGGGTACACGATGGGGCTCACCGTTCCCAACAAGGAGGCGCAAAAGGCGGTGATCCAGGCCGCCTTGCAGGACGCCGGCGTCGACGCCTCCGAGATCGGCTACCTCGAGGCGCACGGCACCGGCACCTTGCTGGGCGACCCCATCGAGATTCGCGCCGCGACCGAAGTGTTTCAGAGGTCGACGGCCGAGCGGGGCTTCTGCGCGGTCGGCTCGGTCAAGTCCAACATCGGCCATTCCATCACCGCCGCCGGCGTGGCGAGCCTGATCAAGGTCGTGCTGTCGCTGCGCCACCGACAGATTCCGGCCACGTTGAACTGCACCGACCCGCATCCACGGTTCGCGTTCGCCGCCTCTCCGTTCTATCCCAACCTGTCTCTCGACGCGTGGCAGCCGCGACGGGGCGTTCGGCGTGCCGGGATCTCGTCCTTCGGCTTTGGGGGCACCAATGTCCACCTCATCGTCGAGGAGGCGCCGGCCCACGCCGGCGCGGCCACGCGGCGCGAGCGACCGCCCACCGGGTTCGCGCGAGCCGCCTACTGGCTCGATCCCTCCGAGCTGGAGGAGGGCACCTCGGCCGGGTATGGGCAAATCCTCGAGAAGTTGAGCCGCAAGCAGATGTCGGTCGACGAGGCCGTCGCTGCCGCAGGGAGAAGCCGCCTTGATTAAAGCAATCTTCGCGATGGTCGAGGCCGGGAGCCTGGATCGGGAGACCGCGCTCGCGCTGATCGAGCGCGCCGAGGCCCACGCGCGCCGCGGCGGGGCGGCTTTGCGCGACACGTTCCGGTTCGACGAGCCCTACCTGCGGGACCACACCGTGTTCGGTGAACGGCTGTTGCTGGGCGTCACCTATTGCAGCCTGGCCATGGAGGGTTTCACCCGGCTCTACGGCGCCGACCTCTTGCGCGGCGTCGGCCACCTGACGTTCCTCAGCCCGGTCCGGCTGCAACCCGGGGAGAGCGCCGACGTGACGCTCACCTTCCGCGACCGGCAGGAAGCGGCGTTCACCTGCGATTATGCGGTGGCCGGCGCGGACGCCAGGCAAGGGCAGGCCGCCCGCGGCATCGTGCTGGTCGGGCCGGTCGGCCCGACGCCACCGCCGATCGCGCTGGAGGAGCTCCAACGCGCCGCCACCGGGCGCCAGGCGGGCTCGGACATCTACGCGCGTGTCCAGGCCGTGAAGTACGGCTCGGCGCTGCGCACCATCCAGGAGGTCTACTCGGTCGGCGGCAAGTCGCTGGCGCGGCTGAAGCTCCAGCGACACGCCCTGGACGAGACCCGCCGCTACAGCCTGCACCCCGCGCTGCTCGACGGCGCGCTGCTGTCGGTGATGAGCGCGGCCCTCCTGGACGGTGAAGCGGCCACCTACATCCCCCTCTTTGTAGAACGCTTCGAATCCGTCGCGGCCGTCGGAGACGACGCGTGGGTGCTGGGCGAAATCACCAAGCGCACCGACGAGATCGTGAGCTGCGATCTGGTCATCGCCAATCCGGACGGCGCCGTGGCCGCCACCATCAGGGGCTTTTCCACCAAGCGGGTCCGGGACGTCTCCAGGCTCGTAGCCAGCATCACGAGCGGACAGCAACCGTCCGACCCGGCCCTCGCGTCACCGGAGCCGACGCCCCCACTGCCCGCCACACCGGACGTGCCGTTGCAGGCCTCGACGCTGGGAAATGCGGCGCTGCAGGACAAAGTCGGGCAGTACCTCGAGCGGCTGCTGGCGCAGGCGTTGGGGGGCGCCGCCGGCGTCCTGGATCGAAAAACCAACTTTATGGACCTGGGGCTCGAGTCCAACCAGTTGGTTCGGATCAGCGCCACCCTGGAACAGGAGGTCGGCATCGAGTTGTTCCCGACGGTGTTCTTCGAGCACCAGAACATCGCCGAGATGACCCGGTACCTGGTCTCCGAGCATGGCGACAGTTTCGCCCGCCGCTTCGGCGCCCCGCCCGCCCGCGCCCAGCCCGTGCCGGCCGTCGCCGCGGTCCGCCCCGCCGCCGGTCCGGCCGCCGCGCGCGCCGCCGATCCGCAGCCGCGCGACGAGATAGCGGTGATTGGAATGGCGGGCATCTTCGCCGGGTCGCCCGATCTCTCTGCGTTCTGGCGACACATCGAAGCGGGGACCGATCTGATGAGCGAGATCCCCCGCAATCGCTTCGATTGCCGCCCCTGGTTCGATTCGACCGGCCGCGATCCAGAGAAGCTCTACTGCAAGTGGGGGAGCTTCATCCACGACGTCGACCGGTTCGACGCCGCCTTCTTCAACGTCTCGCAACGCGAGGCGGAGGTCATGGACCCCCAGCTCCGGCACCTCTTGCAGGTGCTCTACTGGACGGCCGAGGACGCCGGAAGGATCGGCCAGCTTCGCGGCAGCCGCACCGGCGTCTACGTCGGCGCCTGCTTTTACGACTACCAGGCCGCCATGCTCGACGACGGCAAGCCGGTGGAGGTGTTCGACGGAATCGGCAACTCGCCGACGATGCTCTCCAACCGCCCGTCGTTCTATTTCGACCTCAAGGGCCCCAGCCTCACCGTCGACACCGCCTGCTCGTCCTCGCTGGTGGCGGCGCATCTGGCGCGCCAGGCACTCATGAACGGCGAATGCGACATGGCCTTCGTCGCGGGCGTGAACCTGTTGTTGTCGCCCCGGCATTACCAGTACTTCTGCCGGCTCAAGGCGCTGGGCCGCTCCGGGCGCTGCCACTCGTTCGACGCCGCCGCCGACGGCTACGTTCCAGGCGAAGGGATCGGGGCCGTGCTGCTCAAGCCGCTCGCCAAGGCGGTGGCCGACGGCGATCAGATCCACGGGATCCTCAAGGGCAGCGCCATCGGGCACGGCGGCCACTCGTCGACGATCACCGCACCCAGCGTCAGGGGCGAGGAACAGGTCATCGTGGCCGCTTGGCAGGACGCCGGCGTCGATCCGCGCACCATCGACTATATCGAGGCGCACGGGACCGGAACCGCGCTCGGCGATCCCATCGAGTTCCAGGCGACGGAACGGGCGTTCCGGCGATTCACCGACGAGGATGCGCGTTGCGCGATCGGCTCGGCCAAGGCGCACATCGGCCACCTCGAGGGCGCGGCGGGCATCGCCGCGCTCATCAAGACCCTGCTGGCGTTGCGCGCCCGGAAGATCCCGGCCATGCCCAGGTTCGAGCGGCTCAATCCCTTCATCAAGGCCGGCCGTTCACCGCTCTTCGTCAATCGCGAGACCCTGGATTGGACCGCGTCCGGGCACCCGCGACGCGCCGGGATCAGCAGCTTCGGCTTCGGGGGGAGCTTCGCGCATCTGGTGGTCGAAGAGCACCTCGCGGCGCCGCGGCCGGACCACCAGGACAGCGACGGGCCGGCGTTGATCGTTTTGTCGGCGCAGAGCCCGGAGCAGCTCGCGACCAAGGCGTCCCGGCTGCGCGCCTTCCTGGCGACGCCGGCCGGCGCCGAGGCCCGGCTGGAAGACATCGCCTACACGCTGCAGGTCGGGCGGCAAGCCATGCCGCACCGCCTGGCCTTCGTCGCCGCGTCCAAGCTCGCGCTGGACACGACGCTCGCCGAAGTGACCGACGGCCAACCGCCGTCGGAAGAGATGTGGTCGGGGCAGGTGGGACACAACCGAGCGATCGTCGAGCTCTTCGAGGATGACGCCGGTCTGGGGGAGGTGCTGGCGCAGTACCTTCATCGCGCGCCCGATCTCAGTCGGGTCGGCCGGCTCTGGGCCGAGGGGTTCCCGGTCGCCTGGCAGCACCTGCATCGAGAGCGCGCGCCGCGGATCGTCGGGCTGCCGGTCCATCCATTCGCCGCGGAGAGCTACTGGTACAAGCCGCTGCCCGACAGCCGCGACGACGAGGCGTTCCAGGCGGCGCTGGCCGGCGCGGCCGACGACCAGGCGATCGCCCCGGTCACGGACCTGGTGGCGCAGCACCGGCAGCTCGACGCGCTGGCGGCGGAGGGACTGCTCGCGCACCTGAAGCCGCTGGGCCTGTTCGATCGCCTGGCCGGCGGCCGCGTCGATCTCGGGACGGTGGCGCGGGACCTGAGCATCGCGCCCGAGTACGTCCGGTTCCTGCAGTCCGCGATCGCCGCGCTGGCGGAACAGGGTCTGCTGGTGCAGGCCGGCTCGGGGTACGAGCTCGCCCCGGCGGAGGCGAACGGCGGCAGCGTGATGACGCCGGAGACGTTCGCGGACCGAGCGGAGGGCTTCGCGCTCGAACACCCGGGACTGCGCCCGTTCGCCGCCTTGCTGAACGCGTGCCTGGCGCAGCTGCGCGCCTGCCTGCAGGGGGAGATCCAGGGGACGGACGTCCTCTTCAAAGGCGGCGCCGCCACGCTGGTCGAGAGCGTCTATCGCGGCAACCCGATTGCCGACCACTTCAATGACCAAGTGGCGGCCTTCGTTGCCGCTTACGTGGCGTCCTGGGTGGCCGCCCGCGAGCTGGACGGCGGGCCGGGCGGGAAGATGACGATCCTGGAGATCGGGGCCGGCACCGGCGGCGCCAGCGCCCGGACGTTGGAGCGCTTGGCGCCCTTCGCGGCGTGGGTGGACTACGTCGCCACCGACGTCTCGCCGGTGTTTCTTGCGCATCTCGAGCGGACGCTGTCGCCCCGCTATCCGTTCCTGCGAACCGCGCTCTTCGATCTCGAGCGCCCCTGTCCGGCTGCGCTGCGGTCGGGGAGTCAGCTGATCGTCGGCGCCAACGTGTTGCACGCCACCACGGACGTTGGCCGATCGCTCGACAACGTCGCCGCCTGCTTGGAACCGGGCGGCGCGCTGATCCTGAACGAGCTCACGCGCAACCAGACCTTCCTGACGGCCACTTTCGGCCTGCTCAAAGGATGGTGGCTGTACGAGGACGAGGCCGAGCGCCTGCCCGGTGGGCCGCTGCTGTCCACGGACGGGTGGCGGGCGGCGCTGGACCGTCACGGCTTTTGCGAGGCCCGCGCGCTCGAATCCACCGGCGCCGGCCAGGACGTCATCGTGGCCCAGTTCGTCGGCGCGCGCTCTCGGACGGGGAAGGCGGCCGGGCAGTCGGAAGGTCCGGCCGCGCCGCTCGCGTCCGCCGACCGAGCCCGGGGGCCCGCGCATCGGGCGGAGGTCGGCGGGCCAGCCGCCGGCAGCGCGGCGCTGGCCGCGATCCTCGAGCTGGTGGCGGCGGCCGCCCGGACCTCGCCAGACCAGATCGACACCTCCGCGTCGTTCCTCGACCTGGGACTGGACTCGCTGGTCAGTGTGGAGTTCGTGGCGCACCTCAACAAGCGGCTGGGGGTCGCGCTGCAGACGACCGACATCCTCGACCACCCGAGCCCCGCCCGGCTCGCGGAGCACCTGGACGGGATGCAAGCGGGGGCGGCCAACGGCACGGCCAGGGCCGGCGGCGGAGCGCCCCTCGACCCGAGTTCCGATCAGGCTCAGCGCGTGACGGACCTGAAGGCGAAGACGCGCCTGAAGAGCAAGACCGAGATCGACAAGCTGTTCGACGCGCCCGGCGACGGGTCGAAGCGCGTCGGCCCGGAGGAGGCGCTGTTCCAGGTGCTCGACGCCGAGCGCGTCACCGCCGAATTGATCCCCACCACCGCCGGCGTGAGCCTGGAGGTGGTGCGCGCCGGTCGGACGGGGCCGGGCCTGGTCTTGTTGCCGCCGCTCAACACGCTGGCTTTGGTCTGGCACAACCAGATCGAGGCGTTCGCGCGCGATCACCGGGTGCTGTCGATTCACTACCCCGGCTTCGGCCGCAGCGGCTTTCGCCAGCCGGGGTTCGGCATGGCGGACATCGGCCGGCTCATCGTCGAGGTCCTGGGCGCCCTGGGCGTCGACGACCAGCCCTACCACCTGATGGGCTGGTCGATGGGCGGGCTGATCGCTCAGGCCATCGCCGAGTCGGAAAAGCAGAGGGTGGGGACGCTGACGCTGGTCGGAACGGGCACCATCTCGATGTTCGACGACGACTATTACAACGACCACACCCACATCAAACAGATCCTGGACCGCGAGATCGCGCACGAAGCCGTGCACCCCGCGCTCAAGCGCGATCACAAGCTGCTGGTCGGCACCTACGACAGCGAAGTGCTGCTGCGCTACGCCGCCGAGATCCGCGACTTCGATCATCGCCGCGCGCGAGCCATCCAGGCGCCGGTGCTGGTGTTGAACGGGGACGAGGACCGGGTGCTCCTGCCCAAGTACGCCCGGGCGATGGCCGGCAACTTCCCGCTGGTCGCGTACCGAGAGATCGCCGGTGGAGGTCATTTCCTGCCCCTCACCCATCCGGACCGCATCAACGAGCACCTCGCGCAGTTCGTCCGGCGCGGCAGGCAGTACCTGAACGAATGCGGGACGCCAACAACGACAGGAGTGTCCGATGAACAAGATGCGTGAGTACGACGTCGTCATCCTAGGCAGCGGGATCGCCGGCAGCATGATCGGGGCGATCCTGGCCCGCCAGGGGCTGTCAGTGCTCTTGGTCGACGGCGTCGCCCACCCGCGGTTCGCGGTCGGCGAGTCCACCGTCGGCCACACCTCCGCGATGATCCAGCTCATCGCCAGCCGCTACGACGTCCCCGAGATCGCGCATCTGTCGTCGCACCGGCGAATCCGCGAGAACGTCTCGGCGGCCTGCGGGGTCAAACGCGCGTTCGGCTTCGTCTACCATCGAGACGACGGCAGCCAGCACGCGGAGGAGGCCAACCAGTTCGTCATCCCGCCGCTCATGCACGGGTTGGAGAGCCACCTGTTCCGGCAGGACGTCGATTCGTTCATGTTCCAGGTGGCCTGCAAGTACGGCGCGGACTTCGCGCTCAGCGCCCAGGTCGAGGACGTCGCCGTCGACGACGACGGTTGCAAGGTGAAGCTGAAGGGTCAGGCGGAGATCCGCTGCCGGTACGTCTGCGACGGCACCGGGTTCCGGTCCGTGCTGGCCAGCAAGTACGGCCTGCGCGCCGCGCCGGATGCGCTGGAGACCCGCTCGCGCTCGATCTTCACGCACATGATCGACGTGAAGCCGTACGACAGCTGCATTCCGAAGCGGTATCACGGGATGCCGATTCCCTGGTTTCAGACCACGCTGCACCACTGCTTCGACGGGGGATGGGTGTGGGTCATCCCGTTCAATAACACCCGGGCGCCCGTCAACCCGCTGTGCAGCGTCGGCGTCACCTTCGACTGCGACCGTTACCAGAAGACCAACCGCGACCCCGAGGACGAGTTCTTCGAGTTCGCGAATCGGTTCCCCAGCGTGCGCCAGCAGTTCGCGAAGGCGCGGAAGGTCAGACCGTGGGTGTCCACGGATCGGCTGCAGTACACGTCGACGAAGACCGTCGGGGATCGCTGGTGCCTGCTGGTCCACGCCGCCGGGTTCATCGATCCGCTCTTCTCACGCGGCCTGGCTCTGACGATGGACTCGATCTTCTTCCTGGCGGACAGGATCTTGAAGGCGTTCAAGGCTGACAAGTTCGACGAAAAGGACTTTGCCTTCATCGACGCCCTCAGCCTGGGCGGGATCAAGTATCACGACCAGCTCGTCGCGACCTCGTACCGCTCCTGGAAGGACTACCGGCTGTGGAACGCCTGGCTACGCATCTGGGCGCTGGGCGAGGCCGGTCTCGATCAACTGCGAATTCTCAAAGCACATCTCGAGTTCGGCAAGTACGGGAAGATGGAGGCGCTCGAGAAGCTGGAAGACGTCATCCACCCGGGCCTGCTCTGTCCCGACTCGCTGCAATACGAGGAGCTGTTCCGGAAGTCGCGCCAGGCGATCGCCGAGGCGACCGGCGGCGCGAGGTCGGCCGAGGAAGCGAGCCGGGCGGTCTTCAAGATGATCGACGACGCGGAGCTCTTCGCGCCCAACGTCGGCATCTCGGACCCGGAGGTGCGCGTGTTCGGCCACAACCAGAAGGCGACCCTGCGCGCGTTCTACTGGGGCCGCTGGAAGGCGAAGGACCACGTCAAGAAGTACTACGACATGGAGATGCTCGAAGTGTTGAAGCTGATGTCGAAGAACTTCCGCGACCTGTTCGACCCGCAGCTCAAGCTGGCCGAGCACCAGATCGCGCCGTCACCGTAGTGCGCGCCGCCCCGTTCCCCCTGACTGTCGAGAGGTGTTGGATGAAGGCGATCATGTTTCCCGGGCAGGGTGCTCAGGCCAAGGGCATGGGCGCGGGCCTGTTCGAAAGATATCCGGCCATCACGCGCGAAGCCTCCGAGATCCTCGGTTACGCCGTGGACGAGCTCTGTCTGCGCGACCCCCAAAATCAGCTGTCCTCGACGATGTACACGCAGCCGGCGCTGTACGTCGTCAACGCCCTCTGCTACTTCGCCGCCCGCGACGACGGACTCGAGCGCCCGGAGTAC
The DNA here is from genome assembly GCA_025934105.1 of Myxococcota bacterium. Classification (GTDB taxonomy): domain Bacteria; phylum Myxococcota_A; class Polyangia; order Fen-1088; family Fen-1088; genus JADGRB01. The sequence goes on along the minus strand of JAICYS010000050.1, from coordinate 10,564 downwards.
CTGCTTGGCCACAGCCTGGGCGAGTACAACGCCCTCTTGGTGGCGGGCGCCTTCGATTTCGCCGCCGGCCTGCGGCTGGTGAAGAAGCGCGGCGAGATCATGAGCCAGGCCAAGGACGGTGGTCTGCTGGCGGTGCTGAAGACGGACGCGTCGCAGTTGCGGCAGGCCGTCGCCGAACACGGCCTCGAGTCGCTGGACTTCGCCAACTACAACACGCCCACGCAGACCATCCTGGCGGGACCGAAGGCGGACCTGGCGCGGCTGGCTCAGATCCTGGCCGAACGAAGCATCCAAAGCGTCCCGCTGCGGGTTGGCGGCGCTTTTCATTCCCGCTACATGGCCCCCGCAGCTCGCGAGTTCGCGGCGCACCTGGCGTCGTTCGCGTTCGCCCCGTTGCAGATTCCGGTCATCGCCAACGCCACCGGCCGTCCGTACCCGGCCGGCGGAACGCCCGCCCTGCTGGCCGAGCAGCTCTGCGCGCCGGTGCGCTGGGTGGATTCCGTCCGTTACCTGATGAGCCGCGGACAGGTCGAGTACGTCGAGATGGGAGCGAAAAAGGTGCTCACGCGGATGGTCAACGAGATCCAGCAGAGCGCGCCGCCGCCGGAGACGCCGGCCGGCGATCCCCCAGAGCAGGCTGCGTGTCTGTCACGGGTCGCCAGCGACGGGCCCAGCGCCGCCGGGGCGCCGTGCGAGCCGGCGCGCGCGCCCGCGGCGCCGGCCGGCTCCACCCCAGGCGGCGATGGCGGGCTGGCCCCGTCGGACCTCGGGAATCCGGCGTTCTGCCGCGAGTACGGCCTCAAGTACGCCTATCTCACCGGGTCGATGTATCGAGGGATCTCCTCGGTCGACATGCTGATCCGGCTGGGCAGGGCCGGGTTGATGGGCTACCTGGGAGCCGGCGGGCTCTCGCTGGCTCAAATCGAAGCGTCGATCGAGGCCATTCGCCGCGCGCTCGGCGGCCAGCGGCCGTTCGGCCTCAATTTGCTGTGCAACCTCGCCGACCCTCAGGCGGAGACCGCCACCGTCGAGCTCTACCTGCGACACCAGATCCGGTTCGTCGAGGCCTCGGCCTTCATGTCGATCACGCCGGCGCTGGTCCTTTATCGGCTTGCCGGCCTGCGGCGGGACCAGTCCGGCGCGATCCGCTGCGACAATCGGATCCTGGCCAAGGTGTCCAGTCCCGAGGTGGCGCGCGCGTTCCTGGAGCCGGCGCCGAGACGCATCGTCGAGAAGCTGCTGAGCGACGGGCGAATCACCGCCGACCAGGCCGAGATGGCGCACGACGTGGCGATGAGCAGCGAGCTCTGCATCGAGGCGGACTCGGGCGGGCACACCAGCATGGGCATGCCGGCGGTGCTCTTTCCCGCGATGGTCCGGCTGCGGGACGAGATCGTGGCCGAGCGTCGCTACCCGGGGCGCGTGTACCTGGGGCTGGCGGGCGGGATCGGCACGCCGGCCGCAGCGGCGGCCGCCTTCCTTCTGGGCGCCGACTTCGTGATGACCGGGTCCATCAATCAGTGCACGGTCGAGAGCGGCACCAGCGCGACAGTCAAGGAGCTCCTGCAGGCCATGGAGGTCCAGGACACCGAGTACGCCCCGGCCGGGGACATGCTGGAGATCGGCGCCCGGATCCAGGTCCTGAAACGGGGATCGTTCTTCGCCGCGCGCGCCAACAAGCTGCACGCGCTGTATCAACAGTGGGAGTCGGTCGACGAGATCCCGGAGAAGACGCGGCGCCACCTGGAACACCACTACTTCAAGCGGCCGCTGGCGGAGGTGTGGGACGAGACGCGCCAGTACCTGCTGCGCACCGGAAAGGGGACCGCCCTCGAACGGGCCGACAAGAGCCCGAAGCACAAGATGGCGCTGGTCTTCCGCTGGTACTTCGCGTACACGAGCCGCCTGGCCTTCGAGGGGAATCCCCAGTCGAAGGTGGACTACCAAGTGCACACCGGCCCGTCGATGGGAGCTTTCAATCAGTGGGTGAAGGGAACGGCCCTCGAGCCCTGGACCAACCGGCACGTCGATCAGATCGCCGAACGCCTGATGGAGGGGACTGCCGAGTTCCTGGACCAGCGCCTGCGGGCGCTCGCGCGCCGGGCGCCGGACCGGGCGGCGTCCAGCGTCTGATCGGAGGCGCGGCGGGGCGCATGAACCGGCGGGATGGCGGACGGCGATGACCGGAGGCGCTGGCCCCGTCGCGGTCTTGGCGCGCGGCGACGTCGACGTCTGGGCCGCCGAGCCCAGCGCGCTCGACGCCGCCGAGGTGCGCGCGGCCTGCGAGGCGCTCCTCACCGACGACGAGCGGGCCAGGCAGCGGGCCTTCGTGTTCGAGCGGAACCGCCGCGAGGGCCTGCTCACGCGGGCGCTGGTCCGCAGCGTCTTGTCTCGCTACCGGCCAACCGCACCCGGCGCGTGGCGTTTCGCGCGGAACGCCCATGGACGGCCGCACCTCGACCCACCCTGCGGCCTGTCGTTCAACCTGTCCAATCACCCGACGCTGGTGGTCTGCGCCGTGACCGAGGGGCGGGAAATCGGGGTGGACGTCGAGCCCGTGTCCCGGGGGCCGGCGATCGTCGATCTCGGCGGAGCGGCGTTCACCGACGAGGAGCGCGACGACCTGCGGCGGCTGCAGCCGCCAGAGCGTCTCGAGCGCGCGGTGACGCTGTGGACGTTGAAGGAGGCGTACGTCAAGGCGCGCGGGCAGGGGCTGAGCCTGCCCGTGGACGCGGTGGCCTTCCGTTTCACGCGCGGCGAGCCCCGGCTGTCGGTGAGCGCGGCGATCGACGATCGCCCGGACCGCTGGTGGTTTCAGACGTTCGACCTGGCGGGCCACCGCATCGCGGTTGCCGTCGAGCGGGCCGGTCCCACGCCCCCGTCCGTGCGCCTCCGTTGGCTCACTCCGGCGGTCCGTCGGCGGCGACAAGAGTGGCAGCTCTGCTGGAGCCGGCGGTCGCACCCGCGAGCTCCGGAGCCTCCCCTGCCGTAACCACCGCTCGGCCCTCGATCGGGCCGCCGTGGCTCGAAAGGGCGCTGGAGGTCTTGGCGCCGGCGACCGGGACTCCGGCGCGTGGGCGGACCGCACCGCCCGGCCCCGTTTCACCGAGCCCGGCGGGGCGTTTCATGAACTCCCCTTCGTCTGGCTGGCGGCCGCGGGCGCCGCCGAGTCGGGGCGCGGCCGGAGGCGTGCTCGTTCAGATAGTCGCGAAGAACCAGGGCGCCGTTGTGAAGCGTGTCATGCGCGCTGTAGAGGAGCGTCAGCGTCCCCGCCTCCGCCTCGCCGAGCATCGGCTGCCAGGCTGCCGGATTCGCGTCGAGCTCATGCCGGTACCGGCGCCGGAATTCCTCCCAGCGCTCCACGCGATGCCCGAACCATTTTCGCAGCGTCGTGCTGGGCGCGACGTCCTTCAGCCAGGCGTCGGCGGCCAGGTCGTCTTTCTTCATGCCCCGCGGCCAGAGTCTCTCCACCAGGACGCGGCGGCCGTCCCCGCGTGCGCGAGGCTCGTACGCGCGCTTTGTCTGGATCATGCGCGTGCTCCCTCGTTCGCCTATGTAGGCACCGGGAGGGCGGCGGGCAAGATCGATTGTCGCCGATCGTCCGTCGGCGCGGGGAGACCTCTGCTCTTCGTCCCGAGTCATCGAGCCTTGCCCCCGAGCTTATCCATCGAGCCCGTCGACCACGACGCTGTCGCGCAGGACGTCGCCGTCGAGCTCTTCACGCTCCTCGCGGGCGAGGTCCGCCTCGATCCAGGCGACGAACCGGAGGACCTGCGCGCCGAGCGGTCCTTCGCGGAGCGGCTCCGCCAGGCGCTCGATCATCTCGGCCAGCCGTGTCCGCTCGATCCGGCGGTGCTCGCGCATTCGCTCCACGCGCTGGGGTCCCCAGGCGTCGATGTCCGACAGGAGAGGGCCGAGCGCCGCGTCCTCGCGTTCGAGGTGCGCGCGGAGCTGCTCGAGCAGCGTGCCGATGGCTTGGGCCAGCGGCGCCCGCAGCTCCGAGCAGTCGCAGGCGCGCACCTGCTCGGCCAGCCCGGACGCAGCCTCGCGCAATCTCTCATGCTCGCGGACGTAGCGCATGCGTATCTGCGACGGTGTTGGTTCGTAGAGCTCCATGGCTCACCTCCTCGTCCTGTTCCGGACGCCAGCACGTGATCCTTACCGTCACGGTGTAAGCATCCGTCATACCAGCCGCGGCTTGCCACGCCGTTCGCGTTCCGGGCGCAGCCGCCTCAGCGTGCGCAGCAGGTTGGACCGGTCGAGGCCGAGGCTGCGCGCCGCCGCGGCCAGATTCCCCTGGCTGGCTGCCAGCGCCGCCTCGATGCGCGCGAGCTGGAAGTGCTCCGTTGCTTCGCGAAGCGGGCCCTCGAGCACGACCGGCGCCGCCGCGCCTCGGCGCGCGCGCGGAACCTCGCCGCTGCCTGCCAGCCCGAGCGCGCCGGCCGCTGCCCCGTCGAGGCGGGCCCGGGGGCGGCCGGCCGCCTGAGCCCGCACCAGCGCGCGCTCGATGGTGTTCTCGAGCTCGCGCACGTTGCCCGGCCAGTCGTACCCCTGAAGCGCGGCCACGAACGGCGGCTCGAGCTCGACGGAGTGCAGGTGGAGGCGGGCGGCCAGCTTGCGCGCGAAGTGGTCGCAGAGCACCGGCAGGTCGTCCAGCCGCTCGCGCAGCGGCGGAACGCGGATGGGATAGACGGCCAGACGGTGGAACAGGTCGGCGCGGAAGCGCTTGCCCCGCACCTCGGCCTCGAGGTCGCGGTTGGTGGCGGCGATGATGCGCGCGTCGAACCGGCGGACGCGGGTCTCGCCCACCCGCTCGATCTCGCGCTCCTGGAGGGCGCGCAGCAGGCGAGGTTGCACCTCCAGCGGGAGCTCGCCGATCTCGTCGAGGAACAACGTCGAGCCGTCCGCCACCTCGAAGCGCCCGGGCCGCGCCCCCACCGCCCCCGTGAAGGCGCCTTTGACGTGTCCGTAGAGCTCCGACTCGACCAGCGAGGGCGCCACCGCGGAGGCGTCGAACCGGATGAGCGGGCGGTCGCGCCGGCCGGAAGCGGCGTGCAGCGCGCGCGCCACCAGCTCCTTGCCGGTTCCGGTCTCGCCCAGGATCAGCACGGTCGTGTCGGTGGGACCGACCAGCGCGATCTCTTCCCGCAAGGCCCGGGCCGGCGCCGACCCGCCGACGATTTCGGTGCCGCCGGAGGTGTCGCGAATCTCCTGGGCCAGCGTGGTCACCTCGCTCTGCAGCCGGGCCCGCGCCTGTTCGAGCGCGCTGACCTGCTCGGCGTTGCGGATGGCCACCGCCGCCAGGGCGGCGAACAGCTCCAGCATCTCGGCGTGTTGCTCCTCGAAGCGAGCCTTGTCGTGGGCGTCGGCGGTGATGAGCCCGACGACTTCGCCGCCGAGGCGCATCGGCGCCGCCAGGCAGGAGTGAAGGTGGCCGAGCCGCGCCCGGGTGAATCCGTCGAAGGGGTCGGGCTGGTCCGGATCCGTGAACCGGACAGCGCCACGCGCCGAGAGGGCGCGATCGAGCCGCGGGTTCTCGCCGCGGGCGAAGGTGAGTGTGGCGGGGTCGAGATCTCGCCTGAAGCCACGGCCGGCGACCACGCGCAGCGCTTCGCCCTGCCGCAACATCACCGAGGCGGCGTCGAAGGGGACCAGCCGTTCGAGCTCGCCGAGGATGGTGTCGAGCACGGCGTCGCGGTCGTGCCGTGAGGTGAGCTCGACGGCGGAGCGAACCAGCGCACGCAGGGAGGCGATCGGCGCCATTCGTTGTCACTTTAACCCGCGGCGGTCGAAGTGACAACGCTGCCTGTTGTCAAAATGACTGCTGGGCGGTCGAGAACGCGCTTTCCGCGGGCTGGCACGGCCGATGAAATGGGGGATCGGCCAGGAGGCAGGACGATGCCAGCAGCGCAGAGTGAAGACCTGGACGTGAGGACGATTCCCCCGCGCGACAAGCACCCGACGATCATGCGCCGGTTCGGCGGGCTCCGGGCCGGAGAGTCGTTCACGCTGGTGAACGATCACGACCCGAAGCCGCTCCTTTACCAGTTCAGCGCCGAGTTCCCCGGCCAGTTCGAGTGGAGCTATCTCGAATCCGGGCCCGAGGTGTGGCGAGTCCGCATCGGCAAGCCGGAGAGCCGGTGACCGTGCCGGCGCTACCCGAGGTCGTGCGCGGCGCCGGCGCGCGAGCGGCGCGAGAGCTGGACGTGCGCCCCGTCCTGGCCAAGGGCGGCGATCCGTTCTCGTTGATCCTGAAGACCACGCGCCAGCTCGGCGACGACGAGGCGCTGCACCTGCTCGTCGGCTTCGAGCCGACGCCGCTTTACGCGGTCATGCGCGGCCTCGGGCGCGCCACGCACACCGAGCAGGAGAACGGCACCTATCACGTCTGGTTCTATCGCGACGCGAGGGCCAGCCCCGAGGCGGCGGCGCCCGCCGCGGGCGAGGAGGGCGCGGCCCTGCAAGAGCCGGTCGGTCTGGACGTGCGCGGGCTCGAGCCGCCGCAGCCGATGATCCGAATCTTGGAGAAGCTGGTCGACCTCGGCCCGGGCGCGCAGCTCCTGGTCCACCACCATCGGGAGCCGGTCCTGCTGTACGAGAAGCTGGCGCTGCGCGGGTACGCCGCGCGCTGCACGAAGCGCGGCGAGGGGGACTACCTGGTCCACATCGCCCCGGCGCGGGTGTTCGAGGGCGGCTGATGCCGGGTAGGCTCGCGACCCGGTACGCGCCGTCGTTCAGGCTGATCGAGGCCCACTTCGGGTTCGGTCTGGTCGGGCTGGTGGCGTTTTCAGCCGCGCTGCTGGTTCGCGCGACGGCGGTGCAGGGCTTCTTCTTTCAGCCCTTGCTCCTGGGCCTGGTGCACCTGTGCGTGCTCGGCTGGCTGATGCCCATCGCGATCGGGGCGCTGCACCAGCTGGTGCCGGTGGTGTTCGAGGTGCCGGTGCGTTCGGAGCGGCTCGCCTGGAGCGCCTTCGGCCTCTACGCCGTCACCGCTCCGCTGTTCATCATCCGCATGTGGACGTTGTCGGCGGATTGGCTGCTTGCCGTGGGGGCGGTCGGGGCGGCGGGGGCGATCTGGCTCTACGTGTTGAACCTCTATGCGACCCTGCTGCGCTCGGGGCAACGCTCGCTCACGGGCTACTACGTGATGGCGGCGCTCGGCTGGTTGCTGGTCGCCGTCACCCTGGGCGCGCTCCTCGCCATCAACCTGGATCGGCCGTTTTTGCCGCTGTTTCACCTCGCGCTCTTGCGCGCGCACGCGCACGCCGCGGCGTTCGGGTTCTTTGGCCTCCTCATCATGGGCGTCGCCTATCGGCTGATGGAGATGTTCCTGCTCAGCCACGGGGCGCCGGAGCGCGCCGGTCGCGTCGCCTTCGCGGCCACGAACGCCGCCGTCGTGGCGCTGGTGGTGTCGCTCGCGTTCGGATCCATCGCCTGGCTGCTGGCGCTCGGGGTGGGCGCCGCGCTGGTCGGGGTCGGGGCATTTGCCCTGCAGGTGAGCGCCATCTACCGCCGGCGCACGCAACGGCGCGCCGACGTCGCCTGGCGCCACACCGCCAGCTCGCTGGTCTACCTCGGCCTGGCGGCCGCCCTGGGCGCCGCGCTGGCGCTGGCCCCCTTGGGCCAGCCGTGGACGGACCGGCTGCACCTGGTCTACAGCCTCTTCGCGCTGGTGGGGTTCATCGGCTCAATCGTCGTCGGACAGCTCTACAAGATCGTGCCGTTCTTGGTGTGGCTGCACCGCTTTTCGGCCTACGTCGGGCTCAAGCGCGTTCCGCCGGCGGGTGAGCTTCTGGGCGAGCGATGGAAGCGGGTGCAATACGCGCTCATGCACGCCGGGATCGGCGCGCTGGCGCTCGGCGTCGTCGTCGATTCGGCTGCCTTGAGGTCGTTGGGCGCGACGGCCTTCGCCGGATCGGCGGCGCTGGTGGTCCGCAACCTGGTCGTCGTCTGGGCGAGCAAGCCATGATCGAGACACTCACCGAGGAGTCGGCCCGCGACGCGCTCCGCGACGTGCTGGACCCGGAGACCGGCCTCAACTTGATCGACCTCGGGCTGATTTACGACGTGCGCTACGATCCGCAGACGCGGGTCGTGGACGTCCTGATGACGTTCACCACGCCGGCCTGTCCTGCCGGCGCGGTCATGCAGGGCGCGGTCGAGCGCCGGCTGGGCCTCGAGCCGGGCGTCGAGCGCGTCGAGGTGCGGGTGACCTTCGAGCCGCGCTGGACGCCCGACCGAATCTCCGCCGACGGGCGCGCGCAGCTTGGCTGGTAGGCGCGCGCAGCCACGCGGCCCAGCCCCAGGGCCGCGCGTTCCGGCGATCGGCCGGAACGCGGTGGGGCGTATGCTGCGCGCGATGGGCACGCCACCTGCATCCAAAGACAAGCGATGATCGCCATCGGACGTCGCGCACCGGAGCCGGCCGACCTGGTCGCCCACCTGCTGGAGTGTCACGGACGCATCCGCAAATTCGTAGAGCTGGCCGCGAAGGTCGCCGGTGCCGCGGCCTCCGATCTGGAGATCGCGGAGGCGTGCGCGGCCGTCGAGCGCTACTTCGAGCGGGCGCTGCCCCACCACATCGAAGACGAGGAGCTCAGCGTCGTGCCGCGGCTGCGCGGGCTCCGCGCCGACATCGACGAGGCGCTTCGAACGATGGAGGCGCAGCACGAGGTTCATCGGCCGCTGGTCGACGAGCTGCTGGCCGCGTCGGGCTCCGTCCGCCAGGCGCCGCGCCACACGGCGCACCGCGAGCGGCTGCGCGTCGCCGCCGCCCGGTTGGCTGTCGAATTCGAACCGCATCTGGAGCTCGAAGAGCGCGTCGTGTTTCCGGCCATCCGCGACTTCCTGGGCGCCGACGTGCAGGCGCAGATCCGGAGCGAACAGCGCGCGCGCCGCGAGCCGGGTCGTTCGAGAGCTCCGTGACGGGAGCCCGGTTCGTGATGGGGGGCGCGCGGCGTCCGCGACGGGGCCGGCACCTCGCCGCCAGGTCGCGAGTCGCGCCCGATCGGGACACCGACGCGATCGCTGAATCTGTTTGATGACGGAACGCGGGGACTCCGGGAGAGCGGGGTTCACCGCGATCAGTCTTGGTCCGACTGTTGCAGCTCGGAGTGACATGATCGACCCACAGCAAACCGTTGGCGACCTGGTCCTCGACCATCCCGAGTGCGCGGCCGTCCTGCAGCGGCATCGAATCGACTATTGTTGTGGCGGCAACCAAACCCTCGCTGGAGCCTGCCTCAAACGCGGTCTCGACGTCGGTCCCCTGGCGGCGGCGCTCGAACAGGCGGTCCGGGAGCGCGGCGGCGACGAGATGGACGCACGCACGCTGTCGAGCCCCGCGCTGATCGCGCACATCGTCGTCCGCTACCACACGCCGTTGCGCAAGACATTGCCGTTCGTGCGCACGCTGGGCGCGAAGGTGGCGCGCGTCCACGGCGGCCACAACCCGCGCCTCGTCGAGCTGGACCGGGTGATCGCCGAACTGGCTGACACGCTCGAAGCCCACATCGACGACGAGGAGGCGACCTTGTTCCCGACTCTCGAGCGCCGGGAGCCGCAGCCGGCCGCGGCGGGACGGCTTTCCAAGACCACCCGAGACGAACACGAGATGGTCGGTGGGTTCGTCAACCGGATGCGCGCCGCGTCCGACGATTACACGGTGCCGGACTGGGCTTGCAACAGCTACCGGGTGCTGTTCCGCGAGCTCGAACACCTGGAGACCGACGTGCTCCGCCACGTCCACCTCGAGAACCATGTCCTCTTGCCGCGGTTCGCCGGCGCCGCTCGATGAAAGCGCCCTTCGCGGGCGCCGCCGGCTGAGCGCACGCGCCGGACAGGGCACCCCGCGCCGTGGGGCGGTGTGGGGGACGGCCGCCGGTTCGCCGGCCCTCATGAGCCGGGCGGCGTTCCCGGCAGGCTCCCCGACAAGGGCGTGGCGCGCTCGTCTGAGCGCGTCCTCCGCCACCTCCTGTCTGGCGCAGCCGCCGCTTTGAATCGCGCGCCGGCCAGAATGGCCGACATCATCGCGCGCGCCACCGTGAAAACAGCCCACCGCCCGGGTCGCGGGGGGGCTCTCGGGTCCGTCGGGCCCTTGATTGTGCGGACACGGGATGGCCGCCCGCCGGGCGCCGCGCCCGCGACCCGGTTTTGGCGGGGGCGCCCGCGACTTTTGTGCTTCAGTCTTTGGCGCAATCCGTCGAGGTGAACGGCCCGAAGGCCCCATTCAGCGTCGGGGGGACGACGTACGTGGGGACCAGACCCGATACCACCATTCACCCGGAGGCGCGCTTGCGGTTCACACGTCCACTCATTCTTTGCGGTTTGGTCCTGGCCGTCGCGTCCTGCGGTGGCGGAAGCGACAACAGTCCTGGGATGGGCACCGGCGGCGCGGCAGGCGCCCACGGAACCGGCGGCACGAAAGCGACCGGCGGCAGCACCAGCACCGGCGGCAGCACCGGCACCGGTGGCGGCGCTCTGGCAGGCGCGGCCGGCCAGGCGGGGGCCGGGGTGGCCGGAGCGCCGGGCTCCGGGGGTGGCGCCGGAGCCGGCACCGGCGGCG
>JAICYS010000022.1 GCA_025934105.1 Myxococcota bacterium | reverse complement strand
GGCGCCATCAAGAAGATGCGCTTCTTGGTCCGCTTGTAGTAGCCGACCTGGATGATGTCGGACAGCGCCTCGACGACGAACACGCCGCCGATGAGCGGCAGCGACAGCTCGGTCTTGGTCGCCAGCCCGACGAAGCCGATGGCGCCGCCCAGCGCCAGCGCGCCGACGTCCCCCATGAAGACCTGCGCCGGGTGGGTGTTGAACCAGAGAAAGCCGATCCCGGCGCCCCCCATCGCGCCGCAGAACACCGCCAGCTCGCCGGCCCCCGGCACGTGCGGCATGCCCAGGTAGTTGGCGATGTTGAAGTCGCGCAGCGTCGTGCCGGCCGCGTAGGACAGCAGCAGGAACGTGAAGGAACAGATGATGACCGGTCCGATGGCCAGGCCGTCCAGACCGTCGGTCAAGTTGACGGCGTTCGACTCGGCCATCAGCACGAAGACGGCGAACGCCACGTACGCGCCGTACGGCAACGCGAAGGAAAGGCGGTGGAAGTTGACCAGCGGCAGCGCCAGCCGGAGGCGGACCTCGGGCGGCAGCCCGTCGCCCGCGTACAGCCAGGCCATGGCCACGGCGCCGATCACCAGCTGCCCGGCCAGCTTCAGTCGGCCGGGCAGCCCCTTCTTGTTCTTGCGCGAGATCTTGAGGTAGTCGTCCAGGAACCCGATCGCCCCATATCCGACGGTGACCAGCAGCGCCAGCCAGACCAGCTCGCTGCGCAGGTCGCACCAAAGGATGGTGGCCGCCGTCAGCGCCATGATGATGAGCGCGCCGCCCATGGTCGGCGTCCCGCGCTTCGAGGCGTGGCCGGCCGGTCCGTCCTCGCGGATGACCTCGCCCAGCTGCCGCTCGCGCGCGCGCCGGATGAACCAGGGCGCGACCATGAACGTGATGATCAGCGACGTCAGCGTGGCCAGGCCGACGCGCGTCGAGACGTACCGGAAGACGTTCGCCCCCGGCATCCGCTCGCGCAATGCGTGGAACAGATGAAACAGCATCGCTTACACCTTGCGCTCCGGTTGGGGGGCGGCGCCGCCCGGTTCGAATTTGGCCACCAGCGCGTCGACCGCGCGCTCGAGCCGCAGCCCGCGCGAAGCCTTGACCAGGATCCAATCGCCCGGCGCGGTCCAGCCGGCCAGCGCCGTGGCGGCCGCCTCGGCAGTCGCGGCCGCCAGCGCGCGGCCGGGATCCAGCCCCGCCACCCGCGCCTCGTCGACCACCGCCTGCGCGAACTGACCGACGGCGGCCAGCCCGGCCAGCTCCAGCCCGGCGGCGTGGCCCAGCGCGCGGTGGGCCGCCTCGGCGCCGGCGCCCAGCTCCAGCATGTCGCCGAGGATCGCGAACCGCCGCGCGCCACCGGCGGCCGCGCCCAGGGCCGACAGCGCCGCCCGCATCGAGCCGGGGTTGGCGTTGTAGCAATCGTCCAAGATGGTCCGCCCCCCGGCGACGCGAGCCGCGGACCGATGCGGGGGCAGCGCCACCGACTCGAGCCCGCGCGCCGCCTCGACGGCCGGCACGCGCGCCGCCGACGCCGTGGCCAGCGCGGCCGCGGCGTTGCGCGCGTTGTGAGCGCCGCCAAGCGGCAGGCGAGCCACCACCGGCGTGCCGCGCACCGAAAACCGCACCACCGACCCGGCCGCGCCGTTCGGGACGAAGTCCAGCACCTGCACGTCGGCGCCGCGCTCGCCGAAGGTGATCCGCCGCGAAGGGGCCACCGGCGCCGCCTGCGCCGCCACCAGCGGATCGCCGATCGGCAGCACCGCGATCCCCTCCGGTCCCAGCGACGCGAACAGCTCGCCCTTGGCCCGCGCGACCTCTTCGATCGACCCCAGCGTCTCCAGATGGGCGGCGGCGACGTTCGTGATGATGCCGATGGCCGGACGCGCCAGCGCGGCCAGCAGCGCGATCTCGCCGCGCGCGCGCATCGCCATCTCCAGCACCCAGACCGCCTCGGCCCCCGACGCCGAGAGGATGGTCAGCGGCAGCCCGACGTCGGTGTTGAAGTTGCCGGGCGTCCGCAAGACCTGCCCCAGCGGCGAGAGGGCGGCCGCGCAGAGCTCCTTGGTGGTGGTCTTGCCGTTCGAGCCGGTCACTCCGACCACGAGGCCGCGAAACTCGGCCCGCACCGCGCGCGCCAGGTCGCCCAGCGCGCGGCGGGGATCGTCGACGGCGATGATCGCGGCGGCCGGCACCCCGGCGGGCATTCCGCGGTCGCGGGCCACCACGACCCCGGCTGCCCCCGCCGCCGCCGCCTGGGCGGCGAACGCGAAGCCGTCGACGCGCTCGCCGGGCAGCGCGAAGAAGAGCTGGCCTGGCTGAACGGCCCGACTATCGGCCGCGGCGCCCGCGAACGAACCGTCGACCGCGCCCGCCTGCAGCAGCGTGCCGCGCATGGCGCGGACGGCGAACGCGATCTGCCGCCTGGCGGCGCTCATGCCGGCAGCGCCAGCGCGGCCGCCGCCTCCTCGCGATCGTCGAAGTGAATCCGGGTCGATCCGACGATCTGGTAGTCCTCGTGCCCCTTGCCGGCGATGAGCAGCACGTCGCCCGCCCGGGCCGCCGCTGCGGCCCGCCGGATGGCGGCCCGGCGGTCGACCTCGACGTGAAAGCCGCGGGCGGCCGATCCCAGCGCGTCGGCCGGCAACTCGGGAACGCCGGCCTGCCGGACGCCCGCCACGACCTGCGCCACGATGGCCGCCGGATCTTCGGTGCGCGGGTTGTCCGACGTGACGACCGCCAGATCGGCGTCGCGCGCCGCAATTGCGCCCATCAACGGCCGCTTGCCCCGATCGCGATCGCCGCCGCACCCGAACACCACGAGCACGCGCCCGGCGCCGGCCAGCGGGCGGGCCGCCGCGATTGCGCGCTCCAGCGCGTCGGGCGTGTGGGCGTAGTCGACCAGGCACAGGACGCCGCGCCCGTTGGCCACCCGCTCCAGGCGCCCCGGAACGCCCGGCAACCGCCCCGCGCCCTCGGCGATGGCGCGCGCGTCCAGGCCCGCCGCGATCGCCATCCCCACCGACAGGGCCAGGTTGTCCAGGTTGTAGCCGCCCACCAGCGGCGACGCGATGTCCAGCCTGCCCGAGGGCGTCGCAAAAGTCGCGCGCGTCCCGCCGGGCGTGAGCTGCGCCTCCTCGACGACCACGTCGGCGCCGCGCGCGCCCGCGCCCGGACGCCGGGCCACCGACAGCGTCGCGGCGCCGCGCGCGCGGGCTTGCATGCGCCGGCCCGCCTCGTCGTCCGCGAAGGTCACGGCCACGCCCCGCGCGGGATCCAGCAGCCGCTCGAACAGGATCGCCTTCGCCGCTTCGTACTCTGCCATGGTGCCGTGATAGTCCAGGTGGTCCTGGGTCAGGTTGGTCAACCCCGCAACCCGAAACCGACAGCCGTCCAGCCGCCCTTGTTCCAGGGCGTGTGAAGTCGCTTCTAGCACGACGTCCGTCGTCCCGACCGCGCGCATCTGGCTCAACAGCTCGTGCAGCATCAACGCGCCGGGCGTGGTCAGCGGAGCGGCCCGCCCGGGCAGCCCGGGCGCGCGATAGGCGATGGTTCCGAACACGCCGGCCGGCCGCCCGGCCGCCTGCAGCATCGCCTCCAGCAGATAGGTGGTGGTGGTCTTGCCGTTGGTGCCGGTCACGGCCGTCAGCGTCAGCGCCTGCGCCGCGCCGAACCGGTTGGCGGCGATCAGGCCCAGCGCCCGCCGGGCGTTCGAGACCAGCACCGCGATCCCCGGGAAGTCGGCGGGCGCCTCGCCTTCGGTGACCAGCGCGGCGGCACCGCGCGCGACCGCGTCCGCGACGAACCGCCGCCCGTCCGCCGCCGCGCCCGGGACCGCCACGAACAGATCGCCGGGCCGGACCTGGCGCGAATCGTCGCGGACCTCGTTGACCACGACCCCCGCGAACGCAGCGTCGCGATCGCGGGCCGGACGGACGCCGTCGAACCCCTGCAACAACGCGCCCAGCGCCGGCGGCATCAGTTCGCCTGCCTTCCGAACGCCACCCGGCAGACCACCCCGCGCGGGGCCGGGCCAGGAGAGGGACGCTGGCGCAACGCTACCCCGGTCGCGTGCCCTTGGGGGTCGTCGAACGCCAGCTCGACGCCGCTCCGGTGCGCGGCGTGGATGGCCTGGCCCAGGCTCATGCCGGTGAAGTCCGGCACCTGGACGGCGTCGGGGGCGTTCCCACCCCGTCCGCCCTCGGCGCCCGCGACCTCGTCCCACTTCTCGGCCAGCGCGGGATCCTCGCCCAACCCGTCGTCGTCGAGCGGCAAGTCGGTGGCGGGGGCCTCGTCGGCGGTTGCGACGGCCTTGGCGGGCGGCGCTTCGTCGTGAGTCGCCTTGCCGGTCGACGCCACCGGCACCGACGGCGGCACGTGCAGGTAGCGCAGCGTCTGCTCGGCGATCTCCTTGAAGATGGGGGCCGCCACCTGCCCGCCCTGGTGAAGCTGCCCCTGTGGCTCGTCCAGCACGACGATGATGGCCACCCGCGGCTCCTCGGCCGGCACCGCCCCGACGAAGGACGCGACCCACTTGCTGGAGTCATAGTGCCCGTTGGCGACCTTCTGGGCCGTTCCGGTCTTGCCCGCCACCGTGTACCCCGGGATGGCCGCGGCGCGGGCGGTGCCTCCGGGCTCGGTCACGCCCCGCATGATCGTCAGCATGCTGCGCGCCGCCGCCGCCGAGATCACCCGGCGGTCGGGCGCGAACGGCGGCGTTTCGACAGTCCCGTCGGGCGCCACGATGCGCGCGACGATCCGCGGCTGGCGGTAAATGCCGCCCCCCGCGATGGCGCTGACGCCCGCGATCATCTGCAGCGGCGTGACCGCGATCCCCTGGCCAAACGAGATGTTGGCGAACCCGATGTCGCCCCACTTGTCGACGGGGCGCACCACACCGCTGCGCTCGCCGGGCAGCCCGATGCCGGTCGGCCGCCCGAACCCGAATCGCGCCAGAGCCTCGGCGAACGCGTCACGCCCCAGCCGCCGCGCGATCTTGGTCGCGCCGATGTTGCTGGAGAACTTCAACACCTCGGCCACCGTCAACACCCCGTGCGGGTGCGTGTCGTGGATCGAGTATTTCCCCACCATCATCCGCCCCATCATGCAATCGAACGTCGAGTCGGGCCGCACCGCACCGGCATCCAGCGCCGCCGCGATGGTGAAGGTCTTCATCGTCGACCCCGGCTCGTAGGTGTCGGTGATGGCCCGGTTGCGGGCCTCCGCTTCGCCCGTCGAGTCGTTGGGATTGAACGTCGGCACCGAAGCCATCGCAAGCACCTCGCCCGTGTGCGGGTCCATCATGATCGAGATGGCGCCCTTGGCGTGGTGCTCGGCGGCGCCGGCCGCCAGCGCGCGCTCGGTGATGAAGGTCAGGTAGCGGTCCAGCGTGAGGACCACGTCGCTGCCGGCGGTGCTGGGCGCGTCGACCATCCCGTCGACGGCGATCTCGCGGCCCAGCGCGTCGCGGATGCCTTGCACCGATGACGTGGTCCCGCGCAGCGCCTTGTCGAACGCCAGCTCCACGCCGTCCAGGCCACGCCCGTCGGAGCCGGCGCGCCCCATGACCGTCGCCGCCAGCGTGCGGTTCGGGTAGAAGCGGCGCGGCTCGCGCGTCGTCGCCACGCCCGGCAGCTTCATGGCGCGCACGGCGGTCGCCTCCTCCGGGGTGACCTTGCGTTTCACCCAGGCAAAGAACCGTCGCTGCGACAGCTTCTTCTCCAGGTCCGCCCGGTCCAGGCCCAACACCAGCGAGAGCCGGCGCGCCGCGTCCTCGGGGTCGGGGAGCTGCCGGGGGTTGCAGTAGATCGAGTCGACGTCCGCGGTCGAGGCCAGGTCCGCGCCGTTCCGGTCCAGGATCCGCCCGCGCCGAGGCGGCAGCTCGATCTCGCGCAGGTACTGCTCTTCCGCCATGGCCCGCAACCGGTCGGCGTCGCCGACCTGCAAGGTGTAGGCGCGCTTGCCCACCGCCACGAACAGGCCGACGAACATCGCCCCGCACAGGGCGATCCGCACCCGCGCCCAGCGGCCGGCGGCGATCACGGCAGCACCACCCCCGGCTTCAGCTTGATCACGTCGGCGGGGGCGGGCGGGCCCATGTGAAGCTGGTCGTGCGCCACCCCGATCACCCGCCCGGGGTCCTTCAGCATGCCGATCTCGATGGTGAGGCTGCGGCGGCGCTCTTCGAGCTCGGTGTTCGCCCGCCGCTCGCGGCCCATATCGTAGGCCACCTGGATGCCGCGCAGCCGGATCGCCACGTGCGCCAGCGCGCCCGCCGTGACCAGCACCAGCACGAAGGCCCAGACGCCCACGCCGCGCCGCGATCCGGTGTCGGGACTCACCATCATGGGCGCGGTCACAGGCGTTCGGCCGCGCGCAGGCGCGCAGAGCGCGAGCGCGGGTTCCGGTGGCGCTCGGCGTCGGTGGGGACGACCACGTGCTTGGTCAGGATGCGAAGCACCGCCGGACCGCCGCCATCGCGGCCCGCCAACGTCCGAAACCGGCGTTTGACGATGCGGTCCTCCAGCGAATGGAAGGCGATGACGCACAGGCGGCCGCCGGGGCGCAGGCAGTCGGCGGCCACCGACAGGAACCGGTCGATCTCTTCCAGCTCCTCGTTCACGGCGATGCGCAGCGCCTGGAACGTGCGCGTGGCCGGGTTCTTGCCAGGTTCGTGGCGCGGCAGCGCGCGCGCCACCACGGCCGCCAGCTTGCCGGTCGTGTCGATCGGACCGGCCCGCCGCGCGTCCGCGATCGCGCGCGCCACGCGAGCGGCGTGCCGCTCTTCCCCGAAGTCGCGGATGATGCGGGCCAGCTCGGTCTCGTCGACGCGCCGGAGGAGATCGGCGGCGCTCTCGCCGCTGGCCGGGTCCATCCGCATGTCCAGCGGTCCGTCGTGGCGAAACGAAAACCCGCGCTCGGGCCGGTCCAACTGCGGCGACGAAACCCCCAGGTCGACCAGGAAGCCGTCGACCGGGATCATCTGCAGCCGTTCCAGCACGTCGCGGGCTTGCGAGAAGCGGGCATGGACCAGGGTCACGCGCTCGCCGAAGGGTTCCAGCTCGACCCGGGCTTGCGCCAGGGCATCGGGGTCGCGGTCGATGCCGATGAGCCGCCCATCCGGGCCCGAGCGCTCGAGGATCGCCCGCGCGTGCCCCGCCAGGCCAACCGTGGCGTCGCAATAGCGGCCGCCGGGACGAGGGGCCAGCCAGGTCACTGCCTCATCTAATAGGACCGGCGCATGCGGAGATTGTCGCGATACGTCATCGCGGGCAGACGGCGCCGGCGTCATCGTCGCCCCATTCTTGACCGGTGGGCCGAGCTGTCAAGTTTTGCGGCGGGGTATTGCCCGTAATTTCAAATACATACGGCGCCGTCCGCCGGCCGACAGCCGCCGCCAGGCCGGCGTCACGCGCCGCCGGCTGGCGAACGGCCGCCCGGTCCCCAACTGGACCATCGCGGCTAAGTACGCTTGACGAAAGGGTTCTTCGCCCCTATAGTGCCCCGGTTCGTATCTCGGCGGAGGACCGAACGAGCCATGCAGGAGACGGGGATGGACGCGAAGTTTTTCGAGATCGACACCAAGATGGAGGCGCTGCGGGCCAAGACCGCCAGCTTCCCGCCGAAGATCCTGAAGGACTATCAGGAGCGGCTGGACGTGTCGTGGATTTTCCACGACAACGCGCTGGAGGGCGTCGTGCTGTCGTACTCCGAGCTGAAGGCGGCGATCGACCAGCGCATCATCAGCGACGTCACGCTGATCCCGATGTACGAAGAGGTTCGCAACCAGAAGACCGCGGTCGATTTCGTGCGCGAGGCGAGCGTCGCCAAGAAGCCGCCGGCCGTCGATCTGGAATTGATCCGGAAGCTGTACGCGATCCTGACGCCTGAAGAGGCGGCCAAGGGGTACCCGTACCGCAAGGAGAACCCGCTTCACCGGCTCTACTATCACGAGATCGCGGCGCCGGAGAAGATCACCTACAAGATGCGGAAGCTGGGCGAGTGGATGGAGTCGGAGGAGTTCGCCGAGCTCCACCCGATCACGCGCTCGGCCAAGGTTCACTTCCGGCTGTTGTCCGCTTACCCGTGGACCAAGAACTCGGGCAAGGTCGCGCGGTTGCTGATGAACTTCATCCTCATCAAGCACGGCTACCTGCCCGCCGTGATCCACTCCATCGAACGCCAGCGCTACTACGAAGCGCTGCGGACCGAGAACGAGGCGCTGCTGAACCTGGTCATCGAGTCGCTGGAGAACAGCATCGAGACCACCGCCAAGTTCCTGGACGAACTCAACGGCCTGCGCGTCAAGCGCGCGTCGTAGACACCCCGAGGCGGGGAGCGAGCCGGCCCACGATCCGCGCCGCGGCGCGGGCGGAGGGCGCTGGCTGGCCGGCAGCGCCTGTCGCCGGACCTGCGAGCGGCGGCGCCTGTCGCCGAACCTGCGAGCGCGAGCGGCGACGCCTGTCGCCGAACCTGCGAGCGGCGGCGGCCCGGCGGCGCCTGTCGCCGAACCTGCGAGCGGCGGCGGCCCGGCGGCGCCTGTCGCCGAATTTTCGAGCGGCGGCGGCCCCGATAAAGAAACGAGCCGGCGGACGATCCGCCGGCTCGTGGGTTCCGCTAGGGACTGGTCAGGGGCGCGCGCCTCGAGGCACCGCCCAGCTCGTGGATCGGCGTGAGCCACGCCGAGATCCGGGTTTGCGTCCGCGCGGGCTCAGGACGCTGTTACCGCAGACAGGAAACCTGAGGAGGGTTAGGGCCGGTCGGCCTCCTTAGATCCAAACCGGCGCTGATGGCGAAGAGACGGCAAACCGTTCGTGAAGGTGCGTTTACTCATGCGTTCTTCTCCTCCTTTTGGGGCCAGTCGGTCGCGGACCCTTCCTTGATGCTAGCGTGTGCAGATTCGTTCCGCCAGTTGCCGCGCACGAAACACCGTGAGATGAGATGGCCATGTCAGGGAAGTCGCCAGCCAAGTCGCCCAGCGGTGGTCGTGGAGCACGGTTCGCGGGCGCCATGGACCCCGCGGCCGCCGCGCTGAACGCGTCGGTGCACTTCGATCGCCGGCTGCTGCGCGACGACGTGCGCGGCAGCCAGGCCCAGGCCCGCATGCTGGCCGCGGTCGGCCTCATCACGGCCGCCGACGCGGAGGCGATCGTCGCCGGTCTCGAGCGCGTCGCGCAGGAGATCGCCTCCGGCGAGCGCGCCCTGGATCCGGCGCTGGAAGACATCCACATGAACGTGGAGACGCGCCTCATCGAGCTGATCGGCGAGGCGGGGCGGCGGTTGCACACGGCGCGCAGCCGCAACGATCAGGTGGCGACCGATCTGAAGCTGTACGCCCGGCGCGCGGCCGTCGAGATCGTGGCCGGCATCGACCGAGCCCGCCTCGAGCTTTGCCGGCAGGCGCGCCGTCACGCCGAGACCCTGCTGCCCGGTTACACGCATCTGCAGCGCGCGCAGGTGGTCACGCTGGGCCATCATCTGATGGCGTATGCCGAGATGCTGGGGCGCGACCGCGGGCGCTTCGCAGACGCCGAGCGGCGCGCGGCGGAGTCGCCGCTCGGCTCCGGCGCGCTGGCCGGCACCGGGCTGCCCATCGATCGAGCGCGCACGGCGGCCGAGTTGAGCTTCTCGGCGGGCCCCACCCACAACAGCCTGGACGCCGTGTCGGATCGTGACTTCGCGGCGGAGATCGCCTTCGCGGCCGCGTTGATGGCGGTCCACCTGTCGCGGCTCGGCGAGGAGCTGGTGCTCTGGTCCACCAGCGAGTTCGGGTTCGTGCGGCTGGGCGAAGGCTACTGCTCGGGCAGCTCCCTGATGCCGCAAAAGCGGAACCCGGACATCGCCGAGCTGTTGCGGGGCAAGACCGGTCGGGCCATCGGCGACCTGGTCGCGCTGCTGACGATTAGCAAGGGGCTGACGCTGGCCTACAACAAAGATCTCCAGGAGACCCAGGAGCCGCTCTACGACGCCATCGAAACGGCGCAACTGTCGCTGGCGGTGTTGCCGGGACTGATCGCGGGGCTCGAGTTCGACGTGACGCGCATGGCATCGGCGGCGGACGATCCGGCGCTGGGCGCGACCGACCTGGCGGAGGAGCTGGTGCGGCGCGGGATGCCATTTCGCAGCGCGCATGAACTGATCGGGCGCCTGGTCCGCCGCGCCGAGGAGCGCGGGGTGACGTTGCGCGAGCTCGGCCCGGAGGAGTTGCACACGGTCGACCCCGCGCTGACTCCCGAGGTGATGCAGGCGCTGGATCCTCACCGTGCGGTCGCCGCACGAACGTTGCCGGGCGGCCCGGCCCCCGACCTGGTGCTGGCCGAGGTGGCCCGCCTCGAGGCCGAGCTGCGCGCGCTGGGGCACGCGCCGTAGTTCGCCTCGCTTCGCTTGTCGGTCGGAACGAGGTGTTTATTCCGACGGTGCAAGGAGGACTGAGAGCGATGGCAAACCTCATCAGGAGAAACCAGAGTCAGGAGCCCGCCAACACCACGACGGGAACGTGGGATCCGTTCCGCCTCATGCGCGACATGTTGCGCTGGGACACCTACCGCGATTTCGATTCCGTGTTCGCGGGCGCCGACCGGGCGTTCGCGCCGACCTTCGAAGTCGCCGAGACCAAGGATGCCTACCTCTTCCGGGCCGACCTGCCCGGCGTGAGGGATTCGGACCTCGACATTTCGCTGACCGGCAACCGGTTGACCATCTCGGGCCGCCGCGAACAGGAGCACCACGAGCAGGGAGATACGTTTTACGCGAGCGAGCGTGCTTACGGTTCGTTCACCCGCGCATTCACGCTGCCCGAGGGCATCGACGCAGACAACGTCCACGCCGACCTGAAGAGCGGCGTCCTCACGTTGAGCGTGCCGAAGAAGCCGGAGGTGCAGCCGCGCAAGGTGTCGATCAACGCGGCCGGCGAGAAAGGCGGCGAAAAGGCGAAGGCCTGAACCTTGCGAGCGCCCGCCGCGAGACGGCGCGCCCCCCCCACGACCGCGGCTCACCAGCAGGTGGGCCGCGGTTTTTTTATGTCAGAAGCGGCCGGCCAACCCGAGGCTGAACGGCGACGCGACGAGAGCGACAGTCGTGTCGTTCTTCGATGGCCCGGTGAGGAGGACGATGCCGCCGGCGATCAAGGCGGCCGCACCCAATCCGGTCGCGATGTAGCCCGCCACCTTCGTATCGTACCCGTGACCGGTGCTGCACTTGACCGAGCCCGTCAGGCCAATTTGGATCTCGTTTCCGGTGCACCGTCCATCGATGACGATCCACGTGATCCCGAGGCCGAGACCTCCGGCGCCGAGCACCGCGAGTCCGGCCGCCGTCCACCCCCGCCAGTGGCTCTGCTCGACCGGCGCCTCCGCGTAGGGCCTCGACGGAGTGGTGTCGGGCGGCGGTGGCAGCGCCGCGGGCAAGGGCGCCTTCGTCGTCGGCTCGGCCACCGGTGCGGGCACCGGCGTCATCGCGATCTTCAGCGCCGTTCGGTTCTTCGCGCGAATTGAAACCGTCTGCTTGAACGGTTCGTATCCCGGCGCCGTCGCGGTGACCTCGACAGGTCCTTCCGCCACGCGCAGCGCCGGAACGGCAGGCAGTGTCCCCGCGGGCGATCCGCCGACCAGGACCTCGGCGCCGGCAGGCCCGGTGATCACCAGGTCGCCGACGTGCTCGCGGCACACCCCCAGGGCCTGGTCGAGGAAGGCGCGGTTCTTGCGCACCCACCCGTCGTCCGGATTGGCCAAAGCGACGGCCAGGTGTGTCTCGCTGTCCGTCCACCGCCCCAACGTCGCCTCGACGAGTCCCATCTGGCCGTACGTGCGCGGCGAGGGCGCCAGCTCATGGGCCTGGCGGAATTTTTGGAGCGCCTCTTCCGGCTTGCCTTCGCGCCGCAGCCTCAGACCCTGCTGAATCAGCACCTCGGCGGCGGCGCCCTCGGCCTGAACCGGCGCCGCCCGCAACACACACAGGGCCAGGATCACCGCCACCCACCGCCGAAGATCCAAGCGCGTCATCTGTTTTCCCACCGCCGCCGCAATCTACACCAGGCTCTCAATTGTTCGGGATCGGGATCCCGTTGCGGTCGAGGCGCATCCCCTCCGCGTGCTCGCTGGCCGGTCTCTTTTTCTTCTTCTTTGCCGCCGTCGGAGCCGGCCGCGCGGGCGGCTTCGGCGCGACGGCTTCGGCCGGTCGCACGGGTACCAGGTCGCGCGGCGGCGACGGGATCGCCGGCGCGGGCACCGGCGGCGGCGGGACCGCGGGCAGGACCTCGGGCTTTTCGAGGGACGGACGGGGCTGGACTCGAGCCGGCTCCTGACGGGCCCGCCACAAGATCCCGACCAGCACCAGCGCCGCCGCCCCCGCCCCGATGACGGCCCAGAACAGCGCCGTGCGCGTGCGGCTGGCCCCGCTCGCCTGAAGCTGGGACAGCCCGTCCGGCGGCGAATCGCGCGGCTCGACGCGCGGGGGCGTCGCCTTGGCCAGCCGCGTGGACACCATCATTTGCGGCTGTGACAGCGGCGTCGTCATCCCCGGCGTGCCGGGCGGCGTGGGAAAGACGGCCGTCCGCTCCAGCGTGCGCGGCGGGACGGCCGGAACCGTCGCCTGCTGCGGGTTCACAGGCGGTGCCGCGTGGAAATAGTAGTTCTGCCACTCGAGCTGGCCGCGCGGGCTGGCGAAGTGCCAGAGCGCCTGGCCCAACGCGTGGACCGATTCGAACCGCTGCTTCGGGTCGAGGTGCATCGCGCGCAGGACCACCGCCTCCAGCGCCTCGGGCAGATCGGGCCGGTACGCGCGCGGGCTGGGGAACCGTCCCAGGTCGATCGCGCGCAGCAGGCTCAAGTTCTGGTGCTCTTCGAACGGCAACCGCTTGGTGAGGCAGATGTAAAGCAGCACGCCCAGCGCGTACTGGTCGCTCTCGGGACCGACCTTCCCGTTGACCTGCTCGGGCGACAGATATTGCGGGGTTCCGAGGATCTGCCCCTCTTGCGTGAGGTCGCCGGCCATCGGCGCTTTGGATACGCCGAAGTCCAGCACCTTCACCGCCGGGCCGGTATCGGTCTCGGCCAGGAAGATGTTGCTGGGCTTGAGGTCGCGGTGAACGATGCCGGCCTGGTGACAGGCGCGCAGGGCGGCGCAGACCGGCAGCATGATGTCCGCGACCTGCGTGATCGGCAGCGTGCCCGGACTGTCGTTCAGCAGGGCCGCCAGGTCCGAGCCGCGCAGGTACTCCATCACCAGGTACGGCGTGCCGTCCTCGGCCACCCCGAAGTCGATCACCTGCACGACGTTGCGGTGTTCGACCTTCGAGGCGGCCAGCGCTTCGCGCATGAAGCGCGCGCGCAGTTCCTGGTTGAAGGCCTCCGTCCCGCGCGTGGTCAGCACGGTCTTCAAGGCGACCGTCCGCCCGAGCCGGGTGTCCAGCGCCCGATAGACCGCCCCCATGCCCCCTTCGCCAATCAGCTCGAGGAGCTCATAGCGGTCGATCCGCCGTCGCTGCGCTGCGTTGACGTCCGGGGTCATGACCGCGTCGGACTTATAATCCGAATTTCCGGCCCCGCCGCCAACTGCTGGCTCGATCGCGACTTCCACGACCAGGCCCTCGCGCCTCCGCCGCTCAGAACCGGGCTTGCAACCGGACGGACCGGCCGGCGGTGGCGATGCCGACCGACCCCCGCCCCCCGGAGCCCGCGTAAAGGACGAGGCCGCCGGCCACCAGCAACGCGGCCCCGCCGGCGCTCGCGGCCCAGCCCAGTCCCGCCGTGTCGTACGCCGAGAGGCAGCGGCCCAGGAGGCCGAGCGTGGTTTCGCAGCGGCCGTCCATCGCGAGCCAGGTGATGCCCAATGCCAGGGCGCCCAGCCCCGCGCCGGCGAGCGCGGCGCCAATCCACGTGCGGCGCCCCAGGCGCCCGGGCCTGTCCGGCCGGGCGAGCGGTGGCACCCACCCGGCCGCCGGCCGCTCCAGATCGAGCGGTTCGAGTACGACAGTGATCGCGGCGCGCGTACCGCCCTCGATGTCCACCTGGACCGAGAACGGCTTGCGCCCCTCGGCGGAGGCCGTGACGCGGACGTCGCCCTCGGCCAACCGCAGCGGCGCGGCCAGCGGCAGTCGCCCCACCTCCTTGCCGGCCACCTTGAGCCGCGCGCCGGGCGGCCCGACGACCGTCAGAAGGCCGACGTGCATCTCCGTCCGGGCCCGCGCTTCCGCTAGAAACGTCCGATTCTGTCGGACCCAGCGATTGTCCGGCGTGGCGAGCGCCGCGGCCAGGTGGGCGTCCGCGTCCGACCAGAGTTGAAGTGACGTTTCGACTAGGCCCATGTGGCCCAGCGTGCGCGGCGACGGCGCCTGCTCGTGCGCCTTCCGGAACAGCTGAAGCGCGTCGGCCGGCCGCCCCGCGCGCCGCAACTGAAGAGCGCGCGCGATCAGGCGGTCCGGGTTGCCGGACGGCCGGACAGGGCCGGCGCGGACGGCGTCGATCGTCAGCAGGGCCAATGTGAGCGCGGTGAGACAGGTCATCGAACCTCCTTGGTCATTCGGCGGGGATCCCGATCCCCGCGCCGTCGATGTTCGGAAGCGCGGCCGCCGCCGGGGCCGGCGCGTTCACTCGCCGCCGCGGCCCCGGCGCCGATTCCGCGCGTTCGAGCGTGGAAGCGGCACGCAAAGCGTCCCCCCGTTCGGACACGGAAGCCGTGCGTTCGCGTGTGGACGCCGCACGCAAAGCGTCCTCACGTTCGGGCACGGAAGCCCCGCGTTCGGGCGTGGAAGCGGCACGCAAAGCGTCCCCACGTTCGGGCACGGAAGCCGTGCGTTCGCGTGTGGAAGGCGGACGCGGCGGGTCTCCGCGTTCGGGCACGGAAGTGGCCGGCGCCGAAATTACGATCGCCGCGGCCTCGATGTCCGGAAGGACGGCCGCCGGCGGCGTGGGCGGCGCGTTCATTCGCCGCCGTCCCTGCGGCGGTGGCGGCTCCGCGCGTTCCGGCGGGGAGACCGGTGCCATCATTGCCGCGGCCAGCGTCGCTGGCCGCGCCGACGGCGCGCGCTCGCGCAGGCGCGGCAATGCGCCACGCTCTGCCGGTCGGTGCGGGGCCGGCGGCGCGATCTCGCGGCGCGCGCTGATGTGCGGCACGGGCTTGGCCGGCCGGCGCCGGCTGTTGGCCAGGCCGCTGGCGGCCAGGGCCACGCACCCGACGGTGGCGGCGCAGAGCGGCCAGGCCTTGCTCGCGCGCCCCCGGCCGTCCGCTCCCGGCGCGACGGCGCGGGCCGCGCGCCGCGAGACTTTCGTCGACGTCACCGGCCCTGCGCCGTCGGGCAGCGTCCCCCGTTCGGCGTCCCGCAGGGTTGGCGACGACGGCGTCCACGACGGCCGGTGGCCGAGCGCCGGGTGATAATAGTCGCGCCACTGCGCCTGACCCTGCGGGCTGGCAAAGTCCAGCAGCTCGCGGCCCAG
Source organism: Myxococcota bacterium (assembly GCA_025934105.1). Taxonomy (GTDB): domain Bacteria; phylum Myxococcota_A; class Polyangia; order Fen-1088; family Fen-1088; genus JADGRB01. The sequence goes on along the minus strand of JAICYS010000022.1, from coordinate 21,726 downwards.
CGCGTACACGGACGGGAACCGTTCTGCCGGGGCCAGCCGCGTCGCGCGACCGAGGACGGCGTCCAGCGGCGACGGCAACTGCAGGCTGCGCGGGCCCCTGCGGCCGCCGTTCAGCGGGTCGGGAAACCGCCGCGTCAGGCAGAAGTGCAGCAGCACGCCCAACGCGTACTGATCGCTGGCCGGTCCGGCCTTGCCGTCGATCTGCTCTGGCGCCAGGTGATGCGAGGCGGGCATCACCTGCGCCTGGCGCGTGCGGTCGTCCGCCGCAGCCGCGTTCGACACGCCGAAGTCCAGCACCTTGATCTCGACGCCGGTGTCGGTGTCGACCAGGAACACGTTGGCCGGCTTGAGATCGCGGTGGATGATCCCCAGCCGATGGCAGGCGCGGAGCGCCGCGCAAACGCCGAGACCGATGTCCGCCACTTGAGGCACGGGCAGCGGCCCTTTGGTCCGCGCCAGCACGGCGCCGAGATCGCGCCCGCGCAAATGCTCCATCACCAGAAACGGCGCGCCGTCGTCGGCAAAGCCGTAGTCCAACACCTGGACGACGTTCCGCTGATCGACCTTCGACAGAGCCATCGCCTCACGCAGGAATCGCTGCCGAACGCGATCGGTCAGCCGAGCGCCGTCGCCCGAACCGCTGGCCGTCTTGAGCGCGACGGTGCGCCCCAGCCGGATGTCGACGGCGCGGTACACGGCGCCTCCGGCGCCGCGCCCGATGACCGCCTGGATCTCGTAGCGATCGACGATGCGCGTGCCCCCGCGCGTGGCGGCGGCGGGCGTGGACGTGGTGAGGGGGATCGACGGCGGCGGCGTCATGCGAGCCCCGTGTTTTCGGCGGGCGCGCGATCGAGTTGCGCTGGTTGCGCCTGACGGCTGCTGGACGGCGAGCGCGACGATGCTTACGAGAGAAGGCTCAGGAGAAGAGCTTGCGTCGATTGGTGAACGGGGATCTGGGATGGGCCGCGTGCCTCTGCGTCGCGCTGGCGGCGTGCAACGTCAACAGCGGCGACGGACCGCACAACGCCGGCACCGGCGGCATGTTCGGCGGCGGTGGCGGTTCGAACGGCGGCGAGCCCAACATCCGCATCGACGGGGGCACCGTCCGTCGCGGCACCATTCATCTGGTGGTGCCCGCCTATTTCGCGCCGGGCGCCGATTGGCAGCGCGTCCTCTCGGCGTCCGACGTGGTGGGAATGATCATCTTCAACCCCAGCAACGGCCCGGGAACGGCGACCGATCCCGCGTACGTGACGGGAATCGCGCAGGCGCGGGCGGCGGGGATCCTGGTGCTGGGCTACGTCGCCACGGATTACGGACAACGCGCCGAGAGCGACATCAACGCCGACGTGAACGGCTACTACGATCTCTATCAGCCGTCGGGAATCTACTTCGCGGAGGGGCCGATGGCGGCGGACTGCGACACGCTTCAGCCCGAATACCAGCGGCTGACCACGCTGGCGCGTTCGCGCGGAACCCAGGTCTACGTCGCGATCGGGACGCGCTTTTGCCCGACGTACATCACGTTCTCCGATCTGATGGTCGAGTTCGCCGAGGACTGGGCGACCTATCAGAGCTACACCGTGCCCAGCTGGATGCCGGCGGGCTCGGCCGACCGGTTTTGCCACTTCATCAACTCCGTGCCTGCGGGCGACGCCAGCCATGCGCTGTCGATGGCGGTGGGCTATGGCGCCGGATGGGTGTTCGCGACCGACGGCGTGCAGCCCAATCCGTGGGGCGCGCTGCCCAGCTACTTCGACCAAGAGCTGGCGGCGGTGCGCGCGCTTCAGTAGTTCGCGGTCAGCGGCGCGGCGTTGTCGTCGTCTTGCTGCCGCGCCGCCCGCGCGGCGCCGGCGCGGCCGACTTTTTGATCTTGTTGTTGGCGACGGCCTTGGTCTTGGCGGTGCGCTTGGTCCGGGCGGCGAGCTTGGTCCGGGCGGTGGCCTTGGCGTTGGCCTTGGACTTGGACTTGGCGGGCTTGCGCGCGGTGGCCTTGCGCGCCTGGGCGGACTTCCTGGCGGGGGCCGGGCGTGCCGGCTTCGCGTCGGGGTCGGCGTGGCAAACGACCTCGATGTTGTTGCCTTCGTGATCGCGAACGAACGCGGCGTAATAGTGCGGGTGATAGTCGGGACGCAACCCGGCCGGGCCGTTGTCGTCGCCGCCGGCCGCCAGCGCCGCCTCGTAGAACGCGTCGACCATGGGGCGGTCACCCGACAGCGCCAGGTGCGCCGGAATGACGGGTTGATCGGTTTGCATCACCCACAGGTCGGGCTTTCCGTCCGCGCCAAGCCCGGCCGCGCCCGGGAACTGCATCAGGACCTGGTAGCGTAGCGGCGCCAGGGCCGCCCGGTAGAACTCCAGCGCCCGCGAGAAATCCTGCACCCGCACGGTGACGTGGTCGATCATGGCCAAACGATAACACCAAAAGCAGCGGGGCCATCGCGCCGCTCTGCGGGCTTACACTCGAATCGTGGCTCGAGCCGTCTCTGGGTTGCCGGCCGATCGGCTGGCACCGCTGCTGCGCGCGGCGGAGCGCTGCGCGCGCAACGACGCGAGCCCGCGGGGAAATTGGTTGACCCGGGCCGCGCTGCTGCGGCTCTTGGGCCTGGTCTATACGATGGCGTTCCTGACCTTGGCGCTGCAAGGTCCAGCCCTGCTGGGGCCCCGCGGGCTGCTGCCGATCGACAGCTATCTGGCCCAGATCGCCGGCGAGGCCGGGTCGCGCGCGGCTGGGTTCTGGACGGCCCCGTCGCTCTTCTGGTGGAACGCCAGCGACGGCGGGATCGCCGCCGCCGGCTGGGTCGGCGTGGCCCTGGGGCTGGCGGTCCTGGCCGGCTACGCCAACGCCATCGTGCTGGCGCTGTTGTGCGCGCTGCAGATCTCGATCGTCAACGTCGGCCAGGCCTTTTATGGCTTCGGCTGGGAGATCCAGCTGGTCGAGACCGGGTTCCTGTGCATCTTCCTGGTCCCGCTGCTCGACGGCCGGCCGTTCCCGCGCCGACCGCCGCCCATCGCGATCATCTGGCTCCTGCGCTGGCTGGCGGTGCGGATCATGTGGGGCGCCGGGTTGATCAAGCTTCGCGGCGATCCGTGCTGGCGCGACCTGACCTGCCTCGACTACCACTTCGAAACGCAGCCCATCCCGAACCCGCTCACGCCGTTTTTTCACGCGCTGCCACACGCGGTACACGCGGCGGGCGTACTCTTCAACCACCTCGTCGAGCTGGTGGCGCCGTTCTTCGTGTTCGGCACGCGGCGCATGCGCGTCTGGGCCGGAGCGGCGATGCTGGCGCTGCAGGTCATCCTGATCCTCAGCGGCAACCTGTCGTTCCTCAACTGGCTGACGCTGGTGCCGATCTGCGCCTGCTTCGACGACGGCGTGTGGCGGCGGCTGCTGCCAGGGGCGATCGTGCGGCGCGCCGAGACGGCCGCCCAGGCCGCCCGGCCGTCGCGCGCGCAGGGGCTCACCACGCTGGCGGTGGGCGCGCTCATCGTGCTGCTCAGCGTCCCGCCGATGTTGAACCTGCTGTCCGGCCAGCAAATCATGAACACGTCGTTCACGCGACTGCCGCTGGTGAACAGCTACGGCGCGTTCGGCAGCGTCGGACGCCAGCGCAACCAGCTGGTGTTCGAAGGGACCGAGGACGAGGTGGTCACCGACGCGACGGTCTGGCGCGCCTACGCGTTCAAGTGTCAGCCGGTCGACCCGGCCCGGCGCCCCTGCTGGATGAGCCCCTACCACTATCGTCTCGACTGGCTCCTCTGGTTCGCCGCCATGGGCAGCCCGCGCGACTACGACTGGACCCTGCGGCTGATCTGGAACCTCCTCGGCGCCGACCGCGCGACGCTGGGACTGCTGGGCGACGATCCGTTTCACGGACGCCCACCGCGGCACATCCGGGTCGACCTCTATCGATACTGGCTGGCGCCGCTGAGCGCGCCCACCTGGTGGCGGCGCCAGCGGCTGGGTCCCTGGCTCCCGCCGCTCGAGCGCGACAACCCCGAGCTTCGGGATTACCTGCGCGCGAGCGGCTGGGCCGGGGTGGAGGAGGGACCCTGAATCACACGCGCCCGAACAGCTCGCGCTCGCGCCGCACGCCTTCCGGACCGCGGTCGATCAACGAAGCGGCCAGGATGGCGACCGCCACGATGACGTTGTTCCAGACCGTGGCCCGCGACAGCGACGGCAGCGCGATCGACCCGACGAACAGGGCCGCGGCCACGACCATGTTCGCGTAGCGTGAGGCGATCGTATAGAAGGACGCGATCGCGAGAATGAACGTCAGCACGGCGCAAATCACCGTCAACGTTCCTTCACCTTGGGCGTGCGGCCACATGAAGGCGGAGACGAACAGCCAGATCCCGATCAATGCGCTGAAGATTCGTGTCGTCATGCATCACCTCCCGGCGGCGTACACCACGAATCTAATGATGAACCTGACCCCCAGACAGGGGCGGCCCGGCGTCAGGGCGACGCCGTATAAACCCGCACGTAATCGATCCTCATCGTCTGCGGAAAGCTCGTGCTCGAGTCGGGTGCGCCCGGCCATTGTCCTCCGACGGCAACGTTCAGCAGGATGAAGAACGGCTGGTCGAACTCCCAGGTGCGGTTCGTGGCCGACTGCGGCGTCTGCGTCTCGTACAGGTTGTCGTCGACGTAGAACTTGACCGCGCTGGCGCTCCACTCGACGGCGTAGGTGTGGAAGGCGTCGCCCAGCTTCGCGCCACCGGGCAACGCGTACATGCCGGTCAGCTCGCTGTCGGCGGTGCTGCCGGCGGCCGGCATGTGCATGCTGCCGTGGTCGATCGCCGGTTCGCTGCCGATGTTCTCCATGACGTCGATCTCGCCGCATCTCGGCCAGCTCACCGTGTCGATGTTCGCGCCCATCATCCAGAACGCCGGCCAGATCCCCTGCCCTTCCGGAATCTGGATGCGCGCCTCGAAGCGGCCGTACTTCTGCGAGAACTTGCCCTTGGTCAGCAGGCGCGCGCTGGTGTACTTGCAGGCGCCGTTGGACGGATACGAGCACGTGTGCGACGCGGCGCCGGCGGTGGTGGCCGTGATGACCAGGTTGCCGCCGATCACCACCGCGTTCTGCGTTCCGTCGGTGTAGTACTCGAGCTCCTGGTTGCCCCAGCCATTGCCGCCGACGTCGTGAACCCATTTGCCGGCGTCGACGGCCGAGTTGTCCGGACCGTTGAACTCGTCGGACCAAATCAGCGTCCATCCGGCGGGCGGACCGGCCGCACCGCCGGCGCCCGCGGCCGCGCCGGCCTGACCGCCGCTGCTCGTGCCGGCGCGGCCCCCCCCCGAGTTGCCTCCGCGCCCCGCCGCGCCATTTCCCGCCTGACCGCCGGCGCCGCCGGCGGCGCGCTGGCCGGCTGACCCACCCGAGGCGGACGATCCGCCCGTCGCGTCGCTGCCGCCGGTCACGCCGCCGATTCCGCCCCGGCCGCCGATCGCGAGGCCGGCCGTTCCGCCGCTGCCGCTGCCGCCGATTCCGCCCGACTGGCCGCCCGCACCGCCTGTCGACCCGCCGCCGCCGCTGGAACAACCGAGCACGAACCCCGCGGCTGCGAGCGCGAATTGCCTGGCGCGCATTCGGACGAGGTTATCACGGCCTTCCTGCGGTTCTGCTTCGCGCCCGACCCTCGGCAGCGGGACTCGGCGGCACAGCCGACGGTGTGAATGGCCGGCACGGAACGACCTCGAGCGTGCCGCGGCTCACCTCGACCGGCGACAGCTCGTCCGTCGATCCGCCGGAGATTTTGCGGTTCTCGAGCGGCCGGTTCGATGGCGCGCCGCGCGCGAGGCTGGCCCGCAGCTTGCGATACGCACGGGCTCCGCAAAGGAGCATGCAAATGAAGCGCGTCCGCCTGCTGGCCCTGCTGTCCGTGATCCCGATCGGCGCGTTGACCACCGCCGGTTGTTACGTGGGACACCACAGGGATTACGACGACAACGTTTACGTCTGCGCCTGCGACGCGGATTGTCCGACCGGTTACACCTGCGACGACTGGAGCGCGACCTGCGTCACGGCCGGGCACGAGTCGGGCGCGGGCGGCCACGCCAGCGGCGGCGGGTGGGGACGCGCCGGCGCAAGCGGCAGCGCGACCGGCGGGCACCTGGGGACCGGCGGCGCGGGCGGGCATGTCGCCACCGGTGGAACCATCGGATCGGGCGGCGCGATCGGCATGGGCGGCGCGCGCGCGACGGGCGGCGTGATGGGCGGCGCCGGCGGCGTCATCGGGACCGGCGGCACGCGTGTGACGGGCGGCGCCGGCGGCATCGTCGGGGCCGGCGGCAGCGTCGGCAGCCCCGGTGGGGCCACCGGGACCGGCGGTGTCGTCGGCGGCACCGGCGGCACGGGGGCGATGAGCGGGTCGGGCGGGACCACCGGCGCCGCCTGCGAGGCCACCAGCGACTGCGGCGCCGGCGCCTGCTGCGTCTCGGGCCTCTGCCAGCCGCTGCCCCCCGACGGGCCGCTCTGCCGATTCAGCAGCGAATGCGGCACCGGCGCCCGCTGCCTGAACGGCGCCTGCCAGCCGGCATGCACGTCGTCGGCGGATTGCGGCACCGGCGCCGTCTGCAGCGGCGGTTACTGCCAGCCGTCGGTGAACGGCGGCGGCGCCTGCGTGTTCGACACCGACTGCGAGGCCAACCACACCTGCATCAACGGGTTCTGCCACGGGGCGTGCTCCGCGGACGCGGACTGCCCGGCGCACGACAAGTGCTCGGCGGGGCTGTGCCAGCCCGACGACCGGCCGCGCGCCAGCTGCCGCAGCAACGCCGATTGCGGCAGCGACAAGACCTGCGTCGACGGTTTTTGCCGCAGCAGCTGCCGCAGCAACGCCGATTGCTGCACGTGCACGACCGCCACGGTGTGCGGCCCCGGCGGTTTCTGCGAGACGCCCGGGGAAGCCTCCCCGCAGTGCACGGTGCAGTCCGACTGCGGCAGCGGCGGCGGCTCGTGCGTGGACGCGGTCTGCATCTGACCGGCGCGGGGGCCTCGGGTTGGGGGCGGCGGCCCTGAAGTCCGAGGCCTGAACTCCAGACTCGAGCGGCCGGCCAGGCGGCGGGCGGCAGATGCAACGTGCGTTGCCGGCCAACGTCTCGGTCCGCGCGCCCGCCCCCGGACCGGCCGCCTCACGCGCGCGGCGTGCGGCCGATCGACGAGGGGGCGGATCTCATGAGCGCCTCCGCGGGGCGGCGCGCGCCCGGGCGTGATCTCGATTTACGGCGCCCTGATGCCGTTCGCTTACTCCTCCGTGGGGGGCGGCTGCGGGCCCGGGACGATGCCGGCGATGTCAGGGTCCTCCTCCGGTTCCATCGAGCCCCGCTGCGATCGCTGTTGCTCGCGCAGATCGCGGCGCTCGGCTTTCTTGCGCTGCTTTTCTTTACGAGCCAGCTCTTTCTGCCGTTTCTCGAAAGGGTTCGGTCCTCGCCGCATGGTCGCTCTATTCTGCGACAGGTCGGGCGCGATCCAAGACACTTTCGGTTTTCCCGGGACAGGCCAGGATCCGTCCTTCGTCGGGCAGTCCGTCAGCAGCTACCAGGTCCTGCGGCAGCTCGGGACGGGCGCGATGGACGAGGTGTACCTCGCAGAACACCGGCACCTGAAACGCAAGGCGGCCGTCAAGCTCCTGGCCAGCGAGCCGGTGGGGCGCCCGGACTTGCTGGAACGTTTCTTCCTCGAGGCGCGCGCCACGTCGGCGATCGCGCACCCCGGGATCGTGCAGGTGTTCGACTGCGAGATCGATCCCCACGGCCGCCCGTACCTGGTGATGGAATATCTCGAGGGCGAGATGCTGGCCGCGCTGTTGGCGCGGCAGGGCGCGCTGCCGCCGCCGGCCGCCGCTCGCTACGCGCGGAATGGCCGACGCGCTGGCGGCGGCGCACGACACCGGCATCGTGCGTCGCGATCTAAGCCGGAGAACGTGTTCATCGTGTCGCACCCGGCCGACACCACGAAGATCGTGGATTTCGGGATCGCGAAACTGGAAGGCGACTTTCGCGCCGGACAGGTGCACCAGACGCGCAGCGGCGCGCTGATGGGGACGCCGCTTTACATGTCGCCCGAGCAGTGCCGCGATTCGGCGAACATCGACTATCGGACCGACCTTTATTCGCTTGGATGTGTCCTCTCCGAGACGTTGACCGGGCGGCCGCCGTTCACGCACGCGACGCTGGGCGGTGTGGTCGTCGCGCACATGACCGAGCCGCCCCGCGACCTGCGCGAGTCGACTGAGATCCCGGTTACTTTACCGCGGCAACGCCTCCGCCGTAGAGTCGTGACCACGATGAGCCTGGTTCGCTTTCGCCTGGCGCAGATTTTCCCGATCGCCTGTGTGATCACGGCGGCTGCCTTCGCGGGGTGCATGAGCTCGACGGTGATCCAGAGCCAGCCGCCGGGCGCACAGGTGTTCCTGAACAACGTGCCGGTCGGCACCACGCCGTACACGATGAGCGACGCGAACATCGTCGGGAGCACGACGTTGGTCCGCCTGGAGTACCCCGGCTATCAGCCGCTGACGACGTTCATCGCGCGCAGCGAGGAGGTCGAGCCGCTGGCTCTGCTCACGGGAATCTTCTTGCTGGTTCCGCTGCTGTGGGTGATGGGGTACAGCCCCAGCCACTTCTACCAGCTGCAGCCTGCGGCGCCCGGCGTAGCGCCCGACGGCTGGGGCGGCGCGCCCGGCGCATATCCACCGCCGCCGAGCGGCTACCCGCCGCCGCAGGGGGCCTACCCGTCGCCGCCGCAGGGCGCTTACCCGCCGCCGCCCCAAAACGGCTCTCCTGCTCCCCAACAGCAGCAGCCCGCCTATCCGCCCGGGCCCGCCGGCTACCCCCCACCGGCGGCCGGTTCCCCGCCGCCGGCCGGTCAACCGCAGCAGCCGTAGCGCGCCCGTTCAGTCCGTCGCTTCGGCGGCTTCTTGGTTCGTGAGCGGCGAACCGGCGTTGAGGCGCATGGGCGCGCGAAGGTTCTTGTGCGGCTTCGCGGCGTCGGCCACCGCGTCGCCCATGGCCGGACCGATTCGCCCCCAGAGGTCCTTGGCGATGGCGGTCCCCAGCGAGCGCCGATCGCCCGCGAAGGTTGCCGAAGCCGTGCGCATCCCGCTGGAGCCGTTGCGCAAGAAGACGGTCGCGCTGACGGTGGTTCCGTCCACCGCCACCTCGCCGTCGACGTAGGCGACCAGATTCAGCGTCGCCGACATTTCGCGGAACTGCTCGGGGCTGTCGACGGGGCGCAGGCCGGTCATCGTCTTCATCCCCTTGCCGCGCAGGACGTGCATGATCTGCCGGCGCACCGGCTCGGCGTCGTCGCCGCTGAACGCCAGCACGGCGACCTTGGCGCCCGCCACCGGGACGACCGCCGCCGGCGGCGGCTCGGGCTTCACGGCCGGACACCCCTTGGGCAGCTTCTTCGCCGGTGCCTTGCCGTGAACCGGCCGCTTGGCAGACGCGCCGGCCGGACCGCCGGCCAGGCAGACCAGCAGGGGCCCGGCGGCGATCAGGCGAGCGAAACGAGGCCAGGGGCCGCGGACCATCCAGGTTCAGAATACAGCATTTGTGGCTAGGAGGGCGTTGCCGTCAGGCAACGGTGAGCGGCAGCGAACCATGCCCGACGCCGTGCCGCCCGGAGGCGGCCTAGGAGGGCGTTGCCGTCAGGCATCGGTGAGCGGCAGCGAACCATGCCCGACGACGGGCCGCCCTGAGGCGGCCTAGCTTCGGAGCTTGTATCCGGTGGCCAGCATCCAGACCGACAGCCCCGTGGCGGCGCCGGCCACTGTCAAACTGATGACGAGCCCCAGCCAGGGCGAGCTGCCGGACGTCCCCAGGAACCCAAACCGCAGCCCCTCGACCATGTACAGGATCGGGTTGCAGCGGGTGACGGTGTCCCAGGGGCGGGGCAGCATCCGCGCGCTATAAAAGATGCCGCCCAGAAAGGTCAGCGGCGTCAGGACGAAGGTGGGGACGACGTTCAGCTGTTCGAACTTGTCGCTCCAGATCGCGACGGCCAGGCCGATGGCGGCGAACGCCACCGTGATGAGCAGCGTGTAGAGCAGCACCCACGCCGGGTGCGCGACGTCGAACCCGTTGAAGAAGCCGGCGATGATCCAGACCAGCGCGCCGGTCATGAAGCCGCGCAACACCGCCGCGCCCAGGAACGCGGCCATCACGTCGGCCACCGCCAGCGGCGCGATCAGCAGGTCGACGATCGTCCCCTGCAGCTTGGCGATGAACATCGACGACGAGGTGTTGAGGAACGCGTTCTGCGTGACGGTCAGCAGCACCAGCCCGGGAAGGATGAAGCGGATGTACGAGACGCCGTCGATCTCGCGCACCCGCCCGCCCAGCGCGTAGCCGAACACCAGGAAGTAAAGCGTCGTGGTGACGACGGGCTGGGCCAGGGTCTGGCCCGGCACTTTCAAGAACCGCCGCGTCTCCTTGGACAGCAGGGTGCGAAATCCGATCGGGTTCACCTGGTGGTCTTCCTCGTGAACGCGGCCGCGTCGGGGCGTCTGGTGAGCTGCAAGAACACGTCTTCCAGCGTCGGCTCGACGATCTCCATGTCCGCCACCGGCGGCGACAGGGAACCGGCCAGCGCCAGGAGCTGGCCGATCGGCTCGCTGCCGACCGGGCAGACGATGATCGTGCGGCCGGCGTCCAGCGAGGCGCCGCGCCGGCGCAGCCCCTCGGGCAGCGCCGCTTCGGTGCTGGGCGCCGCCAATTTGAACCGGATCTGCTTGCGCCCCAGCCGGCGGACCAATCCGGCCGGCGTGTCCAGGCCACCAGCGTGCCGCTGTCGATGACCGCCACCCGATCGGCCAGCGCCTCCGCCTCTTCCAGGTAGTGCGTGGTCAGCACGATGGTCGTCCCGTCGGCACGCAAGGTTCGCACGTACGACCAGAGGTCGTGCCGCAGCGCCACGTCGACGCCGGCCGTCGGCTCGTCCAGAAAGGCTACGCGCGGCCGGTGCACCAGCGCCTTGGCGATCAACAGCCGCCGCTTCATCCCCCCCGACAGCGCCCGCGTGTTGGTGTCGGCCTTGCCGTAGAGATCCAGCGCGCGCAGCACCTCGTCGATGCGCCCGTCGTCGGGCGGCACGCCGTAGTACCCATCTGAAACCGCAACACCTCGCGCGGCGTGAAGAAGGGATCGAAGTTCACCTCTTGCGGCACCAGGCCCACGTTCCGGCGGGCGGCCAGCGAGTCGTGGACCACGTCGTGCCCCATCACCAGCGCCCGCCCGCCGGTCGGCCGCACCAGCCCGCAGACGATCGAGATCCAGGTGGTCTTTCCGGCGCCGTTCGGGCCGAGCAGCGCGAAGATCTCGCCCGCCTCGATCCGCAGCGACAGGCCGCGCAACGCATCCACGTTCGGATAGGTCTTGCGCAGGTCGACGGTCTCGACGGCGGCGGCCGACATCTGGGCGCAGGATACGCACGGCGGAGGCGAGGTGCTACAACTCGCCGGATGAAACTGCTGGTCGTCACGGCGAGCACGCGCGAAGAGCGGATCGGCCATCTGATCGCGGACTGGGCCATCCAGCGGGCGGCCGCGCACGGCAAATTCCAGGCCGAGCTGGCCGACCTCAAAGCCATCAACCTGCCGATGCTCGACGAGCCCGAGCACCCGCGCTTCGGCAAGTACCGGCACGCGCACACCAAGGCCTGGAGCGCCACGGTCGCCGCGGCCGACGCCTTCCTGTTCGTCGTGCCCGAGTACAACTACGCGATGCCGCCGGCGCTGCTGAACGCCGTCGACTACCTGTTTCACGAATGGGCCTACAAGCCGGCGGCGTTCGTCAGTTACGGCGGCGTCTCGGCCGGCACGCGCTCGGTGCAGAGCGCCAAACCGGTGCTGACGTCCATGAAGATCATGCCCATTCCGGAGGCGGTCTCGATCCCGTTCGTGCGGAACTTTCTGAAGGACGGGCGGTTCGCGGGCGAGGAGACGCAAGCGAAAGCAGCCGCCGCGATGCTCGACGAGCTGCACAAATGGGCCAGCGCGCTGGCCCCCCTGCGCGCGCCCCACGGCTGAAGGCCTGCCGGCCACCCAGCCGATCCTTTCAGCCGGTTGCTTGTTATGATTCCCGGGCCATGAGCAACATGACCCTGGCCGCGCCGGCCGTCCTGGCGGCCCCCGCGCGCGGCGCCGACAAGCCCTGGATGATCGCGCCGGGGGTGGACCTGCTGCTGTTCCTGGGGGTCACGCTGCTCACGATCATCCCCTGGTTCGTGGCCGACGTGCTTCATTACCCCGGCTGGTACGTGATCCTGGGCGTGGGCATCGCCAACGGCCCACACCTGATCTCGACCTGGACGCGCGTCTATCTGGTGCCGGGCGAGCGGTTCAAGTACCCGCTGCGTTACTGGGCGATCCCCGGCGTGGCGCTGGCGTTCGCCATCGCGGCCGACGCGCAGGGCGGAATCTGGCTGCGGCTGATCCGGTCGATGATCTTTTATTGGGCCACCTGGCACTTCGTGGCCCAGAGCTGGGGCGTGCTGCGCATCTACCAGCGAAAGCACGGCGCGGCCGACCGACCCGAGGCGCGCCTGGAACGGGCGCTGATTTTCCTGCCGGCGTTCTGGTGCGCGCTGCACCGCCTGTTCACCGGTCCCTGGACGCTGTTCGGGGTCGAGGTGATCCATGCCGCGCCGCCGGCGCTGCTGGTCAACGGGCTGGGCGCCCTGATCCTGGCCGTCGCGGCCGTCTACGTGGTGGTGTTCTGGCAGGCGTCGCGTGGCCGTGCGGCCCACGAGTGGATCCGCCCCGCTTACCTGGTGCTCAACTTCTTCGGGTTCGCCATGCCCTTCCTGGTGATCCGCGACGGCGACGCCGCCTTCGCCGCGGCGGCGCTGTGGCACGCGGTCCAGTACATCGCGATCGTCTGGCTGTTCAATGCGCGCCGTTACGCGCGCGGCATCGACCCGCAGGCGCGACTCGTCTCGTGGGTCTCGCAGCGGGGCCGGGCGCTGGCGTACATGGGCCTCATCGCGGCGTGCGCCGGCGTCGTCTACATGCTGGCGTTCGGTGCCTCGTTCTTCGTGCACCGCTCGGGCCAGGACATCGCGCTGACCTTCTGGACCGGGTTCACGCTGGGTCACTACTATCTGGATGGAACGATCTGGAAATCGAGGAAGTACGATTTGCGAACGCTGACCACCAACGCGCCCGCGCCGACCGCGGCGTAGCGCGCGTTTGGCCCCGGCCACGGCCATTTCCGAAGGTTGCGGTCGTCCGATCTCTTTGAGAGACTGCGGCCCTTACCATGAGTATCCCTTCGAATTTCCGTAGGATTCTCTTGTGTTCGGCTGCGGCCGCCGCGCTGGCGGTGGTCTCGTGCGGGCACCCCGGCACCGGATCCAACGACAACAACGGATCGACCGGCACCGGCGGGGCGAACAACAACTGCACGCCCGGGACCGAGCTCTGTTCTTGCCTGGCGGGCAATGCCTGCAACCCCGGCCTGGCCTGCGCCGACGATCTCAATGAATGCGTGAAGGTCGGGACCTCGTCACCCGGGTCGGGCGGAACGACGGCCTCGGGCGGTTCGACCGGCGCCGGCGGTTCCGTCGGCTCGGGCGGCGTCACCGGCTCGGGCGGCACCACCGGCAGCGGCGCCTCGACCGGCAGCGGGGCCTCGACCGGCAGCGGCGGGACCGGCGCCACCGGCGGCGGCGCGGGCGGGAACGGCAAGACGGGCGGCTCCTCGGGCACCTGTTTCCCAGCCACCGGTACGCCGTCGGGCACGAACCTGGTCGCGAACGGCGACCTGTCTCAAGGCATGACCGGCTGGAACATCGGTCAAGGCAGCCCGACCAGCTCGGGGGTCATGAACGGGCAGTATTGCGCGACTTTCAGCAACATGACCGTGCTGCTCGGATGGGGCAACTCGTCGGCCGCCGCCACCCTGATGTCCGGCGCCAGCTACACGCTCTCGTACCAGGCGTCGGCGTCGAACGGCAGCGCCACCACGCTGGAAGTTCACGTCGGGCAGGCGGTCGCGCCTTACAACACCGACCTGCCGGACCCGGAGAAGATCACGTGCGACAACCTTCAATCGAGCCCCACGACGTTCTCTCACACGTTCACGTCGGTCATGTCCGACAGCACGGCGGGCATCGCCTTCCTGTTCTCGACCGGCGGCAACAACGTGACCGCCTGCGTCGGCAACGTCACTTTGAAGCAGAACTGATCGCGGCGGCGGCCCGTCGGTCCTCTGACCCCGACGCGGCCGGCGTTCGAGGCGGCCGCCCGGGCGCGGCAGCTGATCTTGCCGCGTTCTCGCGTTAAAAGGCGGCGGTGTTCCGAAAGCAGAACGTCGCCATCCACTTCGTCGGGATCGGCGGAATCGGGATGTCCGGGATCGCCGAGGTGTTGCTGAACCTGGGCTATCGCGTCTCGGGGTCGGACCTGCGCGACGGGGACGTGACCCGCCGGCTGGTCACCCTTGGCGCCACGGTGACCATCGGCCACCGGGCGGACCACGTCGCCAACGCCGACGTGGTGGTCATCTCCAGCGCGGTGAAGCCGGACAACCCCGAGGTGACGGCCGCCCGGGCGCGCGACATTCCGGTGATCCCGCGCGCCGAGATGCTGGGCGAGCTGATGCGGGTCAAGGACGGAGTGGCCGTCGCCGGCAGCCACGGCAAGACCACCACCACGACGATGATCGCGACGGTCCTGGCCGATGCCGGGCTGGACCCGACCGCGGTCATTGGCGGCAAGGCACGGGCGTTCGGGTCGAACGCGCGCCTCGGCCAGGGCGAGGTGCTGGTGGCCGAAGCCGACGAGTCGGACGGCTCGTTCCGGCACCTGTTCCCGATCGTCGCGGTCGTCACGAACATCGACCGCGAGCACCTGGACCACTTCGGGTCGATGGATCGGCTGGAGAGCGCGTTTTTAGACTTCGCCGAGAAGGTGCCTTTTTATGGATTGGTGGTGATCGGCGCCGACAATCCGACCGCGGCTCGCCTGCCGCCGCGGCTGACCAAGCGCCACGTCACGTACGGCCTCACGGCCGGCGAGTGGCGGGGCGAGATCCTGGAGACGGGACCGACGGGCACGCGGTTCCGGGTGCGGGTGCGCGATCGGCTGCTGGGCGACGCCCACATCGGGATGCCCGGCGTGCACTACGCCGCCAACGCGCTGGCGGCCCTGTGCGTGGCGGACTTCCTGGGCGTGCCGTTCGAACAGGCCGGCGCCACGCTGGCGGCCTTCGAAGGGGTCGACCGGCGGTTCTCGCTGCGCGGCGAGGCCGGCGGGGTGCTGGTGGTCGACGACTACGGCCACCATCCGACCGAGCTGGCCGCCACCATCGCCGCCGCGCGCCTGCACGGCCGGCGCTTGCTGGTCGCGTTCCAGCCGCACCGGTTCACCCGGACCCGGGACCTCCTGGGCGATTTCGCGCCGGCGCTGGCCGGGGCGGACCTGCTGTTCCTGACCGACGTTTACGCGGCCGGCGAGGCGCCGATTCCGGGAGCCGACGCGGCGGCCCTGATGAAGACGTTCCCGCGCGGCGCCCGCGCGCAGCACGTCCCGCGCGCGCGCCTGGCGGCCGAGCTGGCCCGCGCCGCGCAGCCGGGCGACCTGGTGCTGTGCCTGGGCGCCGGCGACATCACCACCGTGTCGGGCGAGTTGCTGGCGCTGCTGGGCTCGCGCGAGGGCGCCGCGTGAGGGCCGGAGTGGTCCCGCCCAAGCGGTCCCGGTCGGAGCCGCCCAAGCCATTCCCGGCCGCGCCGCTCACCGAGCCCGCCGGGCCGAGCGCGGTCGCGGCCACGCGCGACCGCATCACCGTGCAGCATCCGCCGCCCAAACGGCGGCTCTTCCGCCGGCGCAACAACCGCCGCCTGACGGTGATGCGGCCGTCGATCGCGTCGGTCCTCCAGGATTCGCTGCGCGCCGTCGGGCGGCGGCTGGCGACGCTGGGCAAGGTGCTGGCCGTGCTCGCGTTCGTGCTGGCCAGCGCGCAGGGCGGCCGCCTGCTGGTCGGGCGCGTGATCGCCTCGCCTCGCTTCGCCGTCCGCGACATCGCCGTCGGTCCCACCGAGCATGTCTCCGCGGAGGAGGTCACGGCCCTCTCCGGCGTCAAGCTGGGCGACAAGCTGCTGTCCGTCGATCCGGACGCCGTGGCGGCGCGCCTGACCACGCACCCCTGGATCCTGGCCGCGCGCGTCCGGCGCGACCTGCCCTCGACCCTGTCCATCGAAATCACCGAGCGCCGGGCGGTGGCCGCCGCGCTGCTGGGCGCGCTCTACCTGCTGGACGACGCCGGGCGCCCGTTCAAGCGGGCCACCTTCGCCGAGGCGGACGGCCTGCCGGTCATCACGGGCGTCAGCCGCGATCAGTACGCCGCGGTTCGCACGACCAGCGAGGCGGTGTTCCGGCAGGCGCTGGTGCTCTATTCCGCCTACACGGACGGCCATCGCGAGCGGCCGCGCCTGTCCGAGGTGCACGTCGATCCGCGCACCGGGTTCACGCTGGTGCTGTTCGACGGCAGCGGCGAGATCCGACTGGGGCGCGGCGATTTCCCGGCCAAGCTGGCCCGCCTCGACCGCATCTTCGCCGCGCTGGGACCGCGCGGGCCGAGCGCGCTGTCCGTCGTCTATCTGGATGGCCCGCTCTCGGACCGGGTCGCCCTGCGCCTGACTGCGCGCCGCACGGCCGAAAACTGAGCGAATGGCCGGCGGCTCCGGGACGCCCTTGCCGAAGAAGCTAGGCATCAAGCCGGAGTGCCGCCTGGCCGTGGTGAACGCGCCCGCCGGTGTCGCCGCGACGCTGGGCGAGCTGCCGCCGGGCGTCCGCCCCGCCGCCATGAAGCGCGGACCTTACGACGTGATTCTGCTGTTCGCCCGCACCGAAGACCAGCTGGCGCGCGCCCTTCCCACCGCCCGGGCGCGGCTGGACCCGGCCGGCGGGCTGTGGGTGGCCTGGCCGAAGAGAGCCTCGGGCGTCCCGACCGACGTCACCGAGCGCCAGGTCCGGGCCCGAGGCCTCGCCGCCGGACTGGTCGACAACAAGGTGTGCGCCATCGACGACACGTGGTCGGGGCTGCGCTTCGTGGTGCGGCTTCAGGACCGCCCGGGCCCGAACGAGTAAAAAATTTCGACCTCTCGGCAAACGCGGTGAAGATGGCTGCGCATGCCCAGGAGATCGTCGGACATCATTGTCGGCCTCGACATCGGGACCACCAAAATCGCGGCCGTGGTCGGCGAGATCGGCGCCGAGGGACTGGACATCATCGGCGTCGGCACGCACCCCTCGCGCGGTCTCAAAAAGGGGGTCATCGTCAACATCGACTCGACGGTAGCGTCCATCAAGCAGGCTATCCTCGAGGCCGAGAGCATGTCGGGCTGCGAGATCTCGCAGGTCTACGTGGGCATCGCCGGCGGGCACATCAAGGGCGTCAACTCGACGGGAACGGTCGCCATCAAGGACAAGGAGGTCCGACCGACCGACGTGGGCAAGGTGCTGGAGCTGGCGCGCGCCATCGCGCTGCCGGTGGACCGCCACATCGTCCACGTGCTGCCGCAGGAGTACAAGATCGACGGCCAGGACGGCGTGCGCGAGCCGCTGGGCATGTGCGGCGTGCGCCTGGAGGCGCGGGTCCACATCGTCACCGCCGCCGCGGCCGCCGCGCAGAACATCATCAAGTGCTGCACGCGCTGCGACCTGGAGGTGCTGGACATCGTGCTCGAGCCGCTGGCCTCGGGCGAGGCGGTGCTGGAGGATGACGAGAAGGGTCTGGGCGTGGCGCTGGTCGACGTCGGCGGCGGGACGACCGACATCGCCATCTTCACCGAGGGGGCGGTGGCCCACACCAGCGTCATCCCGATCGGCGGCCACCAGCTGACCAGCGACATCGCGTTCGGGCTGCGCACGCCGCCGCACGAGGCCGAGAAGATCAAGATTCGCTCCGGTTGCGCGCTGGCGTCGATGGTCGGCGAAGACGAGGCGCTGGAGGTGGCGTCGGTGGGCGGGCGCGCGGACCGCGTGCTGTCGCGCCACAGCCTGTGCCGCGACATCATGCAGCCGCGGATCGAGGAGATCCTCTCGTTCGTGAAGGCGGAGATCGTGCGCCTCGGCTGCGAGGACATGCTGGCGTCCGGCGCCGTGCTGACCGGCGGAACCACGCAGCTGCCGGGGATGACCGAGCTGGGCGAGGAGATCCTGGGCATCCCGGTCCGCCGGGGCGTCCCCAAAGGCGTGGGCGGCCTGGCCGAGGTCGTCCACAACCCGACGTTCTCCACGGCGGTGGGCCTGGTCCAGTACGGCGTCTCCCGGCACAGCGCCGCGCGCGTGACCGACACGCCGCAGCGCCGCGGGCTGTTCTCGCGCCTGCGCCGCACGCTGAGCAGCGCGTTCTAGTCGCGCGATCGCGCCGCGCCGGCCGGCCCGGTCTTCGAGGCCTACCTCCTCGATCCAGGCTGATCCGCGCAGGCATTGTAAGATCGGCGACCCCGCCGTAGAGGAATTATCGGGCGGCCGCTTCGTTCGACGTCATGAGAACGAAGCGCGGCCGCCATGAGAACGAACACATCGGGCAGAGTGGGCTGGCTGGGGGCCTGGCCGGTCATCCTGGCGCTGGCGGGGGCCGCCGGCTGCGGCTCGGCCACCAGAGGTGGGAGCGCGGGGCCACCGTCGGGCGCGTCCGGCGGGACGGGTGGTGGACGAACGGCGATCCGATCGGTCGGCAACACCCACCGCGGGTTCGTGAGCACCGGCCACATCCTCAAGTCCGACCACTTCCAGATGATCTCGGCGCTGGGCCCGCCCACCGTCGCCGCGGGGTCGTCGTCCTCGGCGCACGCGCGCGCGCGATCCGGGCTGATCCCCAACATGTCGGAGTAGCACCATGAACCGCCGCCCCTTCACCGTCGCCGTCGTTTTGTTGCTGGCCGGGCTTGCCGCCGAGGCGCGGGCCGCGGTCCCGGCGCCGCTCACCCACGAGGGGCGGCTGCTGGACGCCGACGGGCAGCCGGTCACGACCAACCAGGTCTTCACGTACAAGATCTACGACGCCGCCACCGACGGCAACGTGCTGTGGACCGAGACGCTGACCGTCCCGGTGGACCAGGGCTACTTCGCGGTCCAGCTCGGCTTGATGTCGCCGATCAGCGACGCGCTGCTGGCGGGCGGCGACCGTTACCTGGGCATCCAGGTGGGCAGCGACGCCGAGATGATCCCGCGCGAGCAGCTGGCCAGTGTTCCGTACGCGCGCCTGGCTGGCGACGTGAGCGGGGACATCCACCCGAGCAGCGTCTCGATCGGCGGCACGGCCGTCATCAGCGCCGCCGGAAGCTGGGTCGGTCGGGCGCCGATGAAGATCGCGGACTGCAAGACCGTCGACAGCGCCTGCGGCAACGGGACCTACAACGAGCCGACGTTCTATCTCGATCGGGTGGGCGGCAACTGCCCGGCCGATCACCCGGTGTTCAACGGGTTCAAGTTCCTGCGGTGCGGGACGCTCGGCAGCGCGACCGAAGGCCTGGCGCTGCGCATGACCTGCTGCGCGCTGGAATCGAACTGACGGCTCGGGTGGCGGCCGGCCGCTGAGGAGCGCCCGCTCGGATCGCCGCGCGGGCCGCCGCCCGGCCAATCGACGGCGACCCGAACTTGCGGCGCAGGCAGGCCGCGGCCCCGTACCCGTATGCCTTCCAGATGTCGTAGTCGCTCATGCGGGCGGCGGCGGCGGCCGACAGCAACGCGCCCCGCGGCGCGCCGCAGGGGGGCCACCGGTCGGCAAACGGGTAGAACGCCGTCCCAGCGGTCCAGCGCCGGCAGCGCCGATGCGCGACAACGTGACTCCGAGCCGGCCGGCCGCCAGCGCGAGCTGGTCGCGCGCGGGACCGGATTGGTCTAAAAGGGTCCTTTCGTCGTCATCAATTCACACGCGCCGCACAGGCCACAACCAAGGGAGACGTCATGAAGACCATCCTCGCCACCATTCTCGCCGGTTCGTTCCTGCTTTCGGTTCCGTCCATGGTCCGCGCCGAAGACCAGGCGCCCACCGCCGACAGCTCCGGCAAGAAGGCCAAGAAAGAGAAGAAGGCCGACAAGGGCGACAAGGGCAAGAAGGACGACGCCGCCAAGTCCGGCGGCGGCTGGTAAGCGCACCCAAAGCAAACGTTCCGCGGCGGCTGGTCGGCGTTACAGCGACCGCAAGAACGCGAGCAGCGCCGCCTGGTCGCCGGCCGAGAAGGCGGGCGGGCGGGCGGCGTTCGCGGCCGCGTGCACGGCGTCGGCGTCCGGATCGGTCCGGCGCAGCACCTCGTCGAGGGTGTGCGCACTGGCGTCGCTGAAGTAAGGGGCCCCGTCCCAGACGCCGCGCAGCGACGGCGGGTTGTTGCCACCCTCGCCCAGCACCGGCGTGCCCACGTCGTAGCGGCCGGGCGCGGTCAGCGCCACCTGCCCGGCCAGCAGCCGCTCTTCGAGCGCGGCTTCCGGGACGCGATCACCCCGCGCGCTGTCGCCGACCAGCCGGTGGCAGCGAGAGCAGCTCTCCCGAAAGATGGCCAACCCGCGGCGGGCCGCCGGCTCCAGGGTGCGCCGGCCCGGTGGGACGAACGGCGACGGTTCGGTCGGGATGCGGGCCATGTACGCGGCCAGCGCCGCCCGCAGCTCGGCCGGCGACAACGTGCGTGGCTGCCAGGCCGATCCCTTGCGCACGCGGACGGTGACCGGGTAGTCGGCGAAGTGCTCCGGATCGCGTTCGGCCCCCTGCGCGTGCGTCGACACGATGTTGTCGGCGAACACCCCCAGCGTCGCTTGATTGCCGAGGCGCAGGAAAGGCGCCGTCCCGCGTAAGCCCCGGCAGGTGAGCGTGGTTGAAAAGAACCGGTTCTTCTTGGCGGGGTGCAGCCGCCCGTCGCGGTCGCCGTCGTCGTGGCAGGCGGCGCAGGTGTAAAGCGAGAGCGGCCCGGCCGCCGTGTTGTGCGGCACCAGCGCGCGGCTGTAGAAGAGCAGCTCGCCCAGATCGGCGGCCGAGGCGCGGTCGGGTTGGCCGACCGGCAGCGTGGCCTCGACCTGGCCGCGCGCCGAGACGAACGTCAAGCTGTCGCTGAGCCGGTCGGCCGTCACGAACCGACCGCCCGGAAGCGCGGCCACCGCCGACGGGTTCGCGCCGACGGCGACCGTGCGGCCCTCGGCCGGCGCGCCGCCCGGCGGCACCAGCAGCAGGTTGTCGCTTCCGGCGCCCGTGATGGCCACTGAGCCGTCGCTGCCGACCGCGGCGGCCGCCAGCTCGATGACCGGCTCGGCCCGGTCGCCCGTGTTCCGGAACGGCCGGCGGGCGGGGCCCGGATCGCGGAGCGGCTCACCGGCCGGTTGCGCGTCCAGCGGGATGACGCCGCTGTCCAGCCCTTCGACGGGCCCGTGCTCGCGCGAGACGGCGCGGTCTTCGTGCGTGAGCAGCCAGAGCGCCGGCCGGGCCCCCGGGACGGCCGCCAGGCCGAGCACCGGCGCCGCCGTCCGGACGGTCTGAACCGCCGGCTGCAACCGGCCGTCGGGGGCGACCGGGTGCAGCGTGACCGCGTGGTCGATGAAGTTGCCGACCATCAACAGCGGCTGCGGGCGATTGGGCCACGTCCCGGCCGCCAGCAGCAGCAACGCCCGCGGCGACACCCCGGTCGGCAGCACCTGGATGAGGCGCCCGTCGCGCAGCGAGACCACCGCGACCCCGCCGAGCGGCGGCGAGGCGGCGTAGGCGACGTCGCCGGC
>JAICYS010000162.1 GCA_025934105.1 Myxococcota bacterium | reverse complement strand
GAACACCTGCTGGCGGTGGTGGCGGCGCAGAAGGATCCGCCGCGGGACGATGAAGAAGGCGATCGCACCTGGGATCCGCCGCGCGTCGCTCGCCACCTGGAGCGCGCGGCGGCACAAGCCTATCGCGCCTACCGCCGCACCCGCTGGCTGAAGCTACTCGACGACGCCGAGGTCCTCTACCGAGAGCCCGGCGCCACGCGGACCCGCCGCCTGCGGATCCGGGCGGGTCGGGTCAGCGCGGCCGACCAGGACGACCCGCTGCCGGTGCTCGCCGCGCCGGCCGGCGCCTCCTTCGACCGTGCTTGCTACGATCGCCTGCGCATCCTGACCACCGAGCTCAAGCGCATCGCGCGCGACGGTGGCGACGTCGTCGTCCGCGTGAACGGTGGGCGAGCGCTGCCGCCGCGGCTGCTGCCCGGCCTGTTCGCGGTGATCTGACGGCGCGCGCGTTCGATGTCGGCAAGACTACGTTATGCTGAACACTTGATCAGGTCGCCTCCGACGACTATCGTTCCTGTCCATGGAGCGGTGCGGGCGATGCGGCGAGCGGGTGGGGGAGGTTCCGGCGGTGATTTGGTGGTGCTGGTGGTGCGGGCGCGCGCTCTGCGACGTCTGCGGCGGGTCTGACACCGCCACCTGCGGCGTGAAGTGGCGGACCTGCGACCGCAACCCGCGCCGCACGTCTCTACGCCCAGCTCGCGCTCCGCTGTGCGGAGTCCGGCTGATGTTTACGGTGTCAGGATCGAACCGATCGTGACCGTGGACGCCTGCCCGAAACGGCCGCCGTTGTACAGGCGCGGGTGCGATCCCTGGACGTCGAGATAGGTCTTTGCGTAGAGGTCGACGATCGACAGGTCGGGGGTGTCCGCGATGTGCCGCGCGATGGCCGAGGAGAATCCGTCGGCGTGCCAGATGTTGGTCGACGGGTCGTAATTGGTTGCGTACGAGTCCTCGCTGGCGGTGGCGCCGGTGATCAGCAGGGCGCCCGGCGTCACGAGCCCCTGGCCCATGGTTCCCGAATGGCAGGAGTCGAGCACGGCCACCAGCTGCCTGTACCCACCGGC
The DNA here is from genome assembly GCA_025934105.1 of Myxococcota bacterium. Lineage (GTDB taxonomy): Bacteria > Myxococcota_A > Polyangia > Fen-1088 > Fen-1088 > JADGRB01. The sequence goes on along the minus strand of JAICYS010000162.1, from coordinate 12,242 downwards.
TTGGAACTTGTCGTCGATCGCCGCGGCGAAAGCCCACGGCGTGATGAACGGGCCAGCCACCGCCTCTCCCTGATTCGCCGAATCTCCCAGCAGCACACCGGTGTCGCCCCCATGACCGACCCAGTAGACGAAGACGTCGTCATTCGCCGTCGATTCGATGACCTTGGGCGTCTGAATGGTCTTGTTGCCCTCGAGGATCGCCAGGACGTCGCCGGGCGTGAGGTCCGCCGGGTGGTAATCGACCTCGACGTCGGCCGTTCGGAGGTTCGGTCCTCCGAGCTCGCTGGTCACCGACCCGGGATCGGGGTTCGCGCCGGCGTTCGCGATGTCGTCGGCCAGCACCAGGATGATGTGATCGTCGTCGAACCCCCGGGCCTTGAGCAGCTGGTACATCTCCAGCGCATCGGCCTGGTGTCGATAGTTGTCCATGCCTCCAGAGAACGCCGCGATGAAGGCCCATGCCGCCTTGCGCTCGGCTGGCACGTACCCCGTCGGTTCTTCCTCGACCAGGCTTTGCAGCGCGGGTGCGGGAGGCTGTTCGAACGGGCTGTTCTCGGCATCGAGGGACAGGGCGCCGTCCCAGGTTTGAACGCCCCCCTCGACGTGCCAGTGGCCGAAGGTGGCCGAGGTCAGTTCCAGCGGACGCCTCTCCGAAAAGGACAGCTTGCCGGTGGCGCCGGTCACGTCGGGAAGATCACCGCCGGATGCGATGAGCCCCAAGGCGCGCGCCATTCCGTCATGGTCCCATCCCGTGACCTCCCCCCGCGCCTTGACCACGTCGTCGAAGGCCGCCACGAGCTGAGCGCCGGTGCCGCCGTCCGCGCGCTGGAGTCCATACGCAGCCAGCGCCAGCGCATCGAACGTGTTGGCTGCAAACGGCGGCGCCGCGTGCCCCACCCGGGTCTCGTACGTCTGCTCGAACGGCGGTCCAGCCGGGGCCTCCAGGGGCGCCTCGGAGGAGACACCGACGATTCCGTCGCCGAGCGGTCCCAGAGACTGAAAGAGCCCGGGGAAGAACGACGGATCGTTCATGAACAGCTGCGCCGTCGGCATGACCTCGCGTGCCTGGCGAATCATGCAGTCGGCCTGTGCCGTGGTGTCGGGGATCAGGAACAAGACGTCCGGGGTTCCATACGAAGCCACCTGTTCGATCGCGTTTTCGCAATCGGGATCGCCGGGACTGGTCCGCAGCGACATGTTCACCGCGAGCCCGAGCTGCTCGGCATGGTACGGAAGCCAGTCGAAGAAGCTGGCGGTGCGCAAGGACGAGGTCGCGAGCACCGACACCGTCTGCGCGCCCGAGCGCTGGGCAGCCAGGAGCATCAGCTCGGCGCGAGCGGCATCGCTCGGGATCGTGCGCCGCAAATAGCCGCTGTCGGGGAACGCGCGCGACAGGTGCGTGCCCGCGGCGACGGGCGTGATCAAGACCTTGCCGGCCTTGATGAAGCTGGGCGTGATTCCAAAGGTCGTGTCGTCGCTGTCCGTGCCGATCACGACGTCGATGTCGGGATCGGCCAGGAACGTCTTCGCCATCTCCCACACGCGACGAGGGGCGTCCAGCGCCCCCGGAGGGATGGTGCCCGTGTCCTGGAACACCAGCTCGACCCGCCGCCCGCGCACGCCGCCCGCGCGGTTGATCTCGTCGCGCGCAAAGGAGAGCGATTCGTCGTATCCCAAGGCCGCCTCTCCCGTCACCGGCAAGAGGACGCCGATCTTGATCGGCGGCTGCTCTTCGCCGCCACAGCCGGCGCATCCGAATGCAACGAGCAGCGCCGCCACCCCGGCGGAACCGAGGGCGATGTGTGGCATCCGCGAACGACCCTTCAAGTGGTGGTGCCGCATCTTCAATACGTCATGCAGCCTTTGTAACTGAAGAGCGGGATCGTGTCCGACACGCCTCCCCATTTCGCCAGGGTCTGTTTGAAGGTCTTATTGAAGAGCGGCTTGAGCTTGGCCTTCAAGAACGCATCGATCGATCCGTCGAGGGCGCTGATGGTGAATTCGGAGCCGATGGTGTAGGCGACATGGTCCGTGAACGGAGAGACCTTGGCGCTGTTTTCGAGGCTGGCCTGGAACAGATTGAGCGACCCTTCGATGCCGGCGGTCAGCGAGAAGGCGCCCTTGCCCCCGCCCAGCGCGGCGCTGCAGGTCGCCGTCGCCCCCAGCGCCGGCGTGGCTTGAAAGGAGAGCGTGTCGTTCCCGCTCTGCACCGTCGCCGTCACGCCGACGTCTCCGGCGATCGCGCCTCTGATGGTGATCGGGAGCGCGAACAGGACGATGACCTCGGTGTTCTGGAAGAACGTGACCGTATACGTGTACGACGCGGAGTCGAACAGGTTGGGGGTTTCCGAGCTCTCGCGCGGATAGGTATAGACGTCCTTCCCCAGCACCGTGATGTTCGCCGTCAAAGGATCGTTGTCGGTGATGTTCCCGTGCAGCTCGGCGCGGCCGAGCACCAGCTTGCTCCCGAACAGCGACGCATCCGCTTCGACGGTCGCGTCGCCGGTGGCATAGATGGGGCCGGCCGCCAGCGCGACGTCGCCCGTGTAGGTGCCTCCGAAGGTCTTGTTCCCGCCGCCGCCCTTCTTGGTGTACGCGAACGACCAGGCCGTCGGCGTGCCGGAGGCTCCGCACGCCGACTCGTCATTGCCGGTCGAGCCAGCCACCGTCGCGCTGGGATCGCCGTCGGGCGTCGAGGCGTCCGCGCTTTCGATGCCCGCGTCGCTGGCACACATGGCGCCTCCGTAGCCGTCGCTGTTCGGGTCGGAATTGCAGCACGGCGCGACGATGTTCTCGCAGTCGCTCTCGTAGGTCTGGTTGTCGGCGTTGCAGTTCGCCAGCGCCGCCTTGAGGGTCTGCGGGCTGCAGCAGCTCAAACTCGCCCGGGCAGCCGGCGGCTCGGGACTGCGGCAGCACAGGATCGCGTGCAGGTTGTTGTTCTTGTCCTTGCTGGCCCCCATCATGCGGCGGCCTGCCCCGCACTCTGCTTCCTGGAACGTGTTGCCGTCCCACGGTGGATCCCAGTCGTAGGCAATCAGGAAGCCGTCGTCGTTGGTGGTCACGCTGGTGTGTTCTTCCGTCGACGCCTGCCCGAACACCACCGTCGTGCAGTCGTCGGCGGCCAGGTCCGGCTCCGCGCAACAAAGCAAGTTCTCCAGGTGAGACCAGTCTTCGTGATTCGACGAGACCCCGGCCAGGTAGGAGCCTGCCGCGCAGGAGTACTTCGTGTACCCGGGATCCCAGTCTTTCTGGTTGTTTCGGAAGGCCTGGGCGCCGGAGGCGGCCATGTTCTCGCTCTTGAAGGCCTTGCAGTTCTTGTTGAAGTTCCTGGCGCCCAGCGCGTAGTCGGACATGGCGCAGCGGAACGCATGCGGCGCGCCCTCATGGTTCGGATCGGAGGAGAGCCCCGTCATCCAATCCGTGTATCCGCACTCGGCCTTCCTCATGTTTGGCGCCCAGTCCACGTTGTTGTTCGTTCCCCAGTCGCCCGGCAAGATCGCGTCGCTGGAAGAGCCGGACTGGTTCGCGCGCCCGTAGGCGCCGAACCACGGCGGGTTGGGGGCGTGGTCGCTGTACGCCAGGTACTTGTTCGTGTCGGGGTCGGCGGTGGGATTCACCGAGTACCCGGTGTAGTACGAGGGATACATCTGGCAGGTCGTCGCCAGGTTCTTGCACGCCGCGCTCGGGCCGTAGCCCATCAGGAGATCGAGAGTCCAACCCTTGGGCGGGGTCGTGGTGAACTGGATGACGTGATCGGTCGGGGTGGGCGTCCCGGTCGACACTCGGTACCAGGGGGTGGTGTCCGGGGGCTGGGGCGACGCTGGCGAATACAGGTAGCCCAGGATCGGCGGAGCCTCGGCGAGCCCGCCCTCGCAGCCCACGTCGGTGCTGAGGTAATGGGTCGACTCCTGCCCGGCGAGGTGGCACCGATAGACGGGAATCGTGCCCGGGATGTCGTCGATGAGCAGATTCAGCGGGAAGTCGTACGCGTAGCCGTTCGATTCGCCTTCGTCGAAGTCATTCGTCTGAAGGTGCACCTTGCGCTGGGTGTGATGGAACGCGAAGATCGCGCGGGTCGCGTTCGCGCAGGTGGGCGCGTCGAGTGGCGCCACGGGAAACATCGAGACGTTGGTGGACGGCGACGCCTCGTTGGACGGGGGCGGTGGCGGGAGATCAGCGGGGGGCGGCCCGAAGTCGGCGTCCGGTCTGTCGGGCCGGACCGCGCCGTCGTCCCCGCAACCCGAGAGGGCAGAGCCCGCTGCCATCGTCGCGACGACGGCGATCCAGAGGGAAGTCCGCGTCTTCATGGTGAAGCTGCCGTGGCGTTTTGCAGCGCCGCCGTTGCAACCGCGCGGACGTCGCCCGACGCGTCTTCCGCCGCCCGCTGGAGCAGGGCTGTCGCCTCGTGCAAGCCGCTGGACATGCCGAGCGATCGGGCGACGGCTCGGCGCACCAGCGGGAAGTTGTCGCCGCTGAGAATGGCGTCGAAGGCTTGAAAGTACGTTGGAACGAATCGATACGCCGTGACGGTGTCGATCGCCTGGACGCGCACGCGTGCATCCGGATCGGTCAGCATGGCCCTGCTGATGAGAGCGTCGGTCTCGGCGCCGGGAACGAAGCGGACGGCCTGAACGGCCGCGATCCGAACCGCGACGCTTTCATCGGAATAGGCCTGCGACGCCAGCGGCGTGACCCGCGCGTCGCCGCTGTTGCCCAACGCACGCAACGCGATCACGCGCTCCGTCGTGGTGGGCGCCGCCTGGAAGCTGGCGACCAGCGCGCCGAGGGCCACGTCGTGCTCGGCCGGGTGGTCGGCAGCCAGGTGTTGGGCCACGCTGCCCAGCGCCAGCGAAGCGGCGCCGCGGATGTGCTCGTCCGGGTCGTTCATCTGTCGTTGCAGGTCTGTCACCACGGCGGGGTCAGGCTGCTCCAGCAGCAGGATGGCGGTCGAGGCGTTGAGCCGCACCGGCAGCGGGACGCCCGGGTTGTCGACGATGGCCACCAGCGCGCGCTGCGCCTCCGGGCTGGCGACGCCGCCCAGCGCCGCGGTGATGGCCTTTCCGTCCTCCACCGCAGCCGACGCCACCAGCGCGGCTGCCCGTGACGCGTCCTCCGGCCGGAGGCGGAAATCGGCGCGAAGCTTCGCCATGCCCTCCGCGCGCGCCCGCTTGTCCTCGACCGGCACCCTCGCGAGGGAGGCCACCATGTCCGTGAGCGTCGCCTTCCCGACCGCCTGCCGATCGGACTCACGCCAGGCTTCGGCGGTGACGGACAGGTCCGGCTTGGTGATCATCTCGACCCGGTCGAGGGCGCCGCGCCGGCGTTCGAAGTCGCCCAGCTTGGACGCGTCGCTGCCTCGGTCGTGAAGCACGAACGAACCCTGGAGCTTGCCGGCCGCGGTGGGCAAGCCGTCTCCTGGACGCACGTTCGTCTGCACGCGCGTTGTCAGTCGGTCGAGCTCGTCATCGGCGGTGAGCACGATGTGTGTGTCGTCGCTGACCTCGGCGCTGCCCACGTCGGCGGTCGGCCGTAGACCCCGAGCGGTGGAGAGGCGGGTGTAGCGGGTGCGCTTCTTTCCAAGAGCCAGCGGCCCCGGCCCTCGTGTGTACTGAGCCTCGTACTCGCCCGTGGGATCCTGTTCCGCCGTCGTCCACATCTGCCCGGGCCGCAAGACCACCTGGCCCATGGCCGCCGCGGTCTTCACGATGCTGCGCGCGAGCTCCGGCGTCGTTCGCTCGAAGTAGAAGCCGGTGACCGCCCCGTCGTGGTCGCGCTCGAGAAAGAAGGGCTTCTCGACGTCGGCACGCAGCGCGTCGGCACGCCGGCCATTCGACAGGACCTTGGCGCGCGTGATGGCCACGTGATAGCGGGCGAGGCCCGCCTGAGCACCAACGAACGTCTCCGCCCACCGCCCCTGGACCGACACGTCCATGGCTGCCGCGGCGGGCGTCCCGCCGCTGGTTGCTGCGCCCGCGAGCGCCGCCTCGAGGTGCAGGTCCATCACGTACGAGCGCTGCGCACCGGGCGTGTACCGCGAATCGGGCGACGGAGCAGGTGCGCCCAGCGGCACGTGCGGGACCAGAATCTTCGGCGGCACGGGGACCGGCCCGGCGGGCGGCGACGCCGCCATCTGCACCGCGGGGGCGGCGTGCCGGAAGATCGTCGCCCTCACCACCAACAGGGCGGCCCCGCCAAGCACCACGATGAGCAGGGCGAAGGCGGCGTTCCTATGTTGGGCGCGACGGGCCATGGTGCCCCCCGCACAGCGGTTGGAATTCGGCACGCTGGCCGCCGAACTTGAGCGACTATCCTTGCGCCATGCCCGACTCTTCTCTCATCAGCGTGACCGCCAAGATCGCGGCCTATTACCGTCAGTTCTCGGACATTCCGTTCGCGCATGAGGTGGCGAAACGAATCGGCGCCGGCGCTGCGTTCGATCAGATCCTGAGCGAACACGGATTAAGCGCAGAGAAGCTCACCTTCTACGCCCCGATGTTCGAGGCCCGGTACAAGAGCCTCACGCAGCTCATCCTGCAGTCCGGCACGTCCCAGGTTCTCGAGCTGGCAAGCGGGTACTCGCTGCGCGGGCTCGACCTCACCCGCGGCGGCGCGATCCGATACGTGGAGACCGATCTGCCGAACGTCGTCGCGGCGAAGCTCCGTCTGCTGGATGACGTTCGCGACCATCACGGCATCCCGCCCAGCCCGCAGCACATCGTGACCACGGCGGATGCCTTGGACTTCGACCAGGTCCGTGCCAGCGCGGCCGGCCTGGATCCAAGCCAGCCGCTGACGGTCTTGTGCGAAGGCTTGATCATGTATCTGTCGAAGGAGCAAACCGAGCAGCTCGCGACGAACGTTCGCCGGCTGCTCAGGACGTTTGCGGGGGGCTGCTGGATCACGCCTGACTTCACGTTCAAAGCGGACGCCAGAGACCTGCCACCCGAGCGGAGCCGCTTGCGCGAAGCCATCACCGGCGTGACACAACGTCAGATGGACGCCTCGGCGTTCGACGATGACGACGATCTCGCGACCTTCCTCGCCCGCGCGGGTTTCAACGTTCAGGTCCGGAGCCAGGTCGACGAGACGCCGTCGTTCTCGTCAATCCCGGCGCTCGGCCTCTCTCCCACCTCGATCGATCGGCTGCGCGAGCTGTTGCGCGTGTGGGTCATGACAGCGACGCCGTAGCCTGGGTCGGTTCCGCTTCGTTCCGCTCCGTCATCTTGACGCCCGTTCGCCAAGGCATCATGATGCCTTGATGCGAACCACCTTGACGCTGGATCCCGACGTCGAGCGTCTGGTGGGCGACGAAGTCCACCGCACCCGGCGGCCCTTCAAGCAGGTCGTCAATGACGCCATTCGTCGCGGCCTCGCCCCGCGTCTCGCGGACGAGCCCGAAAAGCCCTACCGGGTGAAGGTGCACAGGACGAAGCTGCGTCCCGGCATCGATCCCACGTCGCTGAACCGCCTCGCGGACGAGCTGGAGGACGAGGCGTTGCTCGGGAGAGCTAGCCGCGCCAGGCCCGGCCGCCGCCCAGGCGCCGGCGGCCGACCATGATCGTTCCAGACCTCAACCTCGTCCTCTACGCGCACCTCGACGCCTTCGTCGAGCACGCGCGCGCCCGTGCGTGGTGGGAAGGCCTGCTGAACGGCCGAACGGAGGTCGGCATCGGCGCGCCCGTGTTGTTCGGCTTTCTGCGGCTGGCCACCAACCGCCGCGTTCTGGTCGAGCCCATGTCCGTCGAGGAGGCGCTCGCCGCCGTCGAGACGTGGCTCGCCCGCCGTCACGTGCGGGTCCTTCACCCCGGGCCGAGGCACCTCGAGATCACCTTCGGCTTGTTGCGCCGCCTGGGCACGGCGGCGAACCTGACCATGGACGCGCAGCTCGCGGCGCTGGCGATCGAGCATCAGGGCGACTTGCACTCCAACGACGCCGACTTCGGCCGGTTCCCGCAGCTCCGCTGGGTGAACCCGCTCGACTGAACACCAGAGCGGCCACTCACGGCGCCGCCTCTGGCAGACGCCTACCGCGAGACGGCGGCCAGCGACGTATTGGCGCGGCTCATGAAGCGAACAGGGGCCAGGCGATATTCGCGCTCGACATTGATGTCGCCGAATGCGTGCTTCGCGAAGGTCCACTCGCTCAGGACGCGCTTGGCGCAGGCGGCGACCTCGAGGTCGGTGTGGTCCGCCGAGACCGCCTCCGCGTCGCGCACCCGACCGCTCGGCTCGATGGTGAAGCGAAGAACCACGGTGCCGGCCGATATGTGGGCCGGCGCGACGCGACGCCTGCGCGCCACCTCGATGCGGCAGTTGGCGACGGGCCTTTCGGTCTGCCGGAACTCCTGCTCCGAGATGTCCGCCGGCCGCTGCGCCAGCGTGTGCTCGTCCCTGGGTCCGTCGGCCGGGGCCGCCTCTGGCCGGTTCCCGAGCGCCCGCCGATCCGGAATGTTCGGGACGCCGATCGGCACGTCCGACCGCGGCGATAGAGCGCCGATCCGCCCCGTCTCGTTCAGGGCGGCGTCGATTCCCGTCAGCCCGCCTTGCGGATCGTCGGCCCGCGCGCTGCCCGCGGCCATCCAGAACATCACCCCCATCAACACACCGCCCGTCTTCATGACATTCTCCAAGCCCGGATGAACAGCAAGGACCCTGCCACCCCGGAAACTCGGCCGAACGGCCCCAGGCCGGTTACGTACCGAGGATGCTGGCCACCGCCCCACGAAACGGATCGGTAACTCACCCCGGTCCGGGCCCAACCGCGATGCGAGCGGCCCCGCGCCTTGTAAGACCGCAATTCTCAAGGCAAGCTCCTCGGTCCCGTGGCAGGCCAAGATCCTCGCAAACCAGGCGATCCCTCCGGCAAGAACCCGCATGTCCCCGTCGACGTCCCTTCGGTCTTGAAGACCGTCCAGCGCCCGCGACGGGCTCTCGTCACCGCGGGGATGGCCTACGCCAACGGGCCGCTCCACCTGGGCCACCTGGCCGGCGCGCACCTGCCCGCCGACATCTACAGCCGCTGGATGGGCATGCTCATCGGCCGCGAGAACGTCCTCTTCGTCAACGGCACCGACGATCATGGCTCGACCAGCGAAGTCTCGGCTGCGGCCGCCGGCGTCCCGATTCGTCAGTTCATCGATCGCATCCACGCGCAGCAGCAGGCGACCCTGGCACGTTACGCCATCGGCGTCGACGTCTACACCGGCACCTCCCAGCCCGAGACGTTCCCGATCCAGAAGCAGCTGTGCGACTGGTTCCTGACCCGCCTGCACGCCAACGGCATGCTGGAGAAGCGCACCAGCCGCCAGTGGTACGACCCCCAGCTCAGTCGCTTCCTGCCCGACCGCCTGGTGCGCGGGACCTGCCCCAACCCCAAGTGCAACTACGACAACGCCTACAGCGACGAATGCGATCGCTGCGGCCACCAGCACGAGCCGACCGCGCTCATCAACCCCAAGAGCGTGCTGTCCAACGCCACCCCCGAGATGCGCGACACCGTTCACTGGTACCTGGACATGTGGAAGGTGTCGGAGGTGCTGCGCGTCTGGATTGAAGGCAAGGCCAAGAAGAAGGCCTGGCGCCCCTCCGTCATCGCCGACACCCTGGAGAAGGTGCTGCCGTCACTGCGCTTCGACGGCGAGCACGAGGAGGCCTACAAGGCCCTCAAGCCCACCCTCCCCACGCACAAGAGCAAGTACGCCCCCGGCAAGAAGGTGGTGCTGCAGTTCGGCGACAAGGCCGCGCTGGAACAGGGGAGGGCGGCGCTGGCGGCCGCCGGCATCCCGTCGACCATCGCCAACGAGTGGGCCCACCGCTCGATCACCCGCGACATCGCCTGGGGCGTCCCCGTGCCCCCCATCGATCCCGATCTGGCCGGCAAGACACTTTACGTGTGGCCCGACTCGCTGATCGCCCCCATCGCGTTCACGAGGGTGGCGCTGGCGAAGAAGGGCCTCGACCCCGAGACCTACGCCGACTACTGGCGCGATCCCGAAGCCCGGGTCACGCAGTTCCTGGGCCAGGACAACGTCTTCTTCTACGTGCTCATGCAGGGCGCGATGTGGCTGGGCACGCAGGACGATCCGCAGCGCATGCCGGTCCGCGGCGAGCTGCAGCTCACCGACATCGTGAGCGCCTTCCACCTGATGGTGTCCGGCGAAAAGATGAGCAAGAGCCGCGGCAACTTCTACAGCGGCGACCACCTCCTGGACGAAAAAGGCTACGCCCCCGACCAGATCCGCTACTACCTGGCGCTGCTCGGCCTGTCCGAGAAGCCCTCCGACTTCGAGTTCGGCAAACTCGACGAGCGCAACCGCTTCCTGGCCGGCCCCCTCAACGCCGCCTTCGAACGTCCCATCTCCGCCGCCCACTCCAAGTTCGACGGCCGCGTCCCCGCCGGCGTCCTGGTCGACGGCGTCCTCAAGGACACCGTCCGCATGGTCCAGCGCTACGTGAAGTCCATGGACCGCGCCGACTACCCCAACATGCTGTTCGAGGTCGAAAACTACGCCCGCATCATCAACAGCCTCTTCGCCCAGTACAAACCCCACGACGACCGGCATCCGGAGGAGGGGCGGCGGAACGCGTTGTTCAGCGCGTTCTACGTGCTGAAGAACCTGATGATCATGCTCTACCCGTTCGTGCCTGGGACGATGGAGCGGTTGCGCGAATCGCTGCGGCTGCCGCCTACCGTCTTCAGCATCGACGAGCTGGGGATTCCGATCCCGGCCGGCCATGCGATCGGACCGAAGGGTGACTATTTCCCGGTGCCTGTCGGGATGGAACGCAGCGAGCCGGCGTAAGGGGCCGGTGACGCGCGAGCATCGGTGCTCTCCGGCGCGGTCGGCGCGGTCACAGCTCACCTGAGCTCCGCTGAGCACGCGGCGGGTCCGGCACGCGGGCAGCCGTGACAAACCGAGTCTACGAGGTCCAGACTGCGCGCGAGTTGCCCCTTCTTCAGCACGCGCCGGACGGCTAGTACCTCGGCCCGGGCGTGACGATCAGACTTGCGCCGCAGATCGAGGAGTGATCTATAGATGCAGGACACGGGGGAGGCGACGGGGACGTACACACATGAGGTTCCCCCGCGTCTGGCCCTCCAACAACTCCATCACCAGGAACGCGACGCCGTCGTCGACTCCGTAGTCCGTGACCGGAACGACGTGGGGATGGGCCAGCACGGACAACGCGATCCCCTCCCGCTGGAAACGGCGGCGCCACTCGGCGCTGGAGGCTGTGCCCTGGTGCAGCACCTTGATCGCGACGAAACGACCGAGGTGGGCCTGCCGGCCCCGGTAGACGACCCCCGCGCCGCCCTCGCCGAGGCGCTCCAACACCTCGTAACGGCCGTCCAGCTTCCGCCCAATGAGCGGGTCGGCGGAATTGAACGGATCTCCGACCACCGGCGACGACTATTCTCGTGTCGAACGCGCCACGGCCGCGGTGGTCGCGGTCAGGATCCTGTCAGCAACCGTAACGTGCCGCGAGCGTCGTCACGAGCTCGACGTACGCTTTCTGCGCGGCCTCGCGGGCAAGACCTTTTCGCTTCTCCCAAGCGTCGAACTTGGCGCGACCCTTGAAGTCGAGCGCACCGGGTCGTGAACCTGCCACGTCACCCTGCGTGCCTTGTTTGAAGAGCGCGTACAGCTCGAGGAGCTCCTGGGGGCTTGGGGTCGACTTGAGGGTTTTCACGCGCGCCTGCGCGGCTTCGAAATCGGCGGAGATGCTCACGCTTGGAGGATGGCACGGCTGCGGCGTAGAGGCGCGCGGGGTCGAATACTTCCAACCAGCCCGCCGGGCTACAGGCGCTGGTCCGACGGTTCGGTCGAGTCAAAGCCTGTAGACGCCGGTCGGGATGTTCCCAAAGGCGTTCGCGGGTCGCCACTTCCGGCGGCCGGGCCGCCGGAAATGTCAACGCCGGCACCGGGAGCAACGTCGGAGCGGTCGGCGTGGTTACCTCGGTGCGGAGCGAGGTCAGGCGATCTCTCTCTAAAGTCGGTTCAGACCTCGCGCTTGCGCGCCGCAAGCGCCGCTTGACCACCGCGATGATGTCGGAACGGTTGGCCGTCGCTAAAAGCACCTATGCCCGGGTCGAGAAGGGCGATCCGACCGTGTCGATGGGCGTGTATGCGATGACGTTGTTCGTCCTTGGGTTCGGCGACGTCCTAGGAGGGCGTTGCCGTAAGGCAACGGTGAGCGGCAGCGAACCATGCCCGACGACGTGCCGCCCGGAAGCGGCCTAG
>JAICYS010000048.1 GCA_025934105.1 Myxococcota bacterium | reverse complement strand
GGCCGGCACCGGGCCCGCGCGGCGGGGGATTCCATCAGGCGCCGGCGGCGCCCGCCCGGCCGGCACCAGCCCGGCCGGCCGCTGGGCCGACCTTCCACGGCGCGCCGTCGGGCGGGTCGCGCCCGGCGCCGCGCTCGGGCGGCGGCTTCCACCGCAAGTGAGCGGGAGCGGCGCGGGGTAGCTACGCCCGGCGCCGCACGTTCACAAGATGTACTGCGAGAGGTCCTCGTCCTTGAGGATGCCGTCCAGCCGCTCGCGCACGTAGGCGGCGGTGATCGGAACGGTCGTCGGGCCGAGCGACGGCGCCTCGAACGCCAGGTCGTCCAGCACGCGCTCCATGATCGTGTGCAGGCGCCGCGCGCCGATGTTCTCCATGCGCGAGTTCACCATGGTGGCGATCCGCGCGATCTCGGCCACCGCGTCCTCGCGGATGTCCAGCGTCACCTTCTCGGTCGCCAGCAGGGCGGTGTACTGCTTGGTCAGCGCGTTCTCCGGCTCGGTCAGGATGCGGACGAAATCCTGGTCGGACAGCGACTCCAGCTCGACGCGGATCGGGAACCGCCCCTGCAGCTCCGGGATCAAGTCCTTGGGCTTCGACACGTGGAACGCGCCGGCCGCGACGAACAGGACGTGGTCGGTCTTGAGCGGCCCGTACTTGGTCGACACCGTCGAGCCCTCGACGATGGGCAGCAGGTCGCGCTGCACCCCCTCGCGCGAGACGTCCGGGCCGCCGTGCCCGCCCCCCTCGCGCCCGGCCACCTTGTCGATCTCGTCGATGAAGATGATGCCGGACTGCTCGGCGCGGCGGATGGCGTCCTTTTGCAGCCGCTCGACGTCGATCAGCTTGTTGGCCTCCTCGTCGGTCAGCGCCTGCAGCGCCTCCGGCAGCGGCAACCGCCGGCGCTTGGTGCGGCGCGCTCCCTGCGGCAGCATGTCGCGCAGGTTCAGCACCATCTCTTCCATGCCGGTGCCCGAGAAGACGTCGACGAACGACGTCGGCGCGTCCTGAGTGTCGATCTCGACCATCCGGTCGTCCAGCTTCCCCTCGCGCAGGAGGCGGCGCAGGCTCTCGCGGGTCGCGTTCTCGACCGGCGGCACCGCCGCCGACGAGCCCAGCGGCGCGTCGATTGCCGGCATCGGGATGGCCGTGTGGCTCGAGCTGCCGGTCGTCCGCGGGCGCGGCGTCGGCGGCAGCAGGATGTCCAGCAGCCGCTCCTCGGCGTTTTCGCGGGCCCGGGGCCGCAGCCGCTCGCGCTCTTCCTCGCGCAGCATCGAGACCGCGGTCTCGGCCAGATCGCGCACCATCGAGTCGACGTCGCGCCCGACGTACCCCACCTCGGTGAATTTGGACGCCTCGACCTTGACGAACGGCGCGCCGGCCAGCCGCGCCAGCCGCCGCGCGATCTCGGTCTTTCCCACGCCGGTCGGCCCGATGAGCATGATGTTCTTGGGCGCGATCTCGTCGCGCATCGGCGGCGCGACCTGCTGGCGCCGCCACCGGTTCCGCAGCGCCACCGCCACCGCCCGCTTGGCGGCCTTCTGCCCGACGATGTAGCGGTCCAGCTCCTCGACGATGGCCCGCGGCGTGAGGTCTTGCGGGCGCTTGAGGGCGGGCGGCCCGCCCACACCGTTTGTCTGAGACATGACCTAGAGCTCCTCGAACGTGCGGGATCCGTTGGTGTAGATGCAGATGTCGCCGGCGATGGCCAGCGCCCGCTCGGCGATCTCGCGCGCCGGCAGCTTGGTCGCCTCGAGCACTGCACGCGCGGCGGCCAGCGCGTACGAGCCGCCCGAGCCGATGGCGGCCGCGTCGCCGTCCGGCTCGATGACGTCGCCCGTCCCGGAGAGCAGCAGCGTCCGTTCGCGGTCCGCCACCAGCAGGAGCGCCTCCAGCCGGCGCAGCATGCGGTCGGTGCGCCAGTCCTTGGCCAGCTCCACCGCCGCCCGGGTCAGGTTGCCGCCGTGCTCCTTGAGGCGCGACTCGAACTTCTCGAACAGCGTCAGGCCGTCGGCGGCGGACCCGGCGAACCCCGCCACGATCCGGCCGTCGTGCAGCCGCCGGATCTTTCGCGCCGAGGACTTGACGACGGTGTTTCCCATCGTGACCTGACCGTCGCCGCCCAGGACGACGTGCCCGTCGCGCCGCACAGCCAGCACGGTGGTCGAGCGGATCCTGGGCTGTTTCACGATCGGCTCCTGGCGCGGGGGTGTGCCTTGTCGTAGACGGCCATCAGGTGGTCCACGTCGACGTGCGCGTAGCGCTGGGTGGTGCGCAGGCTGGCGTGCCCGAGCATCTCCTGGATGGCCCGCAGGTCCGCTCCCTCTCCGAGGAGGTGGGTGGCGAAGCTGTGGCGCAGCGCGTGCGGCGAGACCTGCGGCGCGCCCGAACGCAGCTCGCGGCGCGCCAGCATCCGGCGCACCTCACGCGGGCCCAGCCGCCGCCCGCGCGTGGTCAGGAAGAGCGCGTGCCCCTGGGTCGCGGCCGTCACGCGCGCCTGCCGCAGCATCAGGTAGTCGTCATACGCCGTCCGGGCCTTCTGCCCCAGCGGCACGATGCGATCCTTGCGTCCCTTGCCCTGCCGGACGTGCACCAGGGCGCGCGCGCCGTCGAGCTGGAGGTCGCCGACGTCCAGCCGGCAGGCCTCGGAGACGCGCAGGCCGGCGCCGTAGATGATCTCGAACAGCGCCGTCTCCATCGCCGCGGTGCAGGGATCGGCGCCCGGCTCGCCGGCCCGGCCGCCGTCCAGCAACCGGGCGGTGTCTTCCTTGCCGAGGAAGCGCGGCAGGCGCTTGGCGCGCTTGGGCCCGCGCAGCGCCGCGACGGGGCTGGACTTGCACAGCCGCCGCCGAACCGCCAGGCGAAAGAACGCGCGCAGCGACGAGAGCTTGCGTCCGATCGTCACGGCGTCGTTCTTTCCATGGAGCGACGCAAGGTA
This sequence comes from Myxococcota bacterium, assembly GCA_025934105.1. Classification (GTDB taxonomy): domain Bacteria; phylum Myxococcota_A; class Polyangia; order Fen-1088; family Fen-1088; genus JADGRB01. Next base: position 25,386 of record JAICYS010000048.1, on the reverse strand, counting down.
GGAGCGGCAGAGGATCACGTCAAGCTCGTCGATCCGCGGCGGGCGGCCCAGCACCTGCGTGGCGTGGGCGCGCAGGTCGTCGAGGTCGTGCAGGTACGCGCGCACGGTGTGCTCGGACGCCCGCTTCTCGGCGGTCAGGAACTGTCGAAACGCGGCGATGGCGTCGTCCACGCCGCCGATCGTAGCGCAGCGATCGAGACGGCGCGAATCGGCTGGTACACCGATCGGGGAGTTGGTCGTCGGGGCTGGGCCGCGTCGCTCACCGTTGCCGTTTCGGCGACGCCCTCCTAGTCTGCCGATGGATGTCCGCCGTTCCCGAATGCCCCCTCTTCGGCCGATGCGGCGGATGCCAGCTGCAGAGCCTTTCGTACGAAGAACAGCTGTCGTTGAAGACGCAGCAGGTTCAGGCGCTGTTTCCGGATCTGCCGGTCGAGCCCTGCGTCCCGTCGCCGCGCCCCTACGGATATCGGTCGAAGCTGACGCCGCACTTCCCGAAACCCCGGCCGGGGCGGCCGGCGGCCATCGGGTTCCTCGAAGTCGGGCTGCCGCGGCGGACTCTGGACGTGCCGGCCTGCCCGCTGGCCACGCCGGCGGTCAACGCCGAGCTGCGCCAGCTTCGCGCCCGCGTGCTGTCGCGGTGGGAGACCTTCCGGCGCGGCGCGACGCTGCTGGTGCGGGAGGCGGCCTCGGGCGTGACCGACGATCCGCGCGCGGTCATCACCGAAGAGGTGGGCGGGCTGTCGCTGCAGTTTCTGGCCGGCGACTTCTTCCAGAACAACCCCTGGCTGTTGCCGGGCCTGGTCGCGCACGTCGCGGCCGAGGCGCGGCGAGACGGCGCGCGGCAACTGGTCGACGCCTACTGCGGCAGCGGGCTGCTCGGGCTGGCGGCCGCCCCCGGGTTCGCGCAGGTGGTGGGGGTCGAGGTCAGCGCCAGCGCCGTCGGGTGGGCGCGCGCCAACGCCGCGCGGAACGGCCGGACCAATTGCACGTTCCTGGCCGCCGACGCCGCCGCCATCTTCGCCGGCCTGCCGTTCACCGGCGCCGAGGCGGCGGTGATCGTCGACCCGCCCCGCAAGGGGTGCGGCCCGGACTTCATCCGCCAGCTCGCCGGGTTCGCGCCGCGCACGATCGTCTACGTCTCGTGCAACCCCGACACGCAGGCGCCCGAGATCGCGGCGCTGGCGGCGGCCGGGTACCGCTGCGCGCGCGTTCGACCGTTCGACATGTTCCCGCAGACCCGGCACGTCGAGTGCGTCGCGACGCTCGGCCGGTAGCCGCCCCGAGGAGCCTACCGGCAGAGGGCCAGGCCGCCTCCGGGCGGCACGTCGTCGGGCATGGTTCGCTGCCGCTCACCGTTGCCTCATGGCAACGCCCTCCTAGGCCGCCTCCGGGCGGCACGTCGTCGGGCATGGTTCGCTGCCGCTCACCGTTGCCTTAAGGCAACGCCCTCCTAGCCTAGGCACGCGTCCTGCGTGGACGCGGGCAGCACGGAGAGGCTGCAGCCCGCGTCGCACAGGAACGGCGCCAGCGGCGCCAGGCCGGCGGAGCGGTCGACGGTGAAGGAAAACGCGAGGTCGGTCCCCACGCGGCGCACGTTCTCGACGCTCATGATGTCGCAACGGCGATCGGGCGCGCGCCCCACCCGCGCAGACACGGCTTGAGCCGGTCAGGGATCGTGGCGCGGCGATCAGCGCCGCCCCGCCACGCGCGGCTCAGGCGGTGCCGGTCGGCGCCGGCGCCTCGCCGCTCTCGGGCATCTCGGCGTCGGCGCTGTAGCCGCAGCCCTCGTTCAGGCAGCGGATGCGCGTGCCGGCCTTGCTGACCTTCTGGACGACGAACTTGGCCCCGCACTTGGGGCAGGGCTGCGGCAGCGGCCGGTCCCAGGACACGAAGTCGCAGCCGGTCTTCGAATAGTTCGAGCACCCGAAAAACACCTTGCCGCGGCGCGAGCGCTTCTCGGTCAGGTACCCGCCGCACCCCTCCTTCGGGCAGTCGACGCCCAGTGAGATGGGGCTGGTGGTCTTGCAGTCCGGGTAGCGCGTGCAGGCCAGGAACTCGCCGAAGCGCCCGCGCTTGATCACCATCGGCGAACTGCAGGCCGGGCAGATCTGGTCTGACGGGCGCGTGGTCGGGACGACCCGCAGGGTGCCGTCGGCGTTGCGCGTGTACTCCTTGGTGTTGCGGCACTCGGGGTATCCCGAGCAGGCCAGGAAGTGCCCGTTGCGCCCCCACTTGATGACCATGGGCTTGCCGCACTTCTCGCAGACCTCGTCGGTGGGCTGCTCCTCGCGCTTGACGTCCCGCATTTCGACCTTGGCCTTCTCCAGGTCGTCCTTGAACGGGGCGTAAAACGTTTCGAGCAGCTTGACCCAATCCTGCTGCCCCTCCTCGACCTGGTCCAGGCGCTCTTCCATCTGGGCGGTGAAGTCGGTGCTGACGATGGCCGGGAAGCTCTTCACCAGCAGGCCGTTCACCATCACGCCCAGCTCGGTCGGGTGCAGCCGCCCTTCCTTCTTCTCGACGTAGCCGCGGTCCTGCACGGTCGACAGGATGGCCGCGTAGGTCGACGGGCGGCCGATTCCCTTTTCTTCCAGCTCCTTGACGAGCGTGGCCTCGGAGAACCGCGGCGGCGGTTGGGTGAAGTGCTGCTCGGGCTTGGTCTCGAGCAGCTTCAGGACCTCGCCCTCGCGCACCTCGGGCAGCGCGGCGCTGGTCTCGTCCTCGTTGGCCGCATCCTCGACGGTCTCCGCGTAGACGGACAGGAACCCGGGGAACTTCATGACCTGCCCGCCGGCGCGCAGCTCGACGCGGCCGGCCTGGATGTCGATCGACGTCTGGTCGAACACGGCCGCCACCATCTGGCAGGCGACGAAGCGGTTCCAGATCAGCGTGTAGAGACGCAGCAGATCGTCGGTCTCGCGCTCGTCGCGGCCGCCGCCCTTGCCCGACGCCCACAGCTTGCGCACCGTCTCGGGGTCGTACTTGAGCGACGTGGGGCGGATGGCCTCGTGCGCGTCCTGCGCCCCCTTCTTGCTCTTGTAGACGACCGGTTCTCCGGGCAGGAAGTTCGCCCCGTAGCGATCGCGGATGAACCCGCGCGCGTCGGCGACGGCGTCGTCGGACAGGCGCGTCGAATCGGTGCGCATGTACGTGATGAGGCCGACCAGGCCGTCCTCACCCATCTCGACGCCCTCGTACAGGCGCTGGGCCAGGCCCATGGTGCGCTTGGGCGAAAAGCGCAGCTTGCTGGAGGCGTCCTGCTGCAGCTTGGACGTGATGAACGGCGGCGGCGGGTTCTTGCGGCGCTCCTTGCGCTCGACCCCGCCGACCGTGAGGGTTCCGGTCTGGATCGCGTCGACGACCTCGCGCGCCTGCCCCTCGTGGACCAACTCGGCCTTCTTGCCGTCGACGCGGTTGACCTTGGCGGTGAACGGCGGCGGGGTTCCCCCCTCGACCAGCGCCTCGACGGTCCAGTACTCCTGCGGCTTGAACGCCGAGATCTCTTGCTCGCGCTCGACCACCAGACGCACGGCCACCGATTGCACGCGGCCGGCCGACAGGCCCCGCCGCACCTTGGTCCACAGCACGGGGCTGATCTGGTAGCCCACCAGACGGTCCAGCACCCGGCGCGCCTGCTGCGACTCGAACTTCTTCGCGTCCAGCTCCAGCGGCCTGCCGATCGCCTCCTGGATGGCCTTCTTGGTGATCTCGTTGAAGAGGACGCGCTGGATGTTGGCGTTCGAGTCGCGCACCTCTTCGGCGATGTGCCAGGCGATGGCTTCACCCTCGCGATCGGGGTCGGGCGCCAGCAGCACCCTCTCCGCGTGCTTGGCCGCCTCTTTGATCTCGGACAGCACCTTCTTCTTGCCGTCGATGACCACGTACTCGGGCTGGAACCCGTGATCGATGTCGATCCCCATCTTCTTCTTGGGCAGATCTTTGACGTGGCCGACCGACGCCTTCACGACGTAGCCGGCGCCCAGGTATTTCTTGATGGTCTTGGCCTTGGCCGGCGACTCGACGATCACCAGGGCGCCGGCGCGTGCCCGGGTCTTCTTGGCGGGTGCCGCTTCCGCGTCGGCGGCACCGGCCTCTGGTTCGAGGACCTCGACGGCTGCGCCCGAGGCCTTCTTCATCTTGGGCGCCGCCGTGGACGAGCTGCGCTTGGCGCGCACGGCCGGCTTCTTGGCTGGTGCCTTCGGCGCTTCGACTTCGGCGGCCGGCGATGCGCTTGCCTTCTTCTTAGCTGGCACGGGTTACCTCGATAGTTGTGTAGACGCCGCCCGCCCCCTTCAGGATCCATCCCGCCAGCTCGGCTTGCGCCAGCAGCGCCAGCGCCGCCGGCAACGGAAGCGCCAGCCGGCGCGCCACCTGCGCCGCCGCGGCGCCGCCTTCGACCGCGGCCATCAGGCCCGCCAGCTCCGCCGGCGGCTGGTGCGGCGGTCGAGGTCTCCCGGTCAACACGGCCAACCAATCGGCGCCGTCGCGCACCGCTTGAGCCCGCCCCGCCGCCAGCAACCCGTCGGTCCCACCGCTGCCGGGCACCGCGTACACCGGCCGGCCCAGCCCGCGCGCCAGCCGGGCCGTGATGAGCGCGCCGGACGCCTGCTTGGCCTCGACGACCAGCACCGCTCGGCCGAGCGCGGCCACCAGCCGGTTTCGTGACGGGAAGTGGCGCCGGTGCGCCGGTGTCCCGGGCGGGAACTCGGACAGCAGCCCCCCGCCGCCCTGGGCCATGCGCGCAAACAGCGCGGCATACCGGTCCGGGTAAACGACGTCGACGCCGCAGCCGAGCACCGCGAAGGTGCGGCCGCCCGCATCCAGCGCGCCGGCGTGCGCCGCCCCGTCGACGCCCAGCGCGCCACCCGAGACCACCGCGAACCCGGCCCGCGCGGCCAGGCCAGCCAGCTCGGCGGCCAGGCGGCAGGCGGACAGGCTGGCGGCCCGGGCGCCCACGATGGCGACCGCCGGCTCGCCGGCGCGGGGCAACTCGCCGCGCACCCACAGCGGCTTGGCCGCCGGCTTCACCGCGGCGAGAGCGCCCGGGAACCGCGCCTCCCGCGGCGCCACCGTCCAGGGCCGATCCAGGTTTCCGCTCGCGCTCACCCCAGGGCTCATCGGACGGACCGGCCCAGGGTTGTGCGTGGAGGATCCCGTCATCGTGAGCCGTTGCAGATAGCTCCGCTGGGGAGCGCGGTCAAGCAACCGCCACGCCGCTTCAATGATTTCAACGACTTACGGCTAGACCGCTTGCAGCTCGGCCAGGATCCGGCCGGCCCCCGCGTCAAGAAGACGGCGGGCGAGCTGGCTTCCCAGGGCGGCCGCCTCCGCCACCGGACCGGTCACCGACTCCGCCAGCATCTGGCTGGCATCGGGCCGCCCGACGAGGCCCCGGATGGTCAATCGATCGCCGGACAACGTCGCGTGACCGGCCACCGGCGTCCGGCAGCCGACCCCCAGCCCGGCCAGGAGCGCCCGCTCGGCTGCCACCGTCGCTTCCGCCGCCGGGTCGGCCAGCCGCCGGCAAAGGGCCGTCACCCGCTGGTCGTCGGCCCGCGCCTCGATGGCCAGCGCCCCCTGACCGATGGCGGGCAACATCCGCGCCGGGTCCAGCCGCTCCGCGATCCGATCGGAGAAGCCAAGCCGATCCAGGCCCGCGCAGGCCAGCACCGCGGCGTCGACCACGCCCTCCGCCACCTTGCGCAACCGCGTGTCCACGTTCCCGCGCAGGACGTCGATCTGGAGATCGCGCCGCGCCGCCCGAAGCTGGCAGACGCGCCGCAAGCTGGAGGTGCCCACCCGACTGCCGGGCGGCAGCGCATCCAGCCCGACGCCCGCGCGGCTGACGATCGCGTCGCGCGGATCGGCGCGCGGGGGGATGGCGACCAGGGCCAGCCCCTCGGCCAGCTCGGCGGGCACGTCCTTGAGGCTGTGCACCGCCAGATCGATGCTGCCATCCCGCAGCGCCGCCTCGATCTCCACCACCCAGGCACCTTTGCCTTCGACCAGGTTCGGGATCCTGGCGAGGCTGCCCGTGCCGGGGCCCGATGAGGTCGGTCTCGCCAAGGCGGCGGTCGCGTCCGCCAGCCGACGGTCGGGCGTCGCCTGGCTGCGGTCGCCGGTGGTGACGATGATCTGTTCGCGGACCTCCAGTCCCGGATGGGCGGCGCGGAGCTGCCGCGCGATCTCGCGCGCCTGCCAGAGCGCCAGCGCGCTGCCGCGCGTCCCCAGCACCACCGTGTTCGTGCTCATCGACCGACCACCTTCTTGTCCGAGACGTTGGCGGCCGCCGCCGCGGACGGGTCCGGCTCGGCCTCGAGAGGCGCCGGGGCGGCGACCTCCAGCGCGAACAGCCGCTGAACGGCCGTCACCATCGAGATGCCGGGGGCCCCGTCGTCCTGGCGCAGCGCCATCTGCGGCGTGTGCAGCAGCTTCTTGGCGATGCTGTCGGCCAGGTCGGCCAGCGCGCGCCGCTCGCGCTCGCCCAGCCCCGGCATCGACGCCGTCATCCGCTGCGCCTCGGCCTGCGCCAGCCCCAGCACGTGCGCGCGCAACGCGGTGACCGTGGGCGCCAGCTGCCGGCCGCGCCAGTCCCGGAGGACACGATCCAGCTCTTGCCGGACCATGGCTTCCGCTTCGGAGGCCTCGCTCTGGCGCCCTTCGCGGTGCTCGGCGGCCACCTTCTGCAGGTCGTCGATGTCGGCCAGGTAGATGCCGTCCAGCGAGGCGACCTCGGGCTCGATGTCGCGCGGCACCGCGATGTCCAGCATGAAAAGGGCCCGGCGGCGTCGCGCGCGCTGCACCTGCTTCATCATGGCCGCGGTCAGCACCGGACGTTGCGCGCCGGTGGACGCGATCACGATGTCCGCCTCGCCCAGCGCGTCGGGCAGGTCGGCCCAGTCGCGGGCGCTGGCGCCGAAGCGCGCCGCCAGATCGTCGGCCCGGCTGCGCGTCCGGTTGGTGACGGTCAGCGTCGCCCCGTGCGCCCGCAGCGTGCGCGCCGCCAGCTCCGACATCTTGCCGGCCCCCACCACCAGGACCCGGCAGCCCTGGAAGTCGCCGAACACCTGACGGGCCAGCTCGATGGCAACCGAGCTGACCGAGACCGGATTGCGCGCGATCTCCGTCTCGCGCCGCACCCGGCGGGCCACCCGAAAGGCTCGCTGGAAGCAGGCGTTGAGGGTGCCGCCGGCGGTCCCCTGCCGGACCGCCGCGTCGTGAGCCTGCTTGACCTGCCCCAGGATCTGCGGCTCGCCGATCACCAGCGAATCGAGGCTGGCGGCGACGCGGAAGAGGTGCTGAAGCGCGTCTGCCTCGCGCCACTCGTAAAGGTGCGCCGCCAGCTCCAGCGCCGGAACGCCGGCCCGGCGGGCCAGCGCCTCGGCCAGCGCCCGCGCCGCCGCGTCGGCGTCGGCCACCGCGGCGTAGACCTCGACGCGGTTGCAGGTCGACAGCAACGCCGCCTCGCGCACGGCGGGCAGGCCGGCCAGCTCGGTCAGGGCGGCGTCGAAACCCTCCGGCACGATGGCCAGCCGCTCGCGCACGGCCACCGGCGCCGTCCGATGCGACACGCCCAGAACCAGCAGATCGAGGGTCGCGGCCGCCATGTCAGGCCGCGTGCCGCAGGAAGTAGGCGGCCAGCACCAGCATGGCGCCGCCGAATCCGCCCAGCGTCAGCCAGGCGGCGCGCCGCCCCCGCCACCCCGCGCCGACCCGAGCGATCAGCAGAACGCCGAACGCCGCCCAGGTCACCACCGCCAGCGCGTACTCGGGCCGCAGCTCGAACGCCTGCCGCGGCAGCCGGAGCCGCGCCACCCAGATGGCGCCGGTGACGATGGCGACGGTGAAGATTGGAAACCCGATCGACACGCAGCGGAGCGCCAGCCGATCCAGCGTGTCGAGCGGCGTCCCCCGCCCGACCACGCGGTCGAAGCGCTTCCGCTTCCACTGGCGTTCTTCGAACAGGTACAGCAGCGCCAGCACCGCGGCCAGCGCGAACACCGCCACGCCGACGACCGCCAAGAGGATGTGCGCGCGTCCCAGCGTCCCCATGTGCGGGGCGTCGGCCTCGGCGGGGACGACGCGCGCCAGCACCAGCGCCGTCAGCGCGGCCGGCACGGCGAAGGCGCCGGCGGCGGCCAGCCGATAACGGAACGACGCGATCAGATAACCGGCGGCGATCAAGAACGCGACCAGCGACATGGCCTCCGGCGTCGAGGAGATCGGGTTCACGCCGCGGATGCAGCGGTCGCCGATGTCCGCGAAGTGCATCGACACCGCCGCCGCCAGCACCGCGCGGGCCACGCCCGGCGAACGCAGGGGCTCGTCCGCCTCGCCCGGTAGGTCGGGGGCGGGACCAAGACGAATCGAGTGACCGAGCAGATAGCCGAGGTAGATCGTGGCCGCGAGCGCGTAGACCGCGATCTCGACCCAGGTCAAGGTCGCCACCCTCTACATTTACCACTCCCACGGCCGGCAGCCAGGCTTGGACCCATCCGCCGGCCGTGCTAAGCCATGCCCCATGGCAAGCGAGAACATCGTCGAGGTGACCGATTCGAACTTCCAGACCGAGATCCTCGGCTCGAAGCTCCCTGTGCTGGTGGATTTCTGGGCCGTCTGGTGCTCGCCGTGCCGGGCCATCGCGCCCCACGTCGAGGCCCTGGCCAAGGAGTACGACGGCAAGGTGCGCGTCGGAAAGTGCGACATCGACTCGAACCCGGAGGTCGCCACCCAGTACGACATCCGCAGCATCCCGACGCTGCTCGTGTTCAAGGAGGGCAAGGTCGCCGGTCAGGTCGTTGGCGCGGTCCCCCGGGCCAAGATCGAAGACCTGATCAAGAAGGCGCTCTGACCGAGGGCCGCATGGACGTCGGTCCTCGAAACTCCGGCCCGACGTCGACGGCGCTCAGACCTCGAGCGCGGTCGTGACCTTGGCGGACGGCTGCGCAGCCAGCACGTCGCCGGGGGCCGGCGCCGGAGCCGGGACGACGTAAGCGGGCGGCGGCACGACGGCGGTGCCGCGCTTGCGCAGGCCCAGGCGCGCCCGCAGCGTGCTCCCGGCGCTCCCCTGCCAGACCGAGCCCCAGCCGACGTAACCGAACCCGCACAGGAACAGCACCAGGAAGGGCACCGAGACGTAGTGGCCGTGCCGCAGGGCCACGGCGATCGCCACCACGAAGTAGGCGGCCAGCCCCAGCTCGATGAACGGCGTCAGCGATTTGGCGGAGCGGTACTTCTTCCCCGACCAGCTCTCCAGCTTGCCGCGGATGCCGTGTTTCGGCGTGCGGACGAACTCGGTCTCGCGCCCCAGCAACGCCTCGAACACGGCGCGGCTCTGGTTCACGCAAAGGCCGATGCCCATCGACATCACCAGCGGCAGGCGCTTCAAGGCCGCCCACTGGAAGCGGGGCGCGTGCATCGGATCCCGCAGGAGCGCGATCTCGCGCTGCGAGGCCAGGTAGAACGACGCCACCGACATGGTCGTGCCGAAGAACAGCGGCAGGTCGATCATCAGCACCTCGCGCCAGCCGTGGTGCGCGCGCAGGGCCAGGTTCGGCAACAACAGGATCGAGAGCAACAGCAGCAGCGGGTAGGCCAGGTTGTTGGTCAGGTGGAAGAAGGCCTCGGACTTCTGCGCGAAGGTGACGTTCGAGCGCAGGATGGTCGGCAGCAGCTTCTTGCAGACCTGGATCGACCCCTTGGCCCAGCGGAACTGCTGCGACTTGAAAGCCGACATCTCGACCGGCAGCTCCGCCGGCGCGGCGATGTCCGGCAGGTAGACGAACTTCCAGCCGCGAAGCTGCGCGCGGTAGGAGAGGTCCATGTCCTCGGTCAGCGTGTCGTGCTGCCAGTCGCCGGCGTCGGCGATGGCGGCGCGCCGCCACAGGCCGGCCGTGCCGTTGAAGTTGAAGAAGCGCCCCGACCAGTTCCGGCCGGCGTGCTCCATGATGAAGTGCCCGTCCAGCATCAGGGCCTGCACCTCGGTCAGCGCCGAGAAGTCGCGGTTCACGTGCTCCCAGCGGCATTGCACGACGGCCACGCGCGGATCGGTGAAGTGATCGATGGCGCGCTCGAGGATGTCCGGCAGCGGCAGGAAGTCGGCGTCGAAGATCAGGACGAACTCACCCTTGGCGGTGCGCAGCCCGTTCTGCAGCGCGCCGGCCTTGAACCCGGTGCGGTCGACGCGGTGGATGTACTCGACGTCCAGCTCGGGAAACTTGCGGGCCAGCTCGGCGATCTTGCGCTTGCAGATCTCCTGCGTCTCATCGGTGCTGTCGTCGAGGACCTGCACCTGGAAGCGATCGCGCGGATAGCGGACGGCGGCCACCGAATCCAGCAGCCGTTCGACGACGTACATCTCGTTGAACAGCGGGAGCTGCACGGTCACCGCCGGCATCTCCGAGAAGCGACCGGCGGGCTGCGGCCGGTTGCGCCGGTTCCGGTAGTACAACCAGATCAGCGACGACCGGTGGAACCCGTACATCGCCAGAATCAGCAGGACGGCCAGATAAGTCCCGAGGACCACGCCGGAAAGCGACATGCCGGCCATGTTAGGGCCGCAATTGTCATCGAATTGTAATTCGTTGTGTTTCTTTGTGCGCGATGTAGGTGTTTTCCACTTTCCGGGAACGGTTCGCCGCCGTTCCTAGAAGAGGTACTGCATGCGCACGCGAAGGCTGAACATGTCGTCGTCGTACGGAATCGACGTGTGCTGGTTCTGGAAGTGGGACTTCGCGTAGCCGCCCACCACCTTGAGATAGAGCTGCTTGTAGAACAGGTACTGCACCGCCGCGAACAGCTGCATGTTCGTGGACTGTTCGTAGTTCATGTCCTGGTCCTTCAGCAGGTTGTGCTGAACGGCGTAGTTCGCGCCCAGACCAAGCAGCAGGTTCGGCAGGATGGCGGGAATCGGCGACGCGTCGATGAACCCGCCGTAGCTGATTCGATTCCCTGAATTGCCGGGATCGCCCGTGGGGTTGCTGGCGGTCACCAGGTCGTAGACGGCGTAGCCGAAGTTCAGGCCCGCCTCGACGTACGGAGCGAACACCACCTGCGCCGACCCGGCTCCGCCCCGATCGCGCTCGGTGTTCGTTTGGGTCGGATCGGGGTCGCGCTCCCATTTGTAGAGATATTCCAGCGCGCCGCGGAGCTTGAGCCAGCCGACGTCGAAGATGACGGCCGGGCGACCACCGAGGACGTTCTGCAAGCCGTTGTTCCCGAATTGGGCGAGCGCTTCGACGCGCAGAAACTGGAACGGGTAGACGTGCAGCGCGGCGTCGGCGACCTTGGCGCCGCTTGGCCGGTAGAGCAGGTAATCCGCGGCGTAGAGGGCCGCCACCGTCCCGATGTTGCCGGGCGTGTTGTTGACGGGGTCGAACGCCCCCAACCGCTCGTAGGTGTTCAGATCGAGCCCCATTCCCAGCGGATAGACGTCGAACGCCTGGAAGCGACCGACGGTGACGTCCCAGGATTGGAGGGTGCCGGTCCGGACCCAGACGTCGTCGGCGCCCACCACCGTCGGCGCCGGCTGGACGTCTTGCTGGTCGGTGTTCGCGACGATCTCGGCCTGCGCCTGCACGAACCACGACCCCTCGGTGTAGGTCGGCGTGATGCGCAGGACGAAGCGCCCTTGGTCCAAGAGCTCGTGGTACGTGGGCGGGATGCTGGGGTTGCCGCTGCGGATCAAGCGGTAGTTCCCGTCGATCCAGCCGTACCCGGAGATGCCGACGCCGCTGTGGGGCATGTAGGGCCACTGAAGTCCCTGCATGTCCAGCCAGAGCGGCCCGCCGTAGAGCCCGCGCGTGTAGGGCTCGGGATAAGCCGACGCCGGAAGCTGCTCCACGATCCCGGGGGAGATGGTGGCCGCCGAGGCCGCCGGCGCCGCCGCCGGCGCGGGCGGCACTTTGGCCTTCGACGGAACCGCTTCCGGCGCCGCGGCGGGCGGATTGTCCGCGAAGGGGTCGTCGTCGCTGCCGCTTGCCGGCCCTGCCCAGGCCAGGCAAGCGACGGTCGCGATCAACGCCGTCCAGGTCAGGTTCCTGCGAGTCGGGATCGGGTGTCGGAGCTGGTTCATTCGTCGGCGTCTCGTTTATTGGGTCACGGTGAACGTGTCGGACAGCGAGCAGCCGACGCCCCCACCATTCGTGCAGAGCGTGCCGGCCGCCGCCGCGTTCGGCGCAACGATCACCTTCACCATCCCCGGCTCGACCGCCCAACCGGATTGCGTGGTGTTCCAGTACTTGAGGTCCTTCACACGAAGCGGAATCGTGATCCGCTTGGCGTCGCCGGTCGTCCCCTTCCCCGCCAAGGACACGCGGTAAAAGCCCTTCAGCTCCTTGTAGGTCGTGCCGGCCCGGTTCGCGACCGTGCTGCCCGGGTACTGGACGAACAGGAACACCGTTTCGGTGCCCGGCACGGCGCTCTGGTTGTAGACGTCGACCGCCACGTCGACCTCGCCGTTCGGCTTCACCGTCGAGCAAGGCACCTGCAAATTCTGATAGCTGAAGGTGGTGTACGAGAGGCCGTAGCCGAACGGGAACGAGCCCTGCGACGGATCCAGCGCGATGCCCTGGTGGTCGAAATGCTGGTAGCCGACCCAGTAGTCCATGGTGGCGCTGCCGTCCGCGTTCGAGAACGTGGGCCAGTGGGCGACGTTGGTATCCCAGGTCACCGGCAGCTTGCCGCTAAAATTGACGTCGCCGAACAGCAGCTTGCCCAGCGCGGTCCCGCCGGCCATCCCGGGATACCAGGCCATCACGACCGCCTGCACCTTCGAGTACCACTTGGACATGTCGATGATTCCGCCCGCCTCGAGCACCACGATGGTCGGCTTTCCGGCCGCGGCGACCTGCGTGATGAGGGTGTCCTGGGTCCCGGGGTTCACCTTGGGATCGAGGCCCAGCACGACGGCGTGCGTGGTCGACGTGATGCCGCCGGTGGTGCGGTCGCCGGCGCCCGTGTATTCCTCGCCTTCGTCGCCCGGGGTCAGGCCGGCCACCACGACCGCCACGTCGAAGCCGTCGCTCATGGCGGCGCTGGCGCTGGTGTAGCTCTTGACGGCGATCCCGCTGCCGGCGGCGGCGCCGATGCCGGCGGTCGGGCCGGTGCTCTTGGCGGGGTCGACGAACACCCGGCTGGAACCGACGTCGCCGGTGCGGACGTTGGTCGCGAAGCTCACGCTGCAGTTGCTGTTCTTGTTGCTGCTGCAGTCCTGGCTCTGGGTCTCCTGGATCGAGAACGGGACGTTGGCCCCGATGACGGCGATCTTCTTGACGGAAGCCCGACTGAGCGGCAGCGCGTTGCCGTCGTTCTTGAGGAGGACCATCCCCTCCTCGGCCGCCAGCTCGGCGACCTGAATGTGGCTCATGCCGATGTGCGGGTCCATCTGGTCGTTGTTCTGGATCGACGAGTTGCCGTCCAACGACGTGGCCGGCGTCCGCAATCCGTAACCGTTGATCTTGTCCACGTTGAACCGGTACTTCTGCTCGAGGATGCGGCTCGCCGACGTGATGAGCTGCGATCCCTGCAGACCGCCCGACGTGACCAGGTTCGAGAGCTCGAGAAAGTTGTATCGCCAGGGCAGCTCCATATCGAGCCCGGCGTTGACGGCCGACTGGGTCAGCGAGTCGGCGGCGCTGCCCGGGTTGCAACACTGCGGCGCGCCGCTGCCGTTCATGGCCCACCAATCCGTCAAGACGAAGCCCTGGAATCCGAAGGCCGTCCGCAGCATGTCGGACAAGAGCACCTTGTTCTGCGTCGAGTGGATGCCGTTCACTTCGTTGTAGGACGCCATCACCGACGCGGCGCCGCCCTCCATCGTGATCATCTCGAAGTGGCGGCCGAACTTCTCGTGCAAGGTCTGATCGTCGATGATGGCGTTGGCGGTGCCACGGCCGTCTTCCACGTCGTTGGCGGCGTAGTGCTTCACGCAGGCGGCCATGTACTCCTGCAGGCCGACCACGAACGCGCTGCCGAGCCGGCCCAGCTGGAAGCTGTCCTCGCCGTAGGTCTCCTGCGAGCGTCCCCAGGCCGGGTGGCGCAGGATGTTGACCGTCGGAGCCAGCATCATCGTGAGGCCGGCGGCGAGCATCTCGTCGCCGATGGCCTGACCGACCTTGTACTCGAGATCGACGTCGAACGACGCGCCACGCGCGATGGCGACCGGGAACGCGGTGGAGAAGTCATTCTTGCCGTCACCGGTGGCGTTCAGGTTCACGCCGCGCGGTCCGTCCCGGAACGTCCACCCCTTGATGTCCAGGTTCGCGTTGTCTTCCTGGCTGAAGACGTTGTAGTTGGCGCTTCCGTTCTGCGGCAGCCCGCTCATCTGCTGCGCGAGGTCGGTGTTCGACATCTGCATCGCGACCGTCATCGCCTTCGAGTGCTTGGCGGGATCGGCCACGTAGCCGGGCGTGTACGGCAGCGGATCGGACGCCGACGCTCCGCAGGCCGCCTTGACGGGCGTGCCGCCGGTTCCGGAGCTGTTGCCGGCGCCTCCATCGGTCGCGGTGTTGCCGCCGCCGCCGCTCAGGATCATTTCACCCGAGCCGCCGCTTCCCATACTCGTGCCGCCGCTGCCGGGCTCGTTGCCCGCGCCGGTCGCCATGCCGTGGGAGCCGCCGCTGCCGCCGCCGGTCGAGCCCGCGCGATAGGGCGCCGGGCAGCCAGTCAAAAACGCGCAAACCGCACCGAGGGCGAGCGCCGAAGTGACCCGGGAGTACGACATCCTAAGCTCTCCTGAAAAGTTGGAGGTGACGCGGGCCCCTCGTTCCGCTCGGCCGCAGCAGAGGGAGCCGGAATACCTACCTGGTTACACCGAAACCGACCTGGATGGCCAGCTCAATAGGCAAGAGTCGGAACCCGGGCGAATCGGCCCAAGATTCCGGAAGCACACATAATTTTGCGCCTCAGGGTCCGGGCGTCGCGCCGACGAGATCGGGGGCGCCGACGGTGGCCGGAACGCCCGGCAGGCCGCCGTCGCCGTAAAGCAGCGGCCCCTCGCCGGCGGCGCGCCGTCGCGCCACCTCGGCCAGCGCCGCCCCGGCGCGGGAGGCGCGGCCGGCGTGGGCGTGGTCCGCCGCCCAGCGCGACAGGACCGCCTCGGCGGCGCTGCGCACGTCCGGATTGACGTCGAACATCGCCCTGTGGCGGAGGATCGGCACCGCTTCGCCGTCCCCGATCCGGTCCATCGCGGCGATGAGGTGCAGGCGTCCGGCCGGAGACGCCGTGGGCAGCGCGGTCTCGATCTGCGGGATGGCCGTCCGCTTGTATGCCGCCAGCCGCTCCATCGCGGGCGGAACCAGCTGGTCGTTGCGGCGGACCAAGATGTTGATCTCGTCGTTGATGTCGCCGTGCGACACGTCGTCGCAGGCTGGGGCCGCCAGCGCGGCCAGGATCAGCGCCGCCAGCAGGCCCCGCTTCATGCCGCGACGGTCTTGGGTTGAGTGAGCTGGGCTTCGCCCAGCGGCGCCGGCGCGGGAGGTTCAAGAAACCCTCCCGGGCTTCCCGTCTGATCGTCGGCTTCCGCGTGCTCGCCGCCGCGGCGGCTGTGGCGGGCCATGGCCTTGGCGATCGGGTCGGCCGGAGCGACGCCGACCCGCGGCGAGCCGGCCGCCTCCGCCGCCTCCAGGCCGGCGAAGAACGCCTCGCCGATCTCCAGCAGCGCCGCCGGCTGGTCGGTCGAAAAGCCGCGCTGGCGCAGCGACGAGCCGCCGTACAGCCCGCGCGAGTACCAGGCCAGCGTCTTTCGCAGCTCGTGAAGGCGCATCTTCGGCGGGCTGTGCGCCTCCACCAGCGCCGCGTGCCGCCGCCAGACCGACCGCCGTTCGGCGAGCGACGGCGGCCCCGGATCGGGCGCGCCGGCCTCCAGCGCCGCCAGCGTGCGGAACATCCACGGGTTCCCCATCGCGCCGCGGCCGATCATGACGGCGTCGCAGCCGGTCTCGGCCTTCATGCGCCGATAGGCGGCGACGTCCTTCACATCGCCGTTGCCGACCACCGGCACGTGCGCCGGCAGCGCGGCCCGCACCGAGGCGATCGGTTCCAGGCGCGCCGAACCGGAGAATCCCTGGGCGCGGGTCCGGCCGTGAACGGTGATCATGGCCGCGCCGACGTCGACCAGCCGCCGCGCGAACTCGGCGGCGTTCAGGTGGTTGTCGTCCCAGCCGGCCCGGTGCTTGACGGTGACCGGGATGCGGGACGGCAGCACGCGGCGGACGGCGGCGACCAACTCGGCCGCCAGCGCCGGCTCCCGCATCAGGGCCGAGCCGCAGAGACCGGCGGTCACCTTCTTGGCCGGGCAGCCCATGTTGATGTCGACGATCCAGGCCCCGACCTCGACCGCCATCTCGGCGGCGCGCGCCAGGGCGTCCGGCTCGCGGCCGAAGATCTGCACCACGAAGGGACGCCCCTCCAGGCTGGGCCACATGCGCCCGATGGCCTTGCTCGCCCCGCGGGTCAGCGCCTCGGCCGAGAGAAACTCGGTGAACGTCAGCGCCGCCCCCAGCTCTTCGCAGACCGTCCGAAACGGCAGATCCGTCACAGCCTCCATCGGCGCCAGCAGCGCGCCAGGGGTAAGCTCGATGTCGCCGATCCGCATGCGAGCCCGGGAGAATAGCATCATCGCGCTGGGCATCTTCTGTCTCGCGGCCGCCGCCTGTCACCGCCATCGCCCGGCGCCCCCCCCACCCGCCGGGCCCGAGGCGCTCTTGGCCGACGTGGTCGACCCGTGGACCTGGCGGCGCGGCGCCGACCCGGCCGATCCGCAAGCCGCCGCCCGCCAGCACGCCATCGAGGACATCGGTCCTTTCGAGCGGGTGCGCTCCGGCGATCCGACGTCGCCGCTGGTCAACACCAACGCCGATTACTGGACGCGGCTGGTCGGCGTGGCCTGGGACCGCGACGTCGACCTGGATCTGGAAGACGTGCCGGTCGATCTGGACGGAGACGGCCGCCCGGACACGACGGTCACGCGCCATGTCCACGCCAAGGGGGGCGTGCTGGCCAACCCCGAGCTCTTCGGCCTCACCCGCACCCCCGACGATCCGCGCGGGCGTGTCGGGCGCGTGTCGGTTTCGACGGGCGTCCTCGGCCTGCGCGAGCCGCTGGGCGCCGACGGCAAACCCACCGGCCAGATCGGCATGACCTGCTGGCTCTGCCACGGGGAGGCGAACCCCGCCGACGGGCAGATCGTGCTGGGGCTGCCGGGCGTGAAGTTCGATTACGGGCTGCTGCTGGCCACGGCGGCGGTCCTGGACGACAAGAACGCCGAGGCCGCCGCCGAGCGGCGCCGGCGCGGCTTTCCGCCGGGCCGGCTGGTGCGGGCGCGGCTGTTGCTGGCCGGGCCGGGACGGCAGGACCTGACCGGCGAGTTCGGCCTGGACGTCACAGTGCCCGGCGTCCACTCGTTGCGGTACGCCGGGACCGCCCGCGTCCGCCAGGGAACGCACGGCCTCGTGAACCCGATCAGCGTGCCGGCGATCCTGGCGGCGCCCGGGATGGCGCTGGAGAACTGGTCCGGGTCCGAGTCGTCCCGCTCGCCCTGGCTGGAAAAGAACGTCGGGCTGATCGGGGGCCAGGACGGCGAGGCGGCTCGGCGCGCGCTGATGTTCGATCTGCGGAACCTCGGCACCCTGGGGTTGCAGCAGGACTCGTTCCCCGGCCTGCTCTGGGCGGACGCGATCACCGGACACGCCCAGATCTCGGCCAAGGCGCTGGCCGATGTGCCCGCCTGGTACGCGGCGGCCTCGGTGCGCGCGATGCTGGCGGTCCGCTTCGCGCGCCCGCCGGTGAACGCCGCCGCCGCCGCCCGCGGGCGCGCGCTGTTCGCCGAGCGCGTGGCCGGTCGGATCGCCAACCGGCAGATCTTGAAAGAGCCGCCGCGTTCGCCGGCGGCCGCCGACCTGGACGGACCGGTGATGGCGCCGATCGATCCGACCCAGCCGCTGTCGGCGCGCGTGGCGGTGCGCTGCGCCGACTGCCACTCGGCGGCGCCGCTCGAGACCGTCGTCGCGCTGGCCGACCACCCGCCCCCGCTCGGCCGCTGCTCGCACTGCCACCGGGCGCACCCGCGCCTGTCGGAATGGGCGTCGATCCGCGCGGCGTCGGTGGACCCGCGGCAACTGCCGATCTCCGCGCTGCCGGCCGGGCCGACGCCGGCGGCCGAGGTGGCCTTCTGTGAAGGCTGCCACGCGCGGCATCGCGACTTCGGGCCGCTGGTCTACTCGTCGAGCCGGCTCTTCCCCTTCGACGCCGACGGCGACGGCGACGCGCAGCTGGCGCCGGAGCGCGACCGCCGGGCGGGCGGGATCGGCACCGATCCTTGGCTGGCGTTCGACGTCCCGCGCTCGCAGTGGCCGTTCTCGGTGCCGCTGGCGGTGCTGACCAGCAGCGGCCGGCGCGCGCGCGTCGCCGAGGCCGGCGCCAGCACCGGCGCCGCCTGGGTGCGGGTGGCGCCGCTGCTCGGGCTGGCGGCGAGCGCCCCCTACCTGCACGACGGTTCGGTGCCGACGTTGCGCGCGCTGCTGGATCCGCCCGCCCGCCGGCCGGCGGCGTTCCCGCTGGGGCAGGCCGGGTTCGTGTTCGACACGCGGCTGCCCGGCAACGGCAACCAGGGGCACGACTTCGGGACCAACCTGACCGACGCCGAGAAGGCCGATCTGGTCGAATTCCTGCGATCGCTCTGACTACTGGTTGTCTACTTGGCGTAATCGGTGGCGCGCGTCTCGCGGATGACGGCGACGCGCACCTGGCCCGGGTACGACAGCTCGGATTCCACCTTGCGCGCGATGTCCTTCGACAGGAGGCGCGCCTCCTGGTCGGAGACGCGGCTGTTCTCGACCAGCACGCGCACCTCGCGGCCGGCCTGGATGGCGAAGGCGCGGTCGACGCCGGGGAAGCTGGTCGCGACGCGTTCGAGATCGTGCAGCCGCTGGACGTACGACTCCAGCATCTCCCGGCGGGCGCCGGGGCGCTGGCCCGACAGCACGTTGGCCGCGTCGACGATGTGATCGAGGACGTCGACGGCCGGAACCTCGCCGTGGTGAGCCGCGATGGCCTGCACGACCCGGGGCGGCTCGCCGAAGCGCCGCGCCGTCGCCGCGCCCACGGCGGCGTGCGACCCCTCGGCCTCCTGTTCGATCGCCTTGCCGAGGTCGTGCAGCAGGCCGGCCCGCCGGGCCGTCTTCACCGGCAGGTCCAGCTCGGCGGCCATGTTTCCCGCCAGGAACGCCACCTCGATCGAGTGCTGCAACAGGTTCTGCGCGTTGCTCGACCGGAACTTCAGCTTGCCCACCAGCTTGATCAGCTCGGGGTGCAGGCGCGGCAGGCCCAGGTCGAAGGCCGCCTGCTCGCCGGCGTCGCGGCACTGCTGGTCGATTTCGGCGGTGGCCTTCTCGACCATCTCCTCGATGCGCGTGGGGTGAATGCGCCCGTCCGCGATCAAGCGCGTCAGCGCCAGCCGCGCGATCTCGCGCCGGACCGGATTGAAGCAGGAGATGACCACCGCCTCGGGCGTGTCGTCGATGATGAGGTCGACGCCGGTGGCCGCCTCGAGAGCGCGCACGTTCCGCCCCTCGCGCCCGATGATGCGCCCCTTCATGTCGTCGGACGGCAGCGGCACGGTGGCCACCGTTCGCTCGGCCACGTATTCGCCCGCGTAGCGCTGGACGGCCGCCGAGATCACCATCCGCGCCTTGTCCTCGGCCTCGGCCCGGGCCGCCTCCTCGATCTTCTTCACCTCGTCGGCGGCCGCGCGGCGCGCCTCGTCGCGCACCTCCTCGGTCAACCGCGCCCGCGCCTCGGCCACCGACAGCCCGGCGATCTGCTCGAGCCGCGCCCGCCCCTCGGCCACTTGCGCCGCCGCGGTGCGGGCCGCGGCTTCGGCCGCCTGCTCGCGCCCGGCCAGCTGCTTTTCCAGGCGCGCCGCTTCTTCCAGCCGCTGCTTGATCTGCTTTTCCTGCCGATCCAGCTCGCGCTCGCGTTCGGCGGTCTCGCGTGCCTGCCGCTCCACCTCCGCCTTTTGCGCCGCCAGCGCCGCGTCCACCTCGGCGCGCGCCTTCTGCGCCACCTCTTTCGCGTCCAGCGCCGCCTGGCGCTTGAGCGATTCGGCCTCGGTGCGCGCGGCTTCGATCAGGCGCTGCTTCTCCGACTCCGAGTGCGGCAGCGGCGGGGGGCGCAACGTGCGGCCCGCCCAGAAGGCGACCACCAGCACGACCACGGCCAGCGCAATCGCGGCGCCGAGCGGCATCATCGCGGCGGCTCCCGCCGCAACACGCGCGACTCGGTCACGACCACGTCGACGGCAACGTCCTCGGGCCCCGCCGGACAGCGCGCGACCACCTGCAAGTCATAGCAAAGACCGATGAGCGCCGGCCGCCGCGCGCGGGCAGCGGCGGCCGCGCTGGAGCCGGGATTGGCCTCGCCCGGCCGAACGGCGGCGGTCCCGCCCGGGAGCCCGCGTCCAAACGTCCGATCGTAAAACCCGCCGCCGAACCCGAGGCGCCGCCCGTCGGCGTCGAAGGCCACGCCCGGGAGCAGCACCAGGTCCAGATCGGAGGCCGCGATCTCGGGCGCGCCCGCGGCCGGCTCGCGCAGCCCGAAGCGCCCCACCGCCAGCGCGGCCGGCTCGGCGACGTGAAACACCAGCGGCGAGGCCGGACCGGCCACGCGCGGATACGCCACCCGGCCTCCGCCCGCGGCCAGCGCCTGCAGCGCCGGCGCCGGGTCCAGCTCGCCCTTCGCGTCGAGGGCCACGTATCCGGCCACGGTCCGGGCGGCGCCGCCCGCCATCGCCCCCGCCACCTCGGGCAAGTTCAGCAGGCGGGCGCACGCCGCTCGACTGCGCGCGCGCCGCTCGGCCGGGTCGAGGGCCGCCCGCGCCTGTCCCATCTCGCGCCGTAACGCGCGCTTGTCCTCTAAGAGAGCTTCTGCTGACGACGAGGGAGCCATCGGTGCGTGATGGGTCCCGGCACTGAATTTATCGAGGCGCCCGTGGTTTGCCGGGCGGCAGACCGGAACGATCAGGTGGGCTCATACTCGCGCCTCGCGCGTCAGGCAGTCAAGCAGGGATTGACTCTTTTCGCGAATCCTTTTCCGCAGTTCTCGTCCGTTGCGCCGTTCCCGAAACAGCTCCTCGGCGATCTGCAGCGCCGCCAGCACGGCGGCCGCCTGCGTATCCGGGCGACCGCGCTTCTGCAGCTCGCGCATGCGCTCGTCCACGTAGGCCGCGACCTGTTTGACCCAGCGGTCGTCTTCGTCGGTCTTCAGCGCGTACCGAAGTCCCGCGATCTGCACCGTGACGGACTGCTTCATGGCGTCCCGGGCAGCATACCCGCGGCGGCCGCCGCAGGCGAGACCGGGCGGCCGGCGTCGTAACCGATCTGCCGCACCAGCACCCCGTGCCGGTCCCAGAACTGCCAGCGACCGTCGCGCACGCCGCCCGCGTAGAAGCCCTGGGCGGCCGGCGCGCCGGTGTCGTACCACTCGCGGGCGGCGCGATCGCGCACGCCGGCCGCGAACTCGATCTCGCGCGCCAGCCGGCCGTTCGGGTACCAGAACCGCCACACCCCCGTGCGCAGGCCGTCGCCGTCGTAGGCCCCCGTCACGCGCAGCCCGCCGCCGGCGTCGCGCCGGGCGATCTCGCGCGGCGGACCGATCGGCGTCGGGTCGTGCGCCGCCAGCTTGATCACGCCGGAGGTGGTCGGGCCGACCGCCGCCAGATCGGCCGGCGTCATCCGGGCCACCGACGGGTCGACGGTCACCGCCAGCAGCGCGCCGTCGTCCCACCGCTCGGCCCGCCAGTTGCGCCCGTCGCTGAAACGGTAGCGCCAGACGCCGCTCTGCGCGCCGTCCAGGTATTCGCCGGTGACGGATTCGATCCCGTTTTCGAAGCGCCGGGACTCGGGCCCGTTCCGGACCGCGTCGGCGCTGCGGCACCACACGGCGTCGCCCCCGCCCGAATAGACGTGGCGCGCCAGCGTGGTGTCGTCCGGGCAGAAGATGCGCGGCGGTCCGCAGCCGGAGCCGAGCAGCCACGCGGCGGCCGCGCCGGCCGCCCACATCCGGGAGGGCAGCAATCTCATGCGCCGCCATGCTACCGCGCCCGCGGGCCGGCCGAGCTGGCTTGTGGACGACGCTCGCACTCTTACGTTGAAGGGCGGAGGTCGGCGCAGATGGCGTGGTGGAGGCGCGGCAAGGTCCTGAAAAAGCGGCACATGCGCAAGCTGACCGCGAAGGAGTTCGCCAAGGAGGCCTACCGCGAGTACGTGCACGACAACGTCTCGGATAGCGCGGCCGTCCTCAGCTACTACTTCGTGTTTTCGCTGTTCCCGTTCCTGGTCTTCCTGGCCACGCTCACTGCCTACATCCCCGGGGTGAGGACCTCGATCGCCACCCTGCTGTCGCGCGCGCGGTCGATCCTGCCTCCGCAGGCGATGGGGATCATCGACCAGCACGTCCACGGGCTCATCAACCAGCCCCGGCCCAAGCTGCTGACCATCGGCATCATCGTCACGCTCTATTCCGCCTCGCGCGGCGTGGACGCCGTCCGCAAGGCGCTGAACCTGGCCTACGACGTCAAGGAGTCGCGCGCGTTCTGGAAGACCGAGGGGCTCGCCTTCGGGATGACCATCGGCGGGGCCTTGCTGGTGCTGCTGGGGGTGGCCGCGCTGGTGGCGGGCGGCGACCTGGGATGGTGGCTGGCCCAGCGTCTCCACATCGGCAAGGAGTACGTGATCGTGTGGAGCTGGTTGCGGTGGCCGGTCACGGCCGTGGTGATCATGTTCTGCGCGGCGCTCGGCTACTACCTGCTTCCCGACGTCAAACAGGAGTTCAAGTTCATCACGCCCGGCTCGGTGGTGGGCACGCTGGTCTGGCTGGCGGCGACCTACGGGTTCAACCAATACGCCACCCACTTCGGCAGCTACAACGTCACCTACGGCTCGATCGGCGGCGTCATCGTGCTCATGACCTGGCTCTATCTCAGCGGCTTCGTCTTCCTGATGGGCGGCGAGATCAACGCCATCCTCGAGGACCACGCGCCGGACGGCAAGACGCTGGGCGCCCGCGCGCCGGGCGAGGCGCCGCCGCCGCCGTCGCAGCGGCCGAGCGCCATGCCCCCGGGCGCGACCAAACGGGCCAGCGCTGCCGAGGAGACGCCGGGCGGCAAGGCCCCGCCGCCCGCCAGCCAGCAGGCGGGGCACCCGGCGCCCTGACCGGCGCTACTTCGGATCGCCGTACACGTAACCGCGGCCGCCGGTGGTGAGGTAGGCGCGGCCGAACACCGACTCGTCGCCGGCGATGAAGTTGCCCTGCAGCCAGCCGAACTGGTGCTGGTCGTCGTTGATGCGGGTCCAGCTGGTTCCCGTTCCGTCGTCGCTGCGGAAAAAGCCATACTGCCCGCCGACGGTGCCGATGATGAACGTGACCGGATGGGTCTGCCCGGGCGCCGCCTTGCCGAACCCGACGCCGGACGCCGCGCCGGCGCTGGCCACCTGGGTCTTGCTCGCGCCGGCGTTGGTGAACCGGTAGAGCGCCCCGCCGTTGGCCGCCACCCAGACCTCGCCGGCCTGGCCGAAGACCGGGCGCGGCGCGCCGCTGCCGGTGAAGGTGTTCGCCATGCTGAAGGTCGCGCCGCCGTCGGTGCTGGCGTACAGCGTCCCGCCGCTGGTGGCGTAGAAGGTCATGGCGGTGACCCGGTCGGCCGCCAGCAGCGCGCCCGAGGGCAACCCCGAGCAGGTCGTCCAGCTCGCCCCGTCGTTGGTGGTGAACGCCGGGCTGCCGTGGCCGCTGGCCGGCGCCACGATGAACCGGCTGCCGTCGGCCGCCACCGCCACCGAGTTCATGTAGTTCGGGCCGCCGTAGCCCGGCGGAGCGGTCGCGGCGGCCTGCCAGGTCACACCGTTGTCGGTCGAGATGGCGACGTCCGACGCGGCCGTGCCGCTGTTGCCGACGCGCACCACGAAGTCCGGCTTGCTCTCGGCGAAGTCGAGCCCGTTGGTGTTGGTGAAGATCGGGTTCGTGTACTCGCCGGCCGGCGCGTAGGCGTCGAGGTTGGTGTTGCGCATGCCGCCCAGGTCGCCGAGCGCGCCCAGGAACGCGCCGTTCACGGCCGGCACCAGGAAGATCGGCACGGTCTCTTCGAGGCCGGTGTCACTGAAAGTCCAGGTGACCCCCTGCCCCGCGCCGCCGCTGGCGCTGCCGATGTCCGCGCTGCTCCAGATGCCGGCGCCGGTGCCGTACATGGCGTGGTTGCCGTCGAACGGATCGATGGCGACCGCCTCGACCCAGTTGGTCGCGCCGGTGCCGATCTGGGCGCCGCCGGAGAGCCAGAACGCGGCGCCGTTGTCGTCGTACGTCGAGCCGCTGGTGTTCCAGGAGACCGGCGGCTGCGCGACCACGCTCCAGGACGTTCCCGCGTCGCTGGTGGCCAGCAGGCGGTCGGGCGCGTACCAGTCTAGCGTCGAGACCAGCACGTGGTTGTCGTTCTGCGGGTCGACGCTGAGACCGCCCGCCATGCCGCCCCAGTTGGCGGCGGGAGGCGTCACGTTGGTCCAGGTCCCGCTGGCGGACAGCTTCCAGATCTGCCCGGCCAGCGTGCCGGCGCCGGTGTTGTACGGGCCGTAGTCGTTCGAGTACGCCAGCCAGACCGTCCCGTCGCCGGCCACCGCCGCGTGATGCGCCATCAGGCCGGTGGGGCCGCCCGCCACCTGCGCCCAGGAGGTCCCGCCGTCGGCCGAATGATAGAGGTTGCTGCCGGACGCTTTGGAGGCGGCGGCCACGTAGATCGACGCCGAGCCGGCCGACGTGCCTCCGCGTTTTTCGAACAGCACCACCGGCAGGCCGTAGCTGGTCGTCCCGCCGTAACTGTTGGCGACGTTCACGTCGCCGGTCGCCGGAAAGGCCGCGACCTTGGCCCAGTGCGCCCCGGAATCGGTGCTCTTGTAGAGGCCGTTCGCGCGCGTGCCGAACAACAGCGTGGCGTGGTTGTTCGGATCGACGGCCAGCCGCTCGCCCATCCCGCGCCCGAGATCGTTGCCGCCCATCACCACGCCGATGGTGTTAGCGGTCCAGGTGGCGCCGCGGTCCGCCGACCGCAGGATGACGCCGTTCCCGCTCGATTCGTACATGCCGGCCGCAGCGTAGACCACGTTCGCGTCGACCGGGTCGGCGGCGATGCTCTCGCCGCCCAGGTCGTTGCCGTTCGACGCCCCGAACATGTCGGTGAGCGGGGTCCACGCTGCCGCGCCGGCGTCCCAGCGGTAAAAGCCGCCCACGTCGGTGCGCGCGTAGGCCAACCCCTTTTCGACGGGGCTGAAGACGATGCCGGTGACGAACCCGCCGCCGCCGATGGCGACGTTCTTCCAGGTGTACGGCCCGGTGGCCGTCGAGCCG
>JAICYS010000406.1 GCA_025934105.1 Myxococcota bacterium | reverse complement strand
AGGGCGCGCGCGGCGGCCACCACCGGCGCGACCGGAAACGGGCGGGGGGCCGTCACCAGGAAGAAGCGTTCGAAGCCGGGCGCCGCGTCCAGCTGGTACGCCGAGGGGAGCCGGGCCTCGCCGCCGGCCTGGAGGCGCGCCGAGGCGGCCCCCTGGTCGGGCCAGTGCAGCGTGACGGAGCCGCGCCCGTCGATGGACAGCAGCAGCCCGAACGCGGCGCCGCGCTGCCGGTAGGCGAGCTGGACCAGGTCGCCCTCGGCGGCGGGCGCGCCGTCGGGGAGCGCGCGGTCGCCGTTGTCCTGGTGGCGATACACCAGCAGCCGGGACGCGGGCACCCAGCTGCCCTTGACGGTGGTCGGTTCCAGCGCGTCGTCGGCGCGCCGTTGGGGCGCCGGGCGCGCCCAGAGAACCAGCGCCACCGCCCCCGCCAGCGCCGCCGGGGCGATCACCCACAGCGCGCGCGAGCCTCGCCGCGCGGCGGCGGATCGCCGGTGGATCGCCGGCACCAGGCGGGACGGCGGGTGAGCCGCCAGCAGCTCGGCGTTGGACGCCAGGAGGCGCGCCACGACCGCATCGGCGTCCTGGCCGGCGCCGGCCAGCCGCCGCCGCACGTCCGCGGCCGTGGCGGCGTCCAGCTCGCCCAGCGCCAGCCGCTCGATCAGCCAATCGGGGACCGGGGCCACGGGTTCGGTCATGACGGCTCCTCCTGCAATTCGGCCAGCCGGCCGCGCAGCGTCCGGAGCCGCTTGCGCACGCCGGAGACCGACAGCCGGGCCTCGCGCGCCACCTCGTCCAGGGTCATGCCGTCGACCAGGTGCATGAACGCCAGCGTCCGGGTCGAGGCGGCCAGCGGATCGTCGGCGCGGAAAAGCTTGGCCAGCAGGTTTCGCGCCACCGCCCGCGACTCAGCCGCGGCCTGGCCGCCGTCCGCGCCGGCGATGCGCAGCGCCAGCTCGCCGCCGGCGTCCTCCGGCCGGCGCCGGTCGGCGCGCAGCCGATTGAGCGACAGATTCGTGGCGATCCGCAACAGCAGCGCGCCGGGCGCCTCGTCGCGCAAGCGGGCTCGAAAGCGCAAGGCCGTCACGAAGACCTCCTGGGTCGCGTCCTCCGCGGCCGCTTCGCTGCGCAAGATCGACCGGCAGCGCCGCAGCACCATCGGTCCGTACCGCAAGTAGAGCCCTTCGATGTCCAGCGCCAATGCCGGTTTGCCTCCCGCATGCCCCCTCAACACCGGGCACGGGCGGAAGTGTCACCGCGAAAGCGACTTTCGACCAGCCGGGGCGATCGGGCGCAGACCGCGCCGGACGACAGCGTCGGAGCCAGGAGGCACCCAGTCTCCAGCCGTCATCCTTGGGCCTGCCGGGAGGGGCGGGCGGCCAAGAAGGCCCGCCTCGCTCACGACGGCACTCAGACGGAGAGCGAGCGCAGGAACTCGCGGAAGGCGGGGTTGGCCCGGTCCAAGGCCACCACGAACTCGCCGGTCGCCTGCACGCGCGTCACGCGGCCGCCGGCCACGCACTTGCCGCCGCCCGGGACGATGAACCCGAACGTCGCCCGCCGGTTGACGGTGACGCCGCTGTTCGAGAGCGGCCGCAGGCGAGCGCCGCCCAGCGCGACGTCGATCATCTCGACGGTCAGCGTTTCGGGACAATCGTCGACATGCACCTCGACCGGCAAGCCGACCGACACCCGCGCGTGTCGGCGCCGGTTGGTGGACGGAGGAGCTTCGGCTGTTGCTTCGAACCTCGTCACGTGCCCTCTTCTATGAGAGTGACACGGGGACGCGCGTCCGGCTCAAAGAACCTGCGCGACGCGCGTGGTCAGCAGGACGCCGCAAAAAGTTCGATGAAAGCCGCGCGCGCTGCGCTCAGAAACGCAGCCAATCACGCGATCTCGGCCGCCAGGTCGTACTCGGCCGAGTGGGTGACGCGCGCCTCAACGAAGCTGCCCGCGGCGGGCGGCGCGCCCTCGGCCGCCAGCGACAGGTAGACCTGCCCGTCGATCTCGGGCGCTTGCCCTTCGTGGCGGCCCATCAACAGGTACTCCGACTCATCCGACGGACCTTCGACCAGGACGCGCAGCGCGCGGCCGCGCATGGCGCGCAGCTTCTTCTTCGAGATCTCGCGCTGAATGCGCAGCAGCTCGCGGCGGCGCGCGTCGATCTGCTTTTGCGGGACGCGGTTGGGCAGCAGCGCCGCCACCGTCCCCTCCTCGCGCGAAAAATTGAAGATGCCGACGTGGTCCAGCTCGGCCTCGCGCACGAAGTCGCACAGCCGCTGGAAGGCCTGGTCCGTTTCGCCCGGGTGCCCGGCGATGAACGTGGTCCGGAAGGTCCCCCCAGGCACGCGCGCCCGAAACCGCTCGACCAGCTCGCGCACCTGCCGCTCGCCGTAGCCGCGGCGCATCGCCTTCAGCACGCCGCTGTCGACGTGCTGGATGGGCACGTCCAGATAGCTGGCCACCCGCGGCTCGGCCGCGATCGCGTCCAGCAGCTCGTCGGTGCAGGCGCTGGGATAGGCGTAGTGCAGCCGGATCCAACCCAGGCCGTCCACGGCGGCCAGCTCGCGCAGCAGCGAGGCCAGGCGCGGCCCCGCCGGCGCCAGATCCGTCCCGTACGTCGTCAGGTCCTGCGCGACCAGGCAGATCTCTTTCGTTCCGCCGGCCACCAGGTCGCGCACCTCGCGCAGCACCGACTCGGGCGTGCGGCTGCGCTGGGGGCCCCGCAGCTTGGGGATGATGCAGAACGCGCAGGGGCGATCGCACCCCTCGGCGATCTTCACGTAGGCCGTGTGCGGCGCCTGCGATCGCCGGCGCGGTGACGCGTCGTCGTACAGATAAGCGGGCGTGTCCGTCACCGACAGCCGCTCGAGCGTGCCGGCGATGGCCTTGGTGATGGCGCCCACCTCGTTGGTGCCCAGGAACTGGTCCACCTCGGGCATCTCGTCGGCCAGCTCTTTCGGGTAGCGCTGAGAGAGGCAGCCGGCGACCACCAGCCGCTTGCAGGTGCCGGCCTGCTTGTGGCGCGCCCTCTCGAGGATGGCGTCGATCGACTCCTGCTTGGCCTCGCCGATGAAGCCGCAGGTGTTGACCACGATGACCTCGGCGGCCTCTGGCT
>JAICYS010000449.1 GCA_025934105.1 Myxococcota bacterium | reverse complement strand
CTGGTCCATCTCCGCACCGCGGGTTACCGTGCCCCGCCTGATGCGGAAGCGAATCGGTTGGCTCCGCGCGACGTTGGCGTTCGCCTGAGCGAGCCGGCTGCGTGATGGCGATGATGGGCTCCTTGGGCTGATCACCATCATCGACCCGGATCGAAACTCGCCATCGGGCCGTCATTCAAGCCGCGCGGTAACACTAAACAACTGGGACGAGCTGACCCGCTTCCTCGACGACGCGCGCATCCCGCCGGACAACAACCGGAGCGAGTCGGCGCTTCGAATCGTAGCCCTCGGCCGTAAGAACTTTCTCTTCGTGGGGAACCAGGAGGCCGGCGCCAACATCGCCGGCCTCTACTCCCTCACCGCCACCTGCGAAGCCAACGCCGTCGAGCCCATCGCCTACCTCACCGACGTCCTCGGCCGCGTCGGCTCCCATCCCGCCGCTGCCCTCGACGACCTCCTGCCCCACAACTGGCGCCCCTCGGGCTGACCAAGACCTGCGCCTCACGCTACAGCAGTACCGCGGTCCCGCCGCGACGTCATGGCGTCCGCGGTCGGACGGTTACGCGGCGCGGGCGCCGAGTGTGCCTCTGGATTTTGCGTCGATGGTGTGTGCTGTGACAGCGCGTGTGACCAACAGTGCGCGAGCTGTGGCTGGCCGGCGGCCCGGGCTACTGCGCCGGTCAGATCGTCGGCGACGACGGCAGCGACGCCGTGTACCGGTGCGAAGTGAGCCTGCCTCGATTCAGTGGACGGTTTCGCTACGCTGCCTGAGCGACCGGACTCGTCGCCTTACTGAAACACCAGAACATTAACCAGCTTACAGGCCGGAAGCTCTACGCGGACCTCGAAATTGAAGCCCCTGACGTTCGGAGGAGTTCCTGGGGTCGCAAAGTGCGCCATCCACAGATTACCTTCACCTCCCACAACGGTCACAATGGAACCCGCTTGAAAAAACCGTTCTCGTTTCGCAAAAGATAACGCGCAGTCGACCACCTTTTGTTGCTGCGGCGTCCAGGTCACGCCTGGGCGATGGGCAACGATAGACTGAACCGGTGGCGGTCGCTGTTGTCGACGGCATGCGCCGCCGCCAACAGCGACCACCACGAGGCTTAGCACTCCGATACACGTATGACCCAAGTTCCCCATTTTACATTCCCCGGATACGAAGAGCACACCAGAAGGGATCCGCGAGCTTCTGCCGGCGACGGACTGGGTCGGTGATGGACCAAACAAGATGGGCCGAACGTTGGCTACGCTGGCTGACTGCGATGCGACCTTCCAGCTGTTGGCGAAGCTATACCAGCAGTCGAAGACAGGCGCTCCCGAAGCCCCGTGACATCGGTGCAACGCGGGCTCCTTTAGTGCACCGCCGTCGAAAGAGCGTCACGTTCGGCCGACGATTCGCGCCGGCCGCTTCGTTGCTTCTCCTCACAATACCTACGGGTATTCCTCGTCGTCGCGCCTCGCGTCCGGCGGGGCCTGGCGGCCTCGGCGTTGACGTTCTTTCGACGGCGGTGTTCTAGGGCTGGGGGTTCGAAGGCGCGCGGTCGCCGTCGGGCGGCCGGACGGCGCGGGAGCTGCCCCGGCGCCGGCGTCCGAAGACCAGCGCGGCCAGGACGGCCGCCCCGAAGAGCGACAACGACGAGGGTCCACCAGGCGTCGAACAGTCGCAGCCGCCGCCCGCGATGTAGCCGCTCGGGTTGTTGGCGGTGACGGTGCCGTCCACGCCCGAGCCGTCGGTGGCGGGTGCCGAGCCGTCGGCTGGCGTGCCGCCGGCACCGCCCGCGCCGCCCTCCGAACCGCCGCGCCCCGCCGTTCCGCCCGCGCCCCCGTCGATCATGCCGCCCGCGTCGATGCCGGCATCGGCCACGGCGCCGTCGGGACCCGCGCCGCCCGCGCCGCCCGCGCCGCCCGCTCCTCTCGCTCCTCCCGCGCCGCCCACCCCACCCGCGCCACCAAGAGCGGCCGCTCCGCCCGCGGTTGATATCATAGGGGGTACGGGTGGTGTGGCCGCGGCCTCCGCCTTGAG
>JAICYS010000281.1 GCA_025934105.1 Myxococcota bacterium | reverse complement strand
GATGTCGGCGGCGGTCGGCGCGGGCGTCATTTGGGCATCCAGACCCGCGCCAGCGACAGCAGCTTGTCGACGTCCAGCGGCTTGGCGATGTAGTCGTTCGCGCCGGCGGACAGGCACTGGTCGCGGTCGTCCAGCATCGCCTTCGCCGTCAGCGCGATGATCGGCAGCGACGCGTGCGCCGGCTGCTGGCGGATGCGCCGCATGGCCTCCAGGCCGTCCATCTCGGGCATCATGATGTCCATCAACACCAGGTCGACGCCGGGGTGATGCGCCAGGTGGTCCAGCGCCTCGCGGCCGTTGCGCGCGATCTCGACCTTGGCGCCGCGCGGCTCCAGCACGGCCGAGAGCGCGAAGATGTTGCGCACGTCGTCCTCGACCACCAGCACCCGCTTGCCTTCGAACACCGCCTCGCGATGGCGCGCGTCCTTCAGCATCCGCTGTCGGTCGGCGGGCAGCTCGGCTTCCACCTGGTGCAGGAACAGCGTGACCTCGTCCAGCAACCGTTCGGGCGAGCGCGCCCCCTTGATGATGATCGACCGGGACAGGGCCCGCAGGCGCTGCTCTTCGTCGCGCGACAGCGAACGGCCGGTGTAGACGATCACCGGCGGAAACGCGTAGCGCTCGCTCTTCGACATCTCCTCCAGAAGCTCGAGGCCGCTGCGGTCCGGCAGACTGAGGTCGAGGACCATGCAGTCGAAGGTGATCTCGCCGAGGCGCGCCAGCGCGTCGCCGGCGTTGCCGACCGCCACCGTCTCGACGTCGCGCCCGGCCAGCAGCCGGCAGGTGCTGTCGCGCGCCACCGCGTCGTCCTCGACGACCAGCACGCGCCGCAGCCGCTGCGTCGACTTGGACTCCAGCCGCTTCAGCGCCTCGATCAGCGCCTCGCGGCGGACGGGCTTGATGGCGTAGCCGGCGGCGCCCATCTCCAGCGCCGTGCGCGTGTAATCCGACACCGAGACCATGTGCACCGGGATGTGGCGCGTGCTCGAGCGGTGCTTCAGCGTGTCCAGCACCGACAGCCCCGAGCGGTCGGGCAGTCCCACGTCCAGCACGATGCCGCTCGGCCGGTGCTTCTCGGCCAGCTCCAGCCCCTCTTCGCCGCTGCTGGCGACCAGGCTGCGGAAGTCCAGCTCGCGCGCCAGCCCCTGGATGACGCTGGCGAAGCGAGGGTCGTCCTCGATGATCAGAATGAGACGTTCGGCCAGCGGCGCCTCGGCGGGCCCGTCGGCCGGCGCGGGCGCGGGCGGTTTCGGCGCCGGAGCGTTCGGCCCTGGGCGCGCGGCCGGCCCACCCGCCGCCGCCAGGGGCCGCCCCGGGCGCGTGTTCTTTCGCGGCGCCTCTGGTCGGGTGGCCGGCATCCGTTCCGGCAAGGTCAGCGTGAACGTGCTGCCGCGCCCGGGGGCGCTGTCCAGCGTCAGCTCGCCCCCCAGCAGGCGCGCCAGATCCCGGGAGATCGACAGGCCCAGCCCGGTCCCGCCGTACCTGCGGTTGGTGGTGCCGTCGGCTTGCCGGAACGCCTCGAAGATCGCCTCGTGCTGCTCGGGCGGGATGCCGATCCCGGTGTCTTTCACGTCGAAAACGATCCGGCCGCCGCCCACGCGCCGCACCCGCAAGGCGACGCCGCCCCGCTCGGTGAACTTGCAGGCGTTCGACAGCAGGTTCTTCAGCACCTGTTGCAGGCGCGTCGGGTCGGTGAACATCGACGCCGGCACGTCCGGTTCGACGGTGGCCGTCAGCTCGATCCCCTTGTCGCGCGCCAGCGGCCCGAACATGTCGACCAGCTCGTCCCTCAGCCGCGGGATCGTGACCTCTTCGGGCCGGACGTCCAGCTTGCCGGCCTCGATCTTGGACAGGTCCAGAATGTCGTTGATCAACGTCAGCAGGTCGTTGCCGGCCGAGTAGATGGTCTCGGCAAACTTGATCTGTTCGGGGTTCAGGTTGCCTTCGCGGTTGTCCGCCAGCAGCTTGGCGAGGATCAGCGAGCTGTTGAGGGGCGTGCGCAGCTCGTGCGACATGTTGGCCAGGAACTCGGACTTGTAGGCGCTGGCCCGCTGCAGCTCGGTCTGCGCGCGCGCCAGGTTGTCCCGTTGCTCTTCCACGGCGTGGGTCTGTTCTTCGAGGTGGGCGTTGATCTGCTCCAGCTCGACCCGCTGATTTTCGAGGTGCGCCTGGGACTCCTGCAGCACGCGGCTTTGCTGTTCCAGCTCTTCATTCTGGACGCGCAGCTCTTCCTGCTGTGTCTGCAGCTCTTCGGCCTGGCGCTGCGTCTCTTCCAGCGCCTCGCGGAGATCGGCGCGGTCCTTTGTGGAACGCAGCGACAGCCCGACCGGCGCCGAGATGCGGGCCAAGAGCTCGCGATCGTGCGGTTGCGGCGCGTGCAGCAGGCCCAGCTCCAGCGCTCCGTTGGCGCGCCCGTCGGCGAAGGTGGGGACCACCAGCAGGTGGCGGGCCGGGCCGCGCCCCGCGCCCGACGACACGGGAAAGAACTCGGGCGGCACGTCGCGCGTTTCGATGGCGCGGTTCTCGATGAAGGCTTGATGGGTCAAGCCGGCCACCGGCGCGTCGTCGGCGTGCGGCGGCAGAGCGTATCCGCCGACCCGCCGCAGCTCGCGTCCCGACGGCGCGAAGTAGATGGCCGCCACCGACGCGCCCAGGTATTCGCCCAGGAACGCCGCCACCCGCTCCCCGAGCTCGTCGACGCGCTCCAGCGCCTGCATGCGCCGGCCGAGATCGCTCTCGCCCGACCGGATCCAGGCCTGCACCCGCTGGGCCAGGAAGTCGCGCGACGACATGTTGGCGGCGGCGGCGATCAAGAACAGCAACAGCGCCGAGCCGCCCCAGATGACCCAGGTGACCACTTTGGTCGCCGACTCCAGATCGCGCGACCTCAGTTCCAGCAGCTCGCGCTCGGTGGTCTTCAGGCCGGCGATGGTGGTGCGGATCTCCTCCATCGCGTGCAGGCCGCGGTCCGTCCGGACGATCTCCAGCGCGCGGTCGATCTGTCCGGCCCGCCGCAGGTCGATGGTCTGGCGCAGCTCGGACAGCTTGTTGGCCGAGAGCCGCTCCAGCACCTCGACGCGCTCGAGCTGCCGCGGGCTGTCGGCGATCAGCTGGCGAAGGCGCGGCAACTCGGCCTGCAGCCCGGCGACCGCCGCGTGGTATGGCTCGAGGTACTGCTCGTCGCCGGTCAGCAGATAGCCGCGCTGGCCCGTCTCGGCGTCCTGAAACGTCGAGAGCAGCCGATCCAGGTGATCGGTCACGTCGATGGTGTGCGACACCTGGCGCGACGCCTGCGCCCGCTGCGTGAACGAGCGGTACGACAGAAGGCCGATCAGAAACACCGCCAGGATCGCGGCGGCGAACCCCACCTGGCTCTTGACCGGCAGTCCCGACCGAAAAAAGCCGGGGCGCAGCGAAGCGCGCGAGATGCGGGGGGGTTGGTGGATGGAGGAGACCTCAGCCGGGCGCACGGGTTCCATGAAGGTAAGACGACCCATCGCAAGTGAAAGGGGGGCGCATTCCCGTCCCTTCTCACCAGGAGCAAAAGCGCGCTTCGCGGTGGCGGAGCGCGTGGCCGGGAACGCCCGGGGGAAGCTGCGCCCAGCGAATTTGTCCGTTCGGGTCGCTACACGGCCGCGCGCAGCCCCGCCGCGCGCTCCAGCAACAGCGCGCGCTCGCGCTGGTTGCGGGTCATGCCGGCCGCGCGCTCGAACTCGGCGCGCGCTTCGTCCCGGCGGCCCAGCTTGGCCAGCAGATCGCCGCGCACGCTGGGCAGCAGGTGATAGCCGCGCAGGACGGGATCGCCGGCGATCCCGTCGACGATGGCCAGCCCGGCGGCCGGCCCGTCGGCCATCGCCACCGCCACCGCGCGATTGAGCTCGACGATCGGGGAGGGGGCCACGCGCGCCAGCTCGCCGTAGAGCGCCGCGATCCGGGGCCAGTCCGTCTCTTCGGGGGCGCGCGCCCGCGCGTGGCAGGCGGCGATGGCCGCTTGCAAGGCGTAGGGCCCGTGCGCGCCGCCCAGCTCGTCGGCGCGCGCCAGGGCCGCCAGGCCGCGGTTGATGAGCAGCGGATCCCAGAGCGCCCGGTTCTGGTCCAGCAACAGCACCGGCGCCCCGCCCGGCCCGACGCGCGCGCGTGTCCGCGAGGCCTGCAGCTCCATCAGGGCCGCCAGCCCGTGCGCCTCGGGTTCGTCGGGCGCCGCGGCGGCCAGCACGCGCCCGAGGCGCAGCGCCTCCTCGCACAGCTGCGGCCGGATCCAGGCGTCGCCGGCGGTGGCGGCGTACCCCTCGTTGAAGATCAGGTAGACGACCCCCAGCACGGATTGCAGGCGCGCGGCGCGGTCTTCGCCGTGCGGGACCTCGAACGGCACCTGTTTTTCGGCCAGCGTCCGCTTGGCCCGCACGATCCGCTGCGCGATGGCCGGCTCGGTGGCCAGGAACGCCCGCGCGATCTCCTCGGTGGACAGGCCGCCCAGCATGCGCAGGGTCAAGGCCACCCGCGCCTCCGGCGGCAGCACCGGGTGGCAGCAGGTGAAGATCAGCCGCAGCAGATCGTCGCCCACGTCGTCGTCGGCGGCCCGTTCGATCTCGTTGGCGGCTGCCTCCTGCGCGCGTTCGGCTTCCCTCCCCAGCTCGCGGTGCTTCCGGTCCAGCAGCTTGCGGCGCCGCACCAGATCCAGCGCCCGGTTCTTGGCCGCCGTCATCAGCCAGGCGCCGGGCTTGTGCGGAATGCCGGAGGTCGGCCACTCTTCGAGCGCGGTCACCAGCGCGTCGTGCGCCAGTTCCTCCGCGACGCCCACGTCGCGCACCAGCCGCGCCAGCCCCGCGATCAGGCGGGGCGCTTCGATGCGCCAGACGGCGTCGATGGCGCGCCGCACGTCGGTGGCCAGGGCTTCCACCACGCGATCAGAGCACGGCGCGCATCAACTGCAAGCCCGCTTATTTCGGCCCCTGCTTCCCCTCCACCTGGCTGCGCAGCTCTTCCTCTTTGCGGACCACGTCCTCGCCGGCGTAGGCGAAGTCCTCGGACGAAAAGATCTGTCGCAGCTCCAGCTCGCAATCCCCCGGCATCGGCTGGGGGCAGCGCTTGGCCCACTCCAGCGCCTCTTCCTTGGACCGGCACTGCAGGATCCAGAAGCCCGCGATGAGCTCTTTGGTCTCCGCGAAAGGCCCGTCGACCACCGTGCGCTTGCCGCCCGAAAACCGCACCCGGGCCCCCTTCGAGGAGGGCTGCAACCCCTCGCCGGCCAGCATCACGCCGGCCTTCACCATCTCTTCGTTGAACTTGCCCATCTCCTCCAGCGCCCTGCGGTCGGGGAGCGCACCGCTCTCGGAGTCGCCGGTCGCTCGCACCATCAGCATGAATTTCATGGTCCTCTCCTTTGTCATGGGAAGAGCCGAACCGCCGGCCCTGACCAGGCGACGAACGACCCTGCCGCGGATCGACGGCTCGCAAACAGATTTTCGGGAGCCGCCGGCCGCGGTTGCTTGTGGTCGAAGCTGCCACTTGTCGGCGGGGCCGAGCGACCCGGCGACGCGGCGAGGAAGATCGCGCCCGGCCGGCGTTCATTGGTTGGTGAGATCGCGTCCCCCCCGGTGCGTTCGGAAACCTGACGCCCCCGATGCGGCCGCCCGACGAGGGCGCCCGTGATCGGCGAGCGCGTCAACAATTACCAGATCGTCTCGGTCCTGGGCGAAGGCGGCATGGGAGCCGTGTACCTGGCCGAGCACCCGTTCATGGGCCGCCAGGCGGCGGTCAAGGTGTTGCGGCGCGAGCTGGCGCAGGACCAGGGACTGGTCGAGCGCTTCATGAACGAGGCGCGCGCCGCGAACGCGATCCAGCACCCGAACATCATCGACATCATCGACGTCGGGCTCCTGCCGTCGGGGATCCCTTATCTGATGATGGAGCTGCTGAAGGGCGAGAGCCTGGCCAAGCGCCTCGAACGCGAGCGCCGGCTCCCCGTGGCGGAGGCGGTGAACGTGGCCGTGCAGACGGCGTCCGCGCTGCATGCGGCGCACCTCAAGGGGATCGTCCACCGCGACCTCAAGCCCGACAACCTGTTCCTGGTCCCCGACGAGGGGCGCCCGTTCGGACATCGGGTCAAGGTGCTGGACTTCGGCATCGCCAAGCTGCGGGGTGAGCTGTCGGGCAGCGGCGCCAAGACGCAAACCGGTTCGGTCATGGGGACGCCGCCCTACATGTCGCCCGAGCAGTGCCGCGGCATCACCGACGAGATCGACGAGCGCACCGACATCTATGCGCTGGGGATCATCCTGTTCGAGACGTTGACCGGGGCGCCGCCGTTCGTCAGCGAAGGGTGGGGCGACGTCGTGCTGATGCACGTGACGAAGCCGGTGCCGTCGCCGCGCGAGCGGAACCCCGACATCCCCGTCGAGCTGGAGGCGGTCATCCTGAAGGCGCTGGCCAAGGCGCCTCCAGCCCGCTGGATGACGATGGCGGAGCTCGACTCGGCGCTGCGCCAGTCGATCGGCGCGCCGGCCCGCGGGTTCGTGTCGGGGCCGCCGACATTGCCGGCGGCGGTGGTGCCGCCCGGCGCGACCTTGCCGCGCGCGCCGACGACGCTGGGCGCTTCGGCGGGCGAGGTCACGCCGTCGTCGGGCACCGGCGGTGATGGGTCGTCGCGGTCGCGCGCGCCCTGGTGGCGGCGGCCGGCGGCGATCCTGGCCGGCGGCCTGGCGGCGGCCGCCGTCGCGGTGCCTCTGATGTTGACGCGCCGAAGTCCCAGCGCCGCGCTCCCGGCCGCATCGACCGCGGCGCCGCGCCCCTCGCG
>JAICYS010000257.1 GCA_025934105.1 Myxococcota bacterium | reverse complement strand
GAAGTCCTCGGGGTCGTCGGGGCACTGGTCGACGTCGTCCTTGTAGCCGTCGCCGTCGCGGTCGCCGATCGACGGCTCGAAGATGAAGCCGATGAACGCGCGCGGCTGGCCGCCGCCGTACCCGTCGGCCACCCGCCAGCCGGCGCCGGCCTCGAAGAACGAGTTGCGCGCCAGGTACAGCTTGATGCCGGCCAGGGCCTCGGCCGAAAGCCCCATCTTGGTCTGGGTGCCGTCGGCGTTCAGGAGGTGCGAATCCAGCCCATAGTTGCCGTAGACCTCGCCGACGACGTCGAACTTCTGCGGCACGATGCCGTACGACAGGCCCAGGCCGCCGATGGCTTCGTTGCCGATGTCGATGCCGGCGCCGGTGGTGACGCCCATCCCCATGTACGTGGGCTGCATCGATACCGGGGTGAAGGCGTTGGCGTCGTCGACGAAGCGCGCGTGATGGCCGCGGATCCGCATCCCGCCGTTGACGGCGGCGCGGAACCGGCCCAGGTAACCGAGCTCGGTGTCGATGACGGCGGTGGGCTGGAAGATCCACTGCCCCTCGCCGAAGAACGAGTTCTTGTCGCCGGTCGGCGCGACGATCGACGGAATGATCGCGAAGCCCAGCCCGTTGCGGGTCGCGTTCATCAGCCGGATCTTCGGGTGAATCTGCAGGTCGCCCAGCCCCTGCGCCGTGAACGTCCAGTCGTGGGTCTGGTTCGGCCCGGTCTGATCGCTCGGGTAGCTCTGGCCCGAGATGATGTGCAGCGGCAGCACCACGCCCAGCTCGAACCCCAGGTACGCCAGATGCGTGAAGCCGACCGCGCCCTGCAGCGACGGCGTGACCAGGTTGTTGACCTGGAACCGGTTCTGCTGGCCGCCGAACATTCCGTCGCCGGTCAGCACCAGCGGCTTGCGCGCGTACGCCGTCACCAACCCGAACGACAGGTCGCCTGCGCCCAGCACCGCCGACGAGTTGACCGTGATGAACCCTTTCGAGTCCATGGCCGGCCGGAACAGCTCGAGATCGACCGGCGCGTTCTGGAGCTGGGCGTGTGCGGTGGCGACGAAGCCCGCGCTGATCGCCGCGATGAGCGCGGTCTGGATCAAACGCCGGCGTGGGCGAACGAACATGAACACCTCCGGTGAAACAGGAGCCCGAACGTCCGGCCCCACCGAGCTGCCTCCGAAAACAGCGACGGTCCTTTATAACAGCGCCGAGATCCGAATCAAAGCGCTATCCTGCGCCGGCTATGATCGTCTTGTCGACGGAGTTGCGCCCGCCGGGGAGCGACGGCGGGGAGGCGATCGGACGGCTGGCCGTCGAGAGCGGCGCTGCCGGCGTTCACATTGGTGGCGGGTGCGATCTCGAGTTGCTGGCCACCGCGCCGCTGCTGGCGACGGCGATGCGCCTGGGCCTGGAGGTTCCGAGCCTGCTGCTGCCGCTGCCCGACCGGCCGCTCGGCGCCGGAAAACGGCTGCCGCGGCTGGCCGCCACCGCCGCCGACGAGCGGGCGGCCGCCGTCGACCTCGCGGAACGGGCGCTTTCGATGGCGGGCGCGTTCGGGGCCCGGGCGGCGGAGGTCGACTTCGGCGCGGTGTTCCTGGCCGCCAGCCCCGGCGACTTCGCGCGCCACTTCGCCCGCCGCGCCTGCGCGCCCGGCGAGCCGGGGGCGGACCTCTTGCAACGGGCGCTGGACGAGCGGAAGGCGCTGCGCCCGGCCATTCTCGACGGCTGCCGCTGGTCGATCGAGCGGTTGTTGCGCGCGGCGGAGCGGACCGGGACGCGCCTGGCCGTCCGCCTGGCCGCCACTCCCTGGCAGGCGCCCACGCCGCGCGAGCTGGGCGACCTCCAGGACACCTTCGGCGCCCGGCTGGAGGTCGCCTGGGACCCGGGCCGGCTGTCGGTCCTGGCGGCGCTGGGCCTGCCGGTCAGCGAGACGCGCCTCAAAGCGCTGGCGGCCGGAGCGGCGATCGCCGTCGAGAACGACGCCGTGGGCCTGGCGCCCGGCTATCTTCCCGGGTTGGGCGAACGGGCGGAGGCGGTCGGTCAGGCGCCGATCGCGGCGGCGGCGGTGCGGGTCGTCACGGGAGCGGCGGATTCGACCGATGAGGAGATCCGGTCGGCGGTGGGGCGCACGGCCTCGGCGCCCGCCGTCGACGAAGGCGCGGGATGAGCGCTCATCGGCGCGCCGGGCGCGCCGGCGGCGTCGCCGTCAGTTCGCGGCCGGTTTGGTGAGGATGCCGGTCAGCTCGCGGGCGATGCCGGTCTTGATCTTTTCCGCGAAGGGCGTCAGCAAGAAACCGAGGTTGAGGTCGATGTGGACCTTGGCGGGCTCGACGGTCACCCTGGCGTCCAGCCCCTTGCGCGACACGGTCAGCTCGTTGTCCGTCTTCCAGGCGCAGTTGGCGCCGTAGTCGCGCTGCAGCTTGTCGGTCGCGCCGGTCAGACGCTGCTTTGCCTCGGCGACGTCGAGCGAGTGAGGGATGTCGACCTCGTATTTGGGCATGGTCGAAGCTCTATCACGTCACGCCGTTGGCGGCAGCCGGATCGTACAGAAGGCGCGCCACCTCGACCTGGTTCATGGCCAGCCGCAGCAGCGTTCCCTGACCCTGGAGCAGCGGCTCGCGCTGAAACAGGTGATAGGTCCGCATCCCCTCCCGCGCCGGCGGCTCGCCGTGCGACTTTTTCCCGGGGACGCCGGAGGCGACCAGGATCTTCTCGCCCGGCTGCAGCATGAACCCGGGGTCGATGACGCCCAGGACCGATCCGCGCTTGCCGTGCTTGGCCGCGATGACCTGCAGACCGCGGGTGTTGACGGCCGTCGCGCCGTCGTTCTCCAGCACGAACCACTCTTCGTTGATGCGCTTCTTGTCGGGCGCGGCGTGCGCCTCGCGAAATCGTAACGGCACGATCAGACCTCCAGAATCTCGGCTTCTTTCTTGCCGACGATCTCGTCCACCTTGGTGACGGCCTTGTCGGTCGTGTCCTGCACCGTCTTCAGCCCCTTGCGCTCGTCGTCTTCCGTGATGGCGCCTTCCTTCAGCGCCTCCTTCAGCATCTCGTTGGCGTCGCGCCGCGCCCCGCGCAAAGCCACCTTGGCCTCCTCGGCCATCTTCTTGACCACCTTCACCAGCTCTTGCCGCCGCTCTTGCGTGAGCGCCGGCATGGGCAGCCGCACCAGCTCGCCGTCGGACTGCGGGTTCAGCCCCAGCTGCGCCGCGCGGATCGATTTTTCGATCTCGGGGATGAGCGACCGCTCCCAGGGCTTGATCGTGATGAGCCGCGCGTCGGCGACGTTCATCGACGCCACCTGGTTCAGCGGGGTGGGCGTGCCGTAATAGTCGACCCGCACGCCGTCGAGAATGGAGAGGTTCGCGCGCCCGGTCCGCACCTTGGCCAGCTCGCGGCGGAACGCCTCGATCCCCTTGTCCAGGTCACCTTGCAGGCTCTTGACGATGTCGTTGACCATCGAATGTCTCCTGTTGGCTTGCGCTACGCCGGCGACCCGTTGTTGCTGCCCAGGCGCGGCTCGCGCCCCTCGTCCAGCACCAGCGTGCCCAGCGGCTCGCCCAGCACGACCCGCCGAATGTTCCCCGGCTTGGTCATGTTGAAGACGAGGATCGGCAGGTTGTTGTCGCGGCAGAGCGAGATGGCCGTCGAGTCCATCACACCCAGATTCTTGTTCAGCACGTCCAGGTACGACACCCGCCGGAACATCCGCGCGTCCTTGTGCTTGTGCGGGTCCTTGTCGTAAACGCCGTCGACGCGGGTCGCCTTCATCACGATCTCGGCCCCGATCTCCATGGCGCGCAGCGAGGCGGCCGTGTCGGTCGTGAAGTACGGGTTGCCGGTTCCGGCCGCGAAGATCACCAGCCGCCCCTTCTCCAGGTGGCGGATGGCGCGCCGGCGGATGTACGGCTCGGCCAGCCGCTCCATCTCGATGGCCGACAGCACGCGCGTGTAGCAGCCGCGGGACTCCAGCGCGTCCTGCAGCGCCAGCGAGTTGATGACGGTCGCCAGCATGCCCATGTAATCGGCGTGCGCGCGGTCCATCCCGCGCGAGCTGGCGGCCACGCCGCGAAAGATGTTGCCGCCGCCCAGCACCAGCGCGATCTCGATGCCCAGGCTGTGGACGTCGATGACCTCGTCGGCGATCTGGGCCAGCGTGACGGGATCGATGCCGTATTGGCCCGATCCCATCAACGCCTCGCCGGACAGCTTCAGCAGGATGCGCCGGTACTTCACGCCGGGCGCGAGCGGCAGCTTGGAGATTGTCGGTTCCTCGATGGGCGCGCGAGTCTCCCGCGCCTCGAGCACCGCCGCCGTCGACTTCGCCTTCCCCTTGGCCTTGGCCATGCCGCGCGCGCCCTTTCGGTTGTTACTGCTGGCCCGCCTGCTTTTGGACCTCGGCCACGAAGTCGTCGGCCCGCTTCTCCAGGCCCTCGCCGACCTCGAACCGCACGAACCGGCGGACCTTGATGTTCTCGCCGGTCTTGGCGACGAGGTCGGTCAGCAGCGAGCGGACGTCTTTTTTCCCGTCGGGGTCCTTCACCCAGACCTGGTCCAGCAAGCAGACCTCTTTGGACCACTTGGCGATCTGACCGTCGACGATCTTGCCCCAGACCGCCTCGGGCTTGCCGGAGGTCTTGGCCTGCTCGATGCGGATCGACTTTTCCTTTTCGAGGACGGCCGGCGGGATGTCGTCCTGCGAGACATAGGATGGGTTCATGGCCGCGACCTGCATCGCGACCTCCTTCGAGAAGGCCAGGAAGTCCGGGTTGCGCGCGACGAAGTCCGTCTCGCAGTTCACTTCGACCATCACGCCGATGCGGCTGCCGTGCAGGTAGCTGGCGATGGTCCCTTCGCTGGCGATGCGGGTCGCCTTCTTGGCGGCCGACGCGATCCCCTTCTTGCGCAGGTACTCGATCGACTTCTCCATGTCGGCGGCGCATTCGGTCAGCGCCTTCTTGCAGTCGGCCATGCCGGCGCCGGTGCGCTCGCGCAGGTCCTTGATCATCTGAGCGGTGATTTCAGCGGCCATGACGTACGGATCCCTTCGTTCGTTTCGTGGATGCGTTGGAAAAGCGACCGTGAGCGGCGCGGCCTAGCTGCGCTCGCCCTGGTCTTCCGGCGTGGCGGCGGCCTCGGGGGCCGGCAGATCGCCACCGCGGCGGTTGACCACCTCGACGCGCGGCCCTTCGCCGCCCGACGACACCCGGATGGTCTCCGGCTCTTCGTTGCCGCCGTCGCCGCCGCGGGACGAGCGCTGCTGGTTGGCGCGCTCGCGGCCCACCTTCTGGCCCAGCACGCAGGCCTCGGCGATCTTGCCCGCGAACAGCTTCAGCGAGCGGATGGCGTCGTCGTTCCCCGGGATCGGGTAGTCGATGAGGTCCGGATCGCAGTTGGTGTCGACGATGGCGACGATCGGGATCTCCAGCTTGCGGGCCTCGGTCACCGCGATGTGTTCCTTGACCACGTCGACGATGAACACCGCGCCCGGCAGCTCGGACATCGACTTGATGCCGCCCAGCGACTTT
This sequence comes from Myxococcota bacterium, assembly GCA_025934105.1. Lineage (GTDB taxonomy): Bacteria > Myxococcota_A > Polyangia > Fen-1088 > Fen-1088 > JADGRB01. The sequence continues at coordinate 1,923 of JAICYS010000257.1, read as the reverse complement.
TCCAGCTTCTCGCGCTCGCGCGTGATGCCCAGGACCTCTTTCTTGGTCATGCGCTCGAAGGTGCCGTCGGTCGACATCTTCTCGATGGCGTGCAGGCGATCGATCGAGCCCTTGACGCTGTTGAAGTTGGTCAGCGTGCCGCCCAGCCAGCGGTTCGTGACGTAGAACTGGCCGGCGCGCAGCGCCTCCTCGCGGATGACCTCTTGCGCCTGCTTCTTGGTGCCGACGAACAGCACCGAGCGGCCCTGGGCCACGTTCGAGACCAGGAAGTTGTAGGCGCGCTTGAAGGCGCGGACCGTCTGCTGCAGGTCGATGATGTGGATGCCGTTGCGCGCGCCGAAGATGAAGCTCTTCATCTTGGGGTTCCAGCGCTTGGTCTGGTGGCCGAAGTGAACGCCGGCCTCCATCATGTCGCGGATGGTGATCGGGGCGTCGCCGCCCAGGTCGGGCGTGCCGGGCAGGTTGCTGGTGTCGTGCGTGTCGTTGATCGATGTGGTGGTCATGTTCCGTCCTTCGCGTTGTCGTCCGCCGCCCGCGTCACCGGAGGCCGCAACCCGCGCCCGCGAACGGTCTGACGAACCATCCGCGAGCTCGGGCACGCACGGCCGCCTCGGCAGGCGTGTGGTGTCGAGTGTCGAAACTGTCAGGTGTCCAAAGAAGCGGGGGGTTTCTACCACAAATCCAGGGTATGGGGAGTCGAAACCCAGGCGGGACGCGACCCTGGGGAGCGGCATCGAGGTTGCAACCTCACGCGGATGCTTATAGAAGGAGCCCCGCAATGTCTCTCACGAAGTCTGCTGGAAAACTCGTCGATATCCGCCCGGCCACGGGCAAGCTCGGCATTCTGACGCCCGGCATGGGCGCCGTTGCCACCACCTTCATGGCGGGGGTCGAGGCCATCCGCCGCGGCATCTCCAAGCCCATCGGGTCGCTGACCCAGATGGGCACCATCCGTCTGGGCAAGCGCACGGAAGGGCGCACGCCCCTCATCAAAGAGTTCGTGCCGCTGGCCAAGCTGGACGACGTCGTGTTCGGCGGCTGGGACCTGTTTCCCGACGACGCCTATCAGGCGGCCGAGAAAGCGGGCGTGCTCTCGAAAGAGCACCTGGCTCAGCTCAAGGACTTCTTGTCGGCCATCAAGCCGATGCCGGCCGTGTTCGAGCAGGCCTACGTCAAGAAGCTGACCGCGACGCACGCCAAGAAGGGCAAGAACAAGGCCGACCTGGCGGCGCAGGTTATCGACGACATCAAAGAGTTCAAGAAGAAGAACAACTGCGACCGGCTGGTGATGGTCTGGTGCGGCTCGACCGAGGTCTTCCGCAACCCGGCCCCCTGTCACGCCTCGCTGGCGGCCTTCGAAAAGGGGCTCCAGGAGAGCGACCCCGAGATCGCTCCGTCGCAGATCTACGCCTATGCCGCCCTGAAGAGCGGCGTCCCCTACGCCAACGGCGCCCCCAACCTGACCGTCGACGTGCCGGCGCTGCTGGAGCTGGCCAAGCAGAACAACCTCCCGGTGGGCGGCAAGGACTTCAAGACCGGCCAGACGCTGATGAAGACCATCCTGGCGCCCGGCTTCAAGGCGCGCCTGCTGGGCGTCGAGGGCTGGTATTCGACGAACATCCTCGGCAACCGCGACGGCGAGGTGCTCGACGATCCGGAGTCGTTCAAGACCAAGGAGGTGTCGAAGCTGGGCTCGCTCGAGCACGTCCTGCAGCCGCACCTTTACCCGGACCTCTACGGCAACATGTGCCACGTCGTGCGCATCAATTACTACCCGCCGCGCGGCGACAACAAAGAGGGCTGGGACAACGTCGACATCTTCGGGTGGATGGGCTACCCGATGCAGATCAAGGTCAACTTCCTCTGCCGCGACTCGATCCTGGCCGCGCCGCTCGTGCTCGACCTGGCGCTGTTCAGCGACTT
>JAICYS010000265.1 GCA_025934105.1 Myxococcota bacterium | reverse complement strand
GCCCGCGCCGCCCATCGCCTGGCCGCCCCCGCCACCAGCCGCGCTGCCACCGACGCCGGTGCTGACGGCGGTCGGGCAGCCCGTCCCTTGCGTGATGCAGGAGCACGACGGCGAGCCGACCGCGAACCCGAGTCCCGCGTTGCAGATCGGGGGCGTCGCGTACGGGTTGCAGTACGGCGCCATCGCCGCGCAGTCACTGTTGGTCCGGCAGGTTTCGCTGGTCTGCGCGAGGGCGGCGCACACGCCGTTCACGCACCGCGACTTGTGATCGCAGGGGACCATGGCGCAGGACTCGCCGGTCATGGCCTCGGGCATGCACAGCGAGACGTTGGACGTGTTGGTGACGCAGGTCGAATCCTGCGCGCACACCTCGCCGGGGTCGCCGCAGGTGCTGGTCACGGTCTTCTTGGGCGCGCACACCTGCGCGGCCGGATCGCAGACGATCGACCCGTCGGTGCTGCCCGCGCAGTCGAACTGGGTCGTGCACGGCCCCTTGTATTGCGCGACCTTGCCCTGGAACACGTAGTTGCAGGCGAGGTCGATGGCCGCCTGCGCCGACGGCGTGACCACCGCCGACCCGTTGTACGCGGCCTTGATCTTGTTCAAGCAGTTGCCGATGTTGCCCGGCGTGTACATGCGCTGGCCGTCGGCTGTCGCCGCGTCCTTGAAGGCCGTGCACTGCTGGAGCTGGTATCTCAGACAGGTCGTCGAGGGGACGCCGCAGGTGCTGGCGATGCCGCACATGTCCGTCGCGTACTGCATGCAGAAGTCCGCCACCGTCGAAGAGCTCCCGCCTCCGCCCCCACAGCCCAACGCCGACAACAGGACCACCGCGCACCACGCTCGAAGAGTCTTCATGCATCCTCCAGGATCGAAAGGGGTGCAGTTTGGACTCGCGGCGTCGCGGCGGTCAAGCGTGCATCCGGAGGTGGACCGTATGGCCAGGATCGAGGATCGCCACGCGTTGATCGGCGTCGGCGCGCGCCCAGTCGCGTTCGCGCGCCAGCTGCCGCAGCCAGGCGACCGGCGCTTCCAGCGGTTCGTAGCCCAGCGGGAAGGCGCCATAGCTGGTCGGGATCAAGATGCGCGCGCGCAGGTCCTCGAACGCGCAGCAGGCGTCCAGCGGCGACAGGTGCTCGTCCCGCAGCTCGATCGGCTCGTAGCCGGCGATGGGCAGCAGCGCGACGTCCGGCTGGAAGCGCCGGCCGATCTCGGCGAACCCGGAGAAGTAGCCGGTGTCCCCGGCCACGTAGATGTTCGCCTGGCGCGGCCCGTCGCTGGCCGGCGTCTTGGCGCTGACCACGTAGCCGCAGGCGCCGCGGCGCCGGTAATCGCCCAGCCCGCGCCGCGCGGAATGACGGACCGGCACGGCCGTGACCTCGACGTCGCCCTGATCGTGGCGGCGGCCCGGCGCCAGCTCGACGACCTCGACGAAGCCCAGCCCCGCCACCAGCGGCGCGCAGCCGGTGGGCACCACCAGCACGGCCGCCCGCGGGAACCGCCGCAGGCTGGCCCGCGACAGGTGATCGCGGTGGGCGTGGGTGATCAGGATCAGATCGACGTCGTCCAGGTCCTCGGCCGCGATCCCGGGCTCCTGGGCGCGCCGAATTCCGTAGAACGACGTCTCGAGCAGCGGATCGGTGACGAGGCGGGTGCGCGGCGCGGTGATCATGGTCGTCGCGTGGCCGACGAAGGTGACCGAGACCATGCCGGCTTCTGGGCGCGCGACCGGCAGCGCCTCGACCGGCTCGGTGCCGGCGCCCAGCCGCCGCAGCGCGCTGGCCAGATAGCGAAGCCGGAACACGCGTCCCCAGGGGCCAGGGGTCCGCTGGCGGTGGTACGCGTCCAGGCTGCGCGCGCGCTCGACGGGCGGCAGCGAAGCCAGAGGGCGCGCGGAGCGGGACACGGCCGAGTGTAACCCGCGGCCACTCCGGCCGCGGGCATTTCGTGCTAAGTCACGCGGGTGAAGGGAGCCCCGGTCGTCATCCTGGGCGGCGGGCTGACCGGCATCTCGGCCGCGATGCACCTGCGCGCCCCGTGGCTGCTGTTCGAGCGCGAGTCGCGCCTGGGGGGCCACGCGCGCACCGACGAGCGCGACGGGTTCCGGTTCGACAAGACCGGCCATTGGCTGCACCTGCGCGACCCGGCGGTGCGGCGGCTGGTCGACGAGCTCTTGCCGGGACGCATGAAGCCGATCGCGCGGCGGGCGCGCATCTTCTCGCACGGGGTCCTGACCCGCTATCCGTACCAGGCCAACCTGCACGGCTTGCCGCCCGAGGTGGTCAAGGAGTGCTTGCTGGGCGTCATCGAGGCCCGGCTGAAGGCGGCGGGCGCCCCCCAGCCCAAGCCGCGCGACTTCGAGGAGTACTGCCGGCGGCATTTCGGCGCCGGCATCTCGAAGCACTTCATGATTCCGTACAACGAGAAGATCTGGGGCGTGCACCCGCGGGAGATCACGGCCGCCTGGTGCGCGCGGTTCGTGCCGCTGCCGAACCTGGAGCAGGTCGTCGCCGGCGCGGTCGGCGCCGGGCCGCCCGAGCTCGGGTACAACCAGACGTTTCTGTACCCGACCGAGGGCGGCATCGAGACGTTCACGCGGGCGCTGGCGGGGCGCCTGGCCGGCGGGCGCGTCGCGACCGGCGCTTCGCCCGACGCCGTCGACTGGCGCCGCCGCGAGGTGACCGTGGGCGGCGAGGTGGTCCCCTACCGCGCGCTGGTGGCGACCATTCCGCTGCCCGAGCTGCTGAAACGGATGCGCGAGCTGCCGCCGGAGGTCGAAGCCGCCGGCGGCCGGCTGCGCTGCACCACGCTGCGCTATCTGAACATCGGCGCCCGCCGGCCGCCGCCGGCGGATTGGCACTGGATCTACGTGCCGGAGAAGCGATATCCGTTTTACCGCGTGAACGTGTTTTCGACGGCGATGCCCAGCATGGCGCCCGAGGGGTGCGCCTCGATCTGCGTCGAGATGGCCGACCGCGGGCCGGTCTCCGACGCCGCGGTCACCGACACCATCGCCGCGCTGGTCGAGGCGGGCGGGCTGGCGCACGCCGACGACGTGACCTTCGTCGACGAAAAGCAGATCGACTACGCCTACGTGGTGTTCGATCAGCATTACTACGCGGCGACGCGGACGATCTTCGACTTCTTGGAGGCGAACGGGATTCATCCCCGCGGGCGCTACGGCGCCTGGACCTACAACGCCATGGAAGACTGCGTGCTGGCCGGGCGCGAGGTGGCGGCGCTGGTCGACGGGCAACCCGAGGGGGCGGCGGCGTGAGCGCGCCCCCGCACCTGTCGGTCGTCATCCCCGTCTACAACGAAGAGGGGCTGCTGCGCGGGTCGGTGCTGGAACTGGAAGACAAGCTGCGCCGGTTCGGCTGGACCTACGAGCTGTTGCTCTGCGAGAACGGCTCGCGCGATCGCACCGTCGAGCTCGGCCGCGAGCTGGAAGCCGAACACCCGCAGGTCCGGATGCTGTCGATCGGCAACCCGAACTACGGCCTGGCGATGAAGCAAGGCATCTTGGAGGCGCGCGGCACGTTCGTCATCTGCGACGAGATCGATCTGCTGGACACCGAGTTCTACGCCCGCGCGATGGCCCTGCTGGAGCGCAGCGACACGGACCTGGTGGTCGGCTCGAAGGCCATGGTCGGGTCCAACGACCAGCGGCCGCTGTTCCGCCGGGCGGCCACCCGCGTCTACAACGGGCTGCTGCGCGCCGTCTGCCGGTTCCCCGGCACCGACACGCACGGCCTCAAGGCCTTCCGGCGCGCGGCGCTGCTGGAGACGGCGCGCCGGTGCGTGCTGGACCGCGACGTGTTCGCCAGCGAGTTCGTCATCCGCGCCCACCGGGAGGGCAAGCGGGTGGTCGAGATCCCGTTCGCCGTGCGCGAGAAGCGCCCGCCGTCGATCCGGCTGTTCAAGCGCGTCCCGCACGTGATCCGCAGCGTCGCCAAGCTGGCGATCTCGGTCCGCCAGGATTAGCGCCTCAGGCGCCGATCCAGCCGGTGCGCACCGCCCGGGCGCGCGGGCCGGCGTCGGCGTCCAGCGTGACGGTGAGGCGCCGCTCCGGGCTCTCGGCCAGCGTCAGCTCGACGGTGCGCAGCTCGTCGCGACGGAAGAAGGCCACCGGCACCCGGCGGCCCGGCGCATGGTCCGCGATGCGCTTGGCCAGGGTGCCCGCGCTGACGCGCAGCCCGCCGACCGCGACGATCTCGTCGTTGAAGGTCAGGCCCGCCTTCCAGGCCGGCCCATCGGGGACGACGTTGCGGATGGTGGTCTTGTCGGGGTTCAGCGTCAGGCCGGCCCAGGCGCGCGCGCGCTGGCTGCGCACCGGGTCGCGGTCGGCGGCGGCGCGCGTGCTCTCGTCCCAGTCCGGCCGCGCTTCGACCGAGACGCCGGCCCGCTGCAAGAAGGCCGGCAGGGCCAGCTCGTCGGTCCCGCGCACGTAGCGATCGAAGAAGGTGTCCATCGGCTTGCCGGCGATCTCGGCGGCGGCGGCCCGCACGTCGGCGTCGGAGATCGGGCGCTCGGCGCGGCCGAACCGATCCCACAGCGTCCGGAACAGCTCGGTCAGCCCGGCTTCGCCGCCGCTGGCCAGGCGCAGCTCGACGTCCAGCGCCATCGCCGTCCAGAAGCCCTTTTCGTAGTAGCTGGCCCCGCGGTTGACGAAGTTCTCGGACGGCTTGTACTGCCGGACCCAGGCGTCGAACGACAGGTCCTCCAGCGAGAACTCGTTGCGTCCCGGGCGCATCGCGTATTTGGGCCAGTCCTCGGCGATCATCTTCAAGAACTGCTTCACCGTGGTGACGCGCGCGCGCAGCATGATGACGTGCGCCAGATAGTCGGTGCACCCCTCGAACAGCCACAGCAGCCGGGTGTAGTTCTCCTTGCCATAGTCGAACGGGCCCAGCGCGGCGTCGTGGATCCGCTTGACGTTCCAGGCGTGAAAGAACTCGTGCGCCGTCAGATCGGCGAATCGGACGTAGCCGTTTTCGTCCTCGAAGGACAGCCCGGCGATGTCCATGGTCACCGACGCGCGGTGCTCGAGGCCGCCCGAGCCGACCGGCAGCGCGTGCACGATGAAGACGTAGCGCTTGAACGGGAAGCCGCCGAAGATCCGCCCGGTGGCGGCCGCCACCCGGCGCAGGATCTCGACCAGGCGATCGACGTCGGCGTTGGTGCGGCCGTAAAGCGCCAGCTCGAAACGGGCGCGCCCCACCGCGAATTGGCGGACCAGGTGCCGGCCGATCTCGAACGGCGAGTCGCACAGCTCGTCGAAGTCGGCCGCGGCGAAGGTGTGGCGCCGCCCGCGCACGGGCGGCAGCGCGGTGGCGATCCACCAGCTCCGGTCGGGCAGTGCCACCTCGACCTGGCAGGGGCGGGCCGCCTGCCCGTCGACGAAGAAGAACAGGCTGGTGCCGTTCCAGTAGGCGTGGCTGTCGTCCAGGAACGACGTGCGCACGCTGGCCTCGAAGGCGAACACGCGGTAGGCGACCCGGAACGGCCGGCCGCCGGTGGCGATGCGCCAGCGCTGCTTGTCGACCCGCGAGACGCTGCCGGCCGCCAGCCCGCGGCCGCGCTCGTCGGTGACGCGCAGCCCGCTCACGTGCCGGACGAAGTCGCGGATCATGTAGCTGCCGGGCGCCCAGGCCGGGAAGAGGATCTCGACCTCGTCGCGGCCGGGCAGCGCCGGCACGCGCATCTCGACTTCGTATTCGTGCGACGCCGGGGCGGGCATCGCGACGCGGTACACGATCGGGCTCGAGGTCGAAGCGGCGCGGGGCATGTCGGCCGCGCAGGATAACAGCTCGGTCGCGCGCCCTGACGGCCGTCCTGGGGCATACTGCCCGGGGTGGCCGGGCCTGACTCTCCGACGGACCAGACGGCGATCGGCCGGCAGGTCGCGGTGTCCGTCGACCTGGACGGCCTGGATTGCTACTACCGCGTCCACGGCCTCGGTGAACCGCCCCCGGCACCCGTGCGGCAGGTGGTCCTGCGCAAGTGCCTGCCGCGGTTTCTCGACCTCTTCGCGCGCCACGGCGTTCGGGCCACCTTCTTCGTGGTCGGCTCGGACCTGGAACGCGATCGGGAGGGCCGCGCCGTGGTGGCGGAGCTGGCGCGCGCCGGCCACGAGCTGGCCAACCACACCCACACGCATCCGTATCACTTCACGCGCCTGCCGCCCGCCGAGATGGCCGCCGAGATCGATCGCGCCCACGCCGCCATCGCGGAGGTGGGCGATCGCGCGCCGGTCGGTTTCCGTTCGCCCGGCTACGCCGTCAACCGGCAGGCTCTCGAGCTGCTGCTGGAGCGCCGGTACGCCTACGACTCGTCCGTGTTCCCGTCGCCGCCGTATTACCTGGCCAAGGCGCTGGTGATGGGGGCCATGCGCCTCGTCGGCCGGCGCTCGGCCAGCCTGCTCGACGACCCGCGCGCGCTGCTGGCGCCGCCCGCCCCTTACCGGGCCGCGCCGGCGGCTCCCTACCGGGCCGCCTCGGCCGGCGCGGGCCTGCTGGAGATCCCCATCGCCGTGACGCCGGCCCTGCGCCTGCACGTGATCGGGACCAGCCTGGTGCTTGCGCCCGAATGGCTGCGCCGCCGTCTGGTGGCGGCTTCGCTGTCGAGACCGTTCTTCAATCTCGAGCTGCACGGGATCGACCTGGCCGACGCGGAGGCCGACGGCATCCCGCCGGCCCTGGTCCGACGGCAACCGGATCTCCGGCGCGCGCTGGCGAGCAAGCGCGCGGCCCTCGAGCGGACGCTGCGCACGTCGGTGGAGGCGGGCGCCACCTTCACGACGCTGTGCAGGCGCGCGGCGGAACCCGGCTGACCCGCCGGATCAGTCGCGCGCGTCCGGGCCGGCGTCGCCGGTCGGGGCGCACCAGTCCGTCACGTTGGCCGGCGTGCAGGCGGCGATCCCGGCGGCCGGGCCGCAAGCGCATCTCTCGACGGCCGAGTTCCCGGTCGCGACGCTCTCGACCAGGCCCCCGTCGGCGCCGTAGTAGTCGGCGGTGCGCGAGTCGATGCCCATGGTGAGCGCGACGTGATACGGCCCGCAGTCGGCCACCGACAGGCGGGTGGTGCGCGCGTCGCAGGCCGGCTTGCTGGCGACGACCTGGCTCCAGGTCCGCGTCATGCCGGCGCAAGACGTCGGGCAGTACGGCCCGGCGTCGGATGCGTCAGCCCCCGCCGTGGCGTCGCGCCCGTCACGGTCGGCGGCGGCG
>JAICYS010000058.1 GCA_025934105.1 Myxococcota bacterium | reverse complement strand
GACGGTCCCGGCCGCCAGCGCTCGCAACCCGGCCGGCCGTCGGGCCGGGGCCGCGGCGCCCGGCGCCAGATGCGCGGTTCGGGCGAGGGCGTCCGCCACCACCGCGCGAGCCAGCGGCGCCGGCGATCCCGCCAGCCACACCGCGGACAGGACCCGGTCTTGCTGGTCGAGAATCTGGTCCAGCCGGCGCGCGCAGGTCGTGAGCGAGATGCGCCGCGCCCCTCGAACCAGCGCGCCCGCCAGGCAGCCTCCCGCGATGACGGCGATCAGCCCGCGCCCCGGCACGCCCGCGTGGCGCCAGCGAAACGCCGCGACGGCGACGGCCACGAGGGCGACGGCCGCGGCTCCACCGGTCACCGCCCCGTCCAGCGCGGCCAGCAGCCGCAGCCGGCGCCGGATGCGCTGCAGGCGCCCGGCGAGCGCGTCTTCCAGCTCGCTCGCCATGTGCGACCGACCCGCGACCACCGCGAAATTCTAGCAGAGGCGCGTGTCAGCGCGCGCGCGCCGCCACCGGCGGGACCACGACGTCGACGGCGCCGCCCGCCGGGACCGGCACCGCCAGCGCGTCCAGGACGGCGCCGGCCGGCAGCGGTCGATCGGCGTCGGACGCCGTCTCGGCCAGCACCCGCACGGAGGCGTCGGACCGGGTCGGGTTCCGCAGCGACAGAACCAGACGGCCGGGCATCCGCTCTTTCACGCGCGTCTCCACCGCGTCGAAGGCGAAGACCAGCGGCCGGTCGATCTGCGCGTACACACCCGGGACGCGGGTGGCGGTCAAGAGCGCGACCGCGTCGAACAGGCCGTCCGCCGGCACGACCTCCGCCCGCAGCCCCGGCGCGACCCCGGGCGTCGCCCCGTCCGCGCAGGTGGCCGGCGGCCCCGACGCCTGCGCCGGCCGGCAAACCTGGCGGACGATGTCGCGCAGCAGCTCCAGAAACGCGCGCTCGCCAGTGGCGCGCGCCAGCCGCAGCAGCGCGTCGCCCGCCAGCAGCACCAATCCCGGCCCGGGCACCCGATTTTGCGCGTCGGGCATGACCGCGCCGACCGCTGGCGCGGTGCCGCCCAGGCAGCCGTCTCCGTCGGCCGACACCACCCAGGTGGCCAGCAGGTGGGCCGCGGTCCGCGCTCGTTCGACCCACGTCCGGTCGCCGGTCGCCTCGTAGAGCGCCATGAACGACTCGACCAGCGCCGCGGCGGATTCGCTGTCCGGGCATTGCAAGGCGTCCCCCGGTCCGCCGCAGGTCAGCCCGCCCGCCACGAACCGATCGAAGAAGGCGCGCGCCGAGTCCAGCGCGACCTCGCGATAGCGGGCCTCTTTGAACCGGTCGGCCGCTCGGACCAGCGCCGCCGGGGCCAGCCCCGCCGACGACGACCCGCCGACGATGAGGTCTCCCGTCTCGACGTCGACGATCTGACCGAACTGGCGGTGGCGCTCCCACAGGTGGGTCAAGGCGTCCGCCGCCGCGCGCGCCGCCTTGGTCCACCGCCCGTCCGGGCCGGCCACGCCGCTCGACGCGCGCCCGGCGCCCGCCCGGTCCAGCCACGCCAGCTGATCCAACAGGTAAAACAGGCTGTCGGCCGTGCGGCGCACCAGATGCCAGCGCGGATGTCCGGTCCGCCCGACCTTGGCCGACCCGGGCAGCGGCGCCGTGAACCCGTCGTCATACCAGCGGTTCCCGTCGGAGACGGCGTGAAAAAATCCCGCCGGGCCCTGGCCGCCCGCCAGCGCGAAGTCCACCGTGCGCATGGCCCGCTCGCGCGAGGTCGCGTGGCCGGCCACCAGCAGCGGCCAGGTGAGCCCGAAGCCGCCGCACCACCCGTTTTGCCAGGTGGTGTAGGCGCTGGCTCGGTCGCCGATGGCCAGCAAGCCGGGCCGCTCCATCCAGCGCGCGTTGGCCGCCGCCTCGTGCGCGGCGAACGACACGGACAGCGGCGTGGCGGCAGCGCGCGGCTTTCCCGTGCCCAACCCCTTGCGCGCCGAGAACAGCCGCGCCAGCAGCGCCGGTACGCTCTCGCAGGCGAACGCCAGCACCCGGGCGCGCAGCGTGACGCTCTGTCCGGGGCGGGGCGGCGGCGGAGACGGCCGGCGCGCGTCCGCGTCGCGGCCCGGGTCGCGCACGAACGGCGTCGACAGCGCCAGCGTGGCGCGGCGCCGGTCCTCCGCCTCCGCCGCGGTCAGCCCCGTCGGTCCGACGGCCGACGTCGGGTCCACCAGCAGGATCAGGCCCAGGTGCAGCCCGGGCGCGAACAGGGCCAGCGCGGAGGTGGCCAGATCGGCGCTGGCCACGTCGAGGCGCGACGGACCGGCGTGTCGGTTCAGGCGCGGAATGTCCGTGATGATCGGCGGTACGTGCGGCCCGATGTCGGCCCGCTCGGTCAAGAGCGGCGGGTAGGCGGCGAAGCGCGACTCGAAGCGGTTGCCGGCGTAGCAGCAGCCGGGCAGGAGCAGGTAATTCTCGACCGACCAGGAGCCGCACTCGAGCTGCAGCGCCAGGCAGCCGGCCGGCGCGCCGGCCCGGGCGCGGAACGTCGCGAACAGATCGACGGCGTCAGGCTCGCCGGCGACCGGGGCGGCGCGCAGCTCCAGCGCGCCCGCCGGCAGCGGCCGCCGGGCCACCGTACCAGCGCCCAGCTCGACGGTCACCCCGTCGCGCAATCCGGCGCCCCAGGGCGCCGCGCGCGCGCCGACGCCGATCTCCGCCGCGCGCAGGCGATCCAAAGCGGCCGGCCGCCCGGCCCGCGCCGCGCGCGGCAACACGCCCGCGCCCATCGCGCCGGTGGCCGCGCCGAGCCCCTGCAGGAACGCGCGTCGCCTCATCCCACGCCAGACTACAGGAGCCGCGCGCCGGCGGGGAGCGGCTGTTGCGGTCGCGTTTGCCCCTCCGGTTTTTGCCGATCTGGTAACCTCGCCCGGCTCGTGCGGTTCGTGCCCCTCGCGTCGCTGGCGGCGCTCGCATCGCTGTCCGCGTCGGTCTCCGGCTGCCGGTCGCTGGGTGGAACCGGCGGGCTGGCCGCGGCCGATGCCACCCTGGCGCCCGGCGCAATGGGCGGCCCGCGCAGCCGCCTGGCCGGGCGACTGCCCAACGGCGTGACCGTGCTGGTCGAGGAGAACCACGCAGCGCCGGTGGTGGCGATCCAGGTCTGGGTCGCGGGAGGCGCGGCCGCCGATCCCCCGGGGCTGTCGGGCGCGGCCCACCTTTACGAGCACCTGCTGTTCGCGGGCACGCGCCGGCGCCCGGCCGGCGCGGCCGAGCGCGACATCGAGGCGGTGGGCGGCCGTCTGGGCGCCTGGACGGGGCTGGACGAAACGGTGTTCCACGCCACGCTGGCCGCGCCGTTTTTCGCCGACGGACTGGACGTGCTGGCCGACGCGCTGACGGACCCGACCTTTGCGCCCGCCGCCGTCGACGAGGCCAAGCGCACCGCGCTGGCCGAGCTGGCGCGACAGGCGGCCGATCCGTCGCAGCAGGCGGCCGATCGAGTCCGGGCCGCCCTGTTCGACCGGGGCGGATACGGCCGCCCGCTGCTGGGCACGCCCGCGTCCGTTTCGGCGATGAACCGGGACGCCCTGGCATCCCGGTTCGCGGAGTGTTACGTGGGGTCTGCGATGACGGTGGTGGTGGTCGGCGACGTGCAGTCCGCCGCGGCGAAGGCCGCGGTCGCGCGCGCCTTCGCCGGCGTGCCGAGCGGCAGCGCCCCCGGCGTCGATCCCGGTGGCGAGGCGCCCGTGGCTCCGCCCGCCGTGGCGCTGGCCGGCGGTTCCCCCGACGGGGCGCTGGCGCTGGGCATCCGGGTCCCGTCCGCCGACCCGAGCCAGGCGGCGGCTCTGGATCTCATGGCCGCGCTGCTCGCGCGCGGCGAGGAGTCCCGCCTCACGCGCGAGCTCGTCGACAACCGGCAGGTGGCCACGGCGGTGCACGGGTTCACGTTCCGGGCCCGCGACCGCGCGCTCTTGCAGCTGGTGCTCACGCCGTCCCCCCAGCGGTCGGAGGCGGCTGCCCAGGCCTTGCTGGATGAAACGCTGCGCCTGGCCCGCGAGGAGGTCCCCGCCGACGAGCTGGCGCGGGCGCGGGCGCTGTTGCTGGCGGACCTGGCCCACGGCGAGGAAGGGGTCGACGGGCACGCGCGGCGGCTGGGCTGGGAGCGCGCGGTGCTGGGCCGCGACGGCGCGTCCGAGCGCTACCGGTCTCGCCTGGAAAAGCTGGACCCGGCGGGCCTGCGCGCCGCCGCCGCCAAGCTGTTGCGCGCGGGCGCGCTGGCGCTGGCGGTCGTCGAACCCGCCCGCTCCCACGGCAGCTTGGACCTCGAGTCCGCCCGGCTGAACGCGCTGCTGGCGGCGGCCACCACCGCGCCGCCGCCCGTCGCCGACAAGGCCCCGGCCGCGCCGGCCGGCGACCTGGTGCGGGTCACCACGCCCGCCGGCGTCCGCGTCGTCGTGCTGCGAGATCCCGGCGCCCCTTCCGTCGTGGTCGAGGCGGCCTGGGCCGGGGGCGCCCGCGCCGAGGACGCCTCCTCGAACGGAGCGGCCGCGCTCATCGCGGCGCTGCTCGACCGCGGCACGCGCGCCCGCTCGGCCGCGCAGATCGCCGCCGACGTGCGCAACCTGGGCGGCTCATTGACGGGCATCGCCGATCGCCATCACCTGGGCCTGCGCGCCGAGCTGCTCAACTCCAGCTGGCGCCGGGGCCTGGCCATCCTGGCCGATTGCCTGCTGCGCCCCAGCTTTCCGGCCGGCGAGCTGGACGGCGGCCGGCGGGTGGTCATCGATCGCGCCCGGGCCGGCGACGGCGATCCGGCGCGCGCCGCCTGGAAGCTGTTTCGCGAGGCGCTGTGGGCCGACCAGCCCTTCCGGTTGGACCCGGCGGGGACGCCGGCGTCGTTGGCGGCGCTGACGCGCGTGCGCCTCCTCGATCACTACCGCCGCCATTACCCGCTGGACCGTCTGGTGTTGGCGGTGGTGGGCGACGTCGATCCGCGCCAGGTGGCGGCGGCCGTCGCGGCGCTGTTCGTCGAGCGGGGCGCGCGCCCGGTCTCGGCGGCGCCGCCGCCGCTGGCCATGGGCTCGTCCCGGCGCGAGCCGATCACGCTGTTCGGAACCACCGATCGCGAGCGGGCCGAGATCGTCCTCGGCTACCCGGGGCCGCCGGCCGGCGACCCCGACCGCCCCGCGCTGGAGATCCTGGCCGAGGTGCTCGAGGCGCGCGGGACGCGCTCACTGGCGCCCGGCACGGTCCCGTTCGGCGCCGTGGCGGCGCGTGGCTTCGACCCGGGTTACCTGGCGCTGACCGCCGCGTCGCCGCCCGCCGACGTGGACGCGACAGTGGCGCGGCTGCGGGCCGCCGTCGTCGACCTGCTGGCCGGCGGCGTGACCGCCGAGGAGACGTCCCTGGCGGCGCATCGACTGGCGGGCCGGCGGGCGCTGGAGCTGCGGAGCCGCGCCGCGATCGCGGACGCGCTGGCCCTGGACGAGGCGTTCGGCCTGTCGCCGCTGAGCTATCGGGCGGGGCCGGACCGGCTGGCGCGCGTCACCGCCGCCGACGTCGCCCGCGCCGCGCACCGCTGGCTGGACCCCCAGCACGAAGCCATCGCCGTGGTGCGCCCCGATCCGGAGGGGGCGGCGGCCGTCGCCGGGGCCACGCACGGGGAACGGGAGTCGCGCTGATGGCGTCGTGCGCCGCCTGCGCCGGTGCCGTCCAGCTGCAGGACACCTTCTGCGCCCGGTGCGGCGCGCCGGTCACCGACCCCTTCATCGGACAGCTGGTGGGCGAACGCTACCGCATCGCCAGCCGGATCGGCCTCGGCGGCATGGGCGCCGTCTACCGCGCCGAGCACACGATGATGCGCCGCGATCTGGCCATCAAGGTCCTCTTGCCGGAGCTGTCGGGCAAGGAAGAGTTCGCGCGCCGGTTCGAGCGGGAGGCCGAGTCCGCCAGTCGGCTGGACCACCCCAACATCATCACCGTGACCGACTTCGGGCGGACCGCCGAGGGCTCGCTGTTCCTGGTGATGGAGTTCCTGGCGGGCACGTCGCTGTCCCAGGCCATCGCCGGCGGACCGATGCCGGTCACCCGGGCGGTGGCCATCGAGCGCCAAATCCTGCGCGCGCTGGACCACGCGCACGGCGCCGGCGTCGTCCACCGGGACCTCAAGCCGGAGAACATCATGCTCGTCGAGCGCGACGGGCAGAGCGATGTGGTCAAGATTCTGGACTTCGGCATCGCCAAGGTGACCGAGCCGCAGAGCGGAAGCCCGGGGGGCGAGGCGCTGACCCAGGCGGGCGTCATCTTCGGCACGCCCGAGTACCTGTCGCCCGAGCAGGCGCTGGGCGAGGCGGTCGACCCGCGCGCCGACATTTATGCGGCCGGCGTCATCCTGTACGAGATGCTGGCTGGGCGCCGGCCGTTCGAATCGGAGGACAAGGTCAAGATCATCTCGATGCACCTGGCGCACGCGCCGCCGCGCATCCGCGACGTGAACCCCAACGTGCAGCTCCCTCTGCCGCTCGAGCAGGCGGTGCTGCAGGCGCTGGAGAAGTCGCGCGAGAATCGGTTCGCGACGGCAGCCGCGTTCCTGCAGGCGCTGGACGACGCCGAGGCCCAGCACGACCCGGCCCTGGAGACGGACGCGACGATGCCGCACCTTCTGCCGGCGGCCCAACCGCGCCGCCGGGCTTTGCCGGCCACGGCGGCGGCGCTGGTCGCGGCGCTGGCCCTGGGCGGTGGGGCGCTGGCGCTGCGGCACCGCCACCCGGCCAAGACCAGGGCGCTGGCCGTGCTGCCCGCCAAACCGGCGCCGCCGGCCCCCGATCTGGCGGTCGAGATGAAGAAGGTCGAAGCCGAGCTGGAAGCGGGAAACACCGCCGCCGCGCGGCGGGCCCTCGAGAACTTGCTCTCCACCCGGCCCAAGGACGCGCGCGTGCGCTATATGTTGGGACGCGTGGCCTACGAAGAGGAAAAGCACAAGGAAGCGCTGGAGGACTACGGCCAGGCGATCGCGCTGGACGCGGGCTTCCGCGGCGACCCGGTGCTGCTGGGACATCTCGACGAGATGATCACCGAGCCCAAGCTGGCCGACGCGGCCCTGGACCTCACCATCGATCACATCGGCGCGCCGGCGGCGGACCTCCTGGCCAAGGCCGCCAACGAGGGAAACGATCTGTCGCGCCGCCGCCGCGCCGCGCAGGCCCTGGCGGACCTCGGCCAGGGCAAGCGGGTCGATCGGGTCTCGCTGGCAATCCTCGAACTCCGGAAGGCCGACGACTGCGAGGCCCGCAAGCAATGGGTCGAGAAGCTGCGCGACCTCGGCGATCCGAAAGCCTTGCCGGCCTTGCGCGGGCTGCGCGGCCGCCGCGTCGGCCCGCTCAGCTTCGGCGGCTCCGACGTCCGCTGCATGAGGACCGAGCTTCCGCAGGCCATCGCGGCGCTCGAGAAGAAGGCCGGGCCCGGCGCGCGCGAGCACCGCCCGCGGCACGGACGATGAGCCCGACGCGTGCGACCGCGCCCAGGCGGCCCGCCGCGCGCGGGCAGGCGTTTCGCAGCGACGCGCGCAACCTGCTGACCAGCCTGGTGCTGGTATTCCCGCTGTTCCTCATCTACCAGATCGGCGTCCTTTTCACGCTGCCGGTGCTGAACGGCGCCGACTTTCTGACCGTGTTCCTGTTCCGCAACCTCGGCCTGTCGACGGGGAGTTACCTGGCGCTGACCTTCGCCGTCGCCACGGCGTTCGCCATCGCCGTGGCGGTGCTTCGGCGCAAGCAGCGGCTGGACCCGCGCCTCATCGTCCCGGTGCTGATCGAGAGCTCGATCTACGCCCTGACCATGGGGTCGCTGATCGTGTTCGTGATGACGCGCGGCCTGGGAATCTCTCCGCGCCTGGCCGGCGGGCACGCGGGCCTGGCCACCGGTTTCGTGGCCCAGCAGGGGATCGGCACCCGCATCGTGATGTCGCTGGGGGCCGGCGTCTATGAAGAGACGGTCTTCCGGCTGGGGATCATGACCGGCATCGTGGCCCTTTTGAACCGCGTGGCCGGCCTGCGCCGATGGATCGCCATTCTCGTCGCCTTGCTGGTGTCGGCGGCGCTATTCTCCGCGATGCACCACATTCCGCCGTACGGTGACCCGTTGCACCTCGGCATCTTTCTCTTCCGGCTGCTGGCCGGCGTCTGCTTCGGCCTCTTGTACTGGAACCGCGGCTTCGCCGTGGCCGTGTACACCCACGCCCTTTACGACCTCTACGTCTTCCTCGTGCAGTAGAGGCCTGCCCGACCGGAGGCGGAGAGGGGCGGTTACTTCTTGTGCCGCTTGGCCGCCTTGGCGGGCGGCTTGCCGCCGGTGGCCCGGCCGTGCGAGGCGGCGGTGCGGGCCGGACGGGCCGGCTTCGACGCGCGCTTCGACGCCTTCGCGGCCGGGGCGGTCTTCTCGGCGTGCGGGCGGTCGGCGGGCTTGGCCGCCGACTTCGCGGGCGCCTTGGCCTGCTTCGTGTCCTTGTGGACGTCCTTGAGGTCCTTGACGTCCTTCGGCTCCTTGACATCCTTGGCGACGACGGCCCCCGGCGGCTCCTTGGCCGGCTCGCGCGCGGGCTTGGCCTCCTTGGACTCCTTGGCCGCCGGCTTGGGTTCCTTGCCCTTGGCCGCCTTGTCGGGCTTGGGGGTCAGCTTGGCGATCTTGGTGTCCGACGGATGCCCGTCGCCTTCCGCGGCCAGCGGCAGCCCGTGCATGTCCTTGCGGTTGTGCACCAGCACGCGCCGAGCGTCCTTGAACGTGATCTCGGCCTTGCTGTCCGAGAGGATCTCCGACACGAAGCCGACCCCGAACTTGGGGTGCGTCACCATCACGTTCTCGTGGTACTGCTCGCGGAACTCGTAGGGCTTGGCGTTCTTCTCGCTGTGCTTGGCGAAGAACTCTTCCCAGGTCTGCTTCTTCATCATCGCGCGCTTCTTGGCGGCGATCGGCTCGGGTACGTCGTCCTCGACGTCGCCCCGCGGCTTGCGGAAAGAATGGACGTCCCCGCAAGGGTTGCACTGGACGCGCCGGATTTCGTCTTCGTACTTCGAGATGACGACGTGCGTGGTATCGCCCTTGCACTTGGGGCAATATGCCTCGACGTCCGAGCCGACCTCGTCGACCTCGTCTTCGAACATGAAGTCCATTCGCGGCGCCCCTTTAGAGTTCGGCTACTAACACAGGTCCCCTGGACCTGCAAGAATGACGGCGCATTTTCGACCGCCATGAGCCAGCTGGGGTGGTCCCAGCCGGGCCCTTCGTGGGAGTTTTCGACCCCTCCCAGGGTTCCATATCTCCATGCTTCGCGGTAGAAGAACGCCCGGTCAAAGGTGCGGTACTTCCAGGCGAAAATAACGGAAAACCGAGTTTTAGGGGGCGGATATTTCGTCCTTCGACTGTCCAGGTGCGAGTCGCTCGCCGCCGCCAAGCCTGGGCAATTCGTCATGATTCGTGGGGCTTGGGGGCGCGACCCCCTGTTGCCTCGGGCGTTTTCCCTGCTGTCGGCTGGCCCCGGGGACAGCGCCGAAATCTTGGCCAAGGCGGTCGGCCGCGGCACAGCCTTGCTGGAGCGTGCGCTCCCCGGGGCCGAACTGGATGTGTTGGGTCCGCTCGGCAATAGCTTCCCGGATCCGCATCCCGACACGGTCGACCTGCTGGTGGCGGGGGGCGTGGGTCTGCCACCCCTCTACATGCAAGCCGCACACGCCGCCGCTCGCGGCCAGGTGGACCGGCTCGAGATGATCTACGGCGGCCGCCGGGCCGTCGACCTGGTGCTGCTGCGCGAGATGGAGGCCATGCGGCTGCCGCTGTTCCTGGCGACGGAGAGCGGCGAGACGGGCGATCGCGGCGTCGTGACCAAGACGCTGGAAGCGCGCCTCGACGCTCATCGGGGCAAGCCCGTTCGGATCCTGAGCTGCGGTCCCAACGGGATGCTCTGGGCGGTGGCGCGCCTGGCCCGCGATCGCACGGTCCCCTGTTTCATCTCGCTGGAAGAGCAGATGGCCTGCGGCATCGGTGTCTGCCTGGGGTGCGCCGTGCCGGCGCGCTCGCGTCCCTTCCGCTACGTCTGCAGCAACGGGCCGGTGTTCGACGCCGCCGACGTGCTGGACGCGGGAGCTCCAGCGCCCGAGCCGCCGGCGTGCCCGTCATGACCGTTCGCCTCGAGATCGAGACCGGCGGGCTGAAGTTCCAGAATCCGATCCTGACCGCGTCGGGGACGTTCGGCTACGCGAAAGAGTTCCAGTCGCTGACCGACCTCGGCGCCCTCGGGGGCGTGGTCACGAAAGGGATCTCGCCCAAGCCGCGCTTCGGCAACCCCACGCCGCGCATCTGCGAGACGGCGTCCGGGATGCTGAACTCGATCGGTCTCGAGAACGTCGGCGTCGAGGGGTTCGAGCGCGACAAGCTGCCGTTCCTGCGCGCCTGCGGCTCGCGCGTCCTGGTGAACTTCTTCGGGTCGACCTTCGACGAGTACGTCGACTGCGGCGCCCGGTTGGATCGGCTGGACGGCGTGGACGCGCTGGAGATGAACGTCTCGTGCCCGAACATCAAGGCAGGCGGCATCGAGTTCGGCACCGACCCGCGCGTGTTGCGCGACCTCGTACGCGCCTGTCGCGAGGTGGTCAAAAAGCCGCTCTGGATCAAATTGACGCCCAACACGTCGGACATCGTGGCGCTGGCCAAGGCCTGCGCGGACGCCGGCGCCGACGGGCTGTCGATCATCAACACCATCACCGGCATGGCGATTGACGCGCGCACCCGCAAGCCGAAGATCGCCACGATCTTCGGCGGCCTGTCGGGGCCAGCCATCAAGCCGATCGCCTTGCGGATGGTCTTCCAGGTGCGCCGCGCCGGCGTGCCGCTGCCCATATCGGGGATCGGCGGCATCCAGGACGCGACCGACGCGATCGAGTTCTTCTTGGCGGGGGCCAGCACCGTGCAGGTCGGCACGCAAAACTTCGTCGATCCGGATGCGTCCGGCGGGATCGTGCGCCAGCTCGCCGAGCGTCTGGCCGCCGACGGCGTCAGCGACGTCCGCGAGCTCGTCGGGGCCCTGAAAACGCCCTGAAATCGCTTGACGGCGCAGGGTTACGACGATTTAACTGCTGCGAAACTGCCAGGAAACATTGGCGCGCTAGCGTGAGGACCGCATGAAGAAGATCGAAGCCATCATCAAGCCGTTCAAGCTGGACGATGTGAAAGATCGCCTTCGCGAGGTGGGCGTGCAGGGCATGACGGTCTACGAGGTCAAAGGATTTGGCCGAACGGGCGGCAAAAAAGAGGTCTATCGCGGGTCGGCGTACGTGGTCGACTTCGTGCCCAAGGTCCGGATCGAGATCGTCGTCAAAGACGACATCGTGCGCGACGTCGTCGAGGCGATCATGGCGGTGGCTCGCACCGGCCGCATCGGCGACGGCAAGATCTTCGTCACGCCGGTCGACGAAGCGATCCGCATCCGCACCGGCGAGCGCGGCGAAGACGCGCTCTGAACCACGCTTCGCGTTCTCAGGCAACACCAACCAACAAAACGGATAGGGGAAGGACATGACTCCAGCTGAGGCCCTGAAACTGGCAGAGAAGAGCGGCGCGCAGATGGTCGACTTCAAGTTCGTCGATCTGCTCGGCATCTGGCAGCACACCACGATGCCGATCGCGAAGCTCAGCGCCGACGTCTTCAAGGACGGCTACTTCTTCGACGGCAGCTCGATCCGCGGCTGGCAACCGATCCACGCCTCCGACATGATCTTCATCCCCGACGCGGCGACGGCGGTCATGGATCCGTTCTTCAAGCTGCCGACCCTGTCGCTCACCTGTGACATCGTCGACGCGATCACCAAGCAGCCGTACTCGCGCGACCCGCGCACCATCGCCGCCAAGGCCGAGGCGTACCTGAAGTCGACGGGCATCGGCGACACGTCGTACTTCGGCCCCGAGCCGGAGTTCTTCATCTTCGACGAGGTTCGCTACTCCGAGGGCCCGAACCGCGCCAGCTACATGGTCGATTCGATCGAGGGCCGCTGGAACACGGACCGCGAGGAAGGTCCGAACCTGGGCTACAAGCCGCCGCACAAGGGCGGGTACTTCCCCGTTCCGCCGACCGACACCCTCCACGACCTGCGCGCTGACATGGCCGTCACGCTGGAGAAGGTCGGCATCCCGGTCGAGGTGTTCCACCACGAGGTCGCCACCGGCGGTCAGTGCGAGCTGTCCATGCGCTTCAACAGCCTGAAGGCCATGGCCGACTGGACCATGTGGTACAAGTACGTGGTCAAGAACGTCGCGCGCGCCAATGGGCGGACCGCCACGTTCATGCCGAAGCCGATCTTCGGCGACAACGGCTCGGGCATGCACTGCCACCAGTCGATCTGGAAGGACGAAAAGAACCTGTTCGCCGGCGACAAGTACGCCGGGCTGTCGGACATGGCGCTCCACTACATCGGCGGCATCCTCAAGCACGCGCCGGCGCTGTGCGCGTTCACCAACCCGGGCACCAACAGCTACAAGCGGCTCGTGCCGGGCTACGAGGCGCCGGTGAACCTGGCCTACTCGTCGCGCAACCGGTCGGCGTCGATCCGCATCCCGATCGGCGGCAGCTCGCCCAAGGCCAAGCGGCTCGAGTTCCGCTGCCCCGATCCGACCGCCAACCCCTACATCGCCTTCGCGGCGATGCTGATGGCCGGCCTGGACGGCATCCAGAACAAGATCGACCCGGGCAAGCCGCTGGACAAGGACATCTACGCCCTGGCTCCCGAAGAGCTCAAGGACGTGCCGAAAGCACCGGGTTCGCTGGACGAGGCGCTCCGGGCGCTCGAGAAGGATCACGCCTTCCTGCTGAAGGGTGACGTCTTCACGCCCGACGTCATCCAGACCTGGCTGGACTACAAGCGCGAAAACGAGGTCGACGCGCTCCGGCTGCGCCCGCACCCCTACGAGTTCGCGCTCTACTTCGACAACTAAGACGCGATTCGCGAAGTCGCTGGTCGAGCGAAACGGCGAAAAGGGGGCCTTCGGGTCCCCTTTTCGCGTTTCTGGACGCCCCGCCGCCCTTGCCCGCTTGCGCCAACTCGCCTAAAATCGTGAGTTCGCGGACGCGTCGGCGGCTCCGCTCTTCTCCCGATGGGTGGCCTCTCATTCAGCGACCGCGCCCGGCGCTCGATGTGGCGCATCGTGCCCAAGCGCGCTGTATCGGACGTGATCGGCTGGGGTGCCGCGCGCGACATCCCGCGCCGGCTGCGCCGGACCATGCTGTCGCAGTTCGCGTCGATGTATGGCATCGACGTGGACGAGGCTGAAAAGCCCCTCGAGGACTACACGGGGTTCGACGATTTCTTCACCCGCCGGCTCAAGGCCGATGCCCGCCCGATCGCCGGTGCGCCGGACGCGATCGTGTCGCCGGCCGACGGGGTGGTCGTCGAGTGCGGGTTGGCGGTCGAGGGGAAGTTGATTCAGGCCAAGGGGACCTCGTTTTCGCTGGCCGACCTCCTCGGCGACCCGGAGAGCGCCGCCCGCCTGCAGGGGGGCGCCTACCTCATCACCTATCTTTCGCCCAAGGATTACCACCGCGTTCACGCGCCGGTGGCCGGCCGCGTGATCGGATGGCGGCACCTGCCGGGGTCGCTGTTTTCGGTGAGCGCCAAGAGCGTCGCCTGCGAGCCCGGCCTGTTCGTTCGGAATGAGCGGCTCGTGACTCTGATTGAAATGGAGCAGGGGGGGCTGTGCGGGGTCGTCATGGTGGCCGCCGTGGGAGTCGGACACGTGACCGTCTCGTATGATCCCGACGTGGCGACGCACCATCACAGCTTCTTGCACGCCGGCGTTCAGCACCGCCGCTACGACCAGCCGCGTCCCATCCGGCGCGGCGAGGACTTGGGGATTTTCCATCTGGGCTCGACGACCATCGCCGTGTTCGAACCCGGACGCGTCGAACTGGCGCCGGTCGCCGGAGGCGCGGCGATGAAGATGGGGATCGCCATCGGGCGCGCGCTGCCGGCGGGGACCACCGCGGTGCCCCGAGGTTGATGCCGTGGCCAAAGCGCAGGATGACAGTTCGCGCCGGCCAGTGACGGCAGACGGTGCGGCCGAGACGCCGGTGCCGGTGCGCGTTCCCACGGACGAGGACAGCCAGTCGGACAAGCGCAAGGACGGCGGGCGCCGGTCCCGACCCGGCATCCCGCGCGAGCGAAGCGGGCCGATCGGGATCGCCAGCGGGGATTTCTCGACGCCGACCGTACGCAAGCGGACGATCACACAGCCGCGGCTGACGCCGATCGGCGGTGTGCCGCTTCAATTGCCGCCGACGCCCATTGTCGTCGGACCGTCGTCGGCGACGGCCACGCCGCGGCCGACAACGGATTCGTCGGGCCTGGCGTCGGGGCCCCTGACGCCGGCTCCCGTGACGGACCCATCCGCCGTCGCGTCCAGCCCGGCGACGCCGGCTCCCTCGACCCCGCGGCCGGCGCTGGCCCCCTCCGCCGCGGCGCCGAAGCCCTTGACGCCGCCGCCGGGCACGCCGCAGCCGGGGGTGGACGCGTCCGCTGCGGCGCCGAAGCCCCTGACGCCGCCGCCAAGCACGCCGCGTCCGGCGGTGGACGCATCCGCTGTGGCGCCGAAGCCCCTGATGCCGTCGCCAAGCACGCCGCGTCCGGCGGTGGACGCGTCCGCTGTGGCGCCGAAGCCCCTGACGCAACCGCAGGGCACGCCGCGTCCCGCGCTGGACGCGTCCGCCGCGGCGCCGAGGCCCCTGACGCCGCCGGGCACGCCGCGTCCGGCGGTGGACGCGTCCGCCCTGGCGCCGAATTCGGTGACGCCCGATCTGCCAACGCCGCGGCCGACGCTTGACCCGGCCGCGCTCGCCTCGAACCCGGTCACGCCCTTGCCCGAACCGCGAGGCGAGCCGCTGGGCGCGACCCCCGTGGACCTCGTGGACGGCCTGCAGAGCGGCTCGATCCCGCCGCCGCTTCCCGCCGACAGCCCGTTTGCCGCCCCCGACCTGGACACGGAAGCGGCGGTTCTCGCGGCCGAGGCGGCTGCCGTGCGCGCTCTGGACTCCGGCCCTCTGACGCCTCCGCCGGAGATGAACGTGCCGGGGCCGACGCCGCCACCGATCGCGGCGCCTGCCCACGACGTGCCGACTCCGCCTCCGGTGGCCGTGGTCGCGACCCCCGTCCCGATTGGCGCAATTCCGACGCCGGCACCCACGCCGCCGCCGCTGCCCGTCGAGGCGCTGCCCGAGCCCGCGGACGAGACCCCTTGGGATCACGCGGTCGAGCTTCCGGTGGACCCGCCAGCGCCGGCGGACTCGGCTCTGGAGGCATCGGGCGACGCGGTGGCCGAGTCGCCGCCCGACCCGATCCTCGAGCCGTTCACCGCCCCGGCGGCCGAGCCGTTCACCGCTCCGGCGGCCGAACCGTTCACCGCCCCCGGGATCGAGTCCGCCGCCGACTCGATCGTTTCCGCCGTCGAGGGCGCCCTGCCCGAGAGTCCGATGGCCAGCGAAGGGAGCGCGGCGTCGTCGGATCTCGCGAACCCCGTGATCGAGACGCCGGCGCCCGTCGGGCCAGACGCGTCCCTCGAGGCCGAAGTCGAGGGCGTCGACGAGGTCGAGGTCGAGGAGACGTCCGACGCCGACGGGCTGTCCACGCCCGGCGACGCCGGACGCGTGCCGGCCGGCCGCAGCCCGACGCCGCCTCCGATCCCTGGCAGTTTCGCCAAAGCGTCCGCCCCGGTGGAGCCGCGCCCGGCGACGCCGTCCCCGGCCTCGGATACCCCGGCGCCTCTGCTGCCCGCGCTGCAGGTCTTGCCCGAGCCGCTGTCCCAGCGCCCGCGCCGGCCCAAGCGGTCGAAGCCCTGGTTCGAAGAGATCTTCGACGAGGACTACCTCCGGACGCTGCCGTTCCTGCGCGCGGATCAGACGATGCGCGAGGTCGAGTTTCTCTCCGCCGCCCTGAACTGCCCGGCCGGCGGCGAGCTGCTGGACGTGGCGTGCGGATACGGCCGCCATGCGATCGAGCTCGTGCAGCGGGGCTACAACGTCACCGGGCTCGACCTTTCCCTGCCGCTGCTGATCCGGGCGGCCGACGAGGCACAAAAGCGCTCGCTGTCCGTGAACTTCGTCCACGCCGACATGCGCGAGATGACCTTCGAGCAGCAGTTCGACGGCGCTTATTCCATGCTGACCTCGTTCGGCTACTTCGATGAAGAGACGAACCTCCGGGTGGCCGAGCGGATCTGCCGCGCGCTGAAGCCCGGCGCCCGACTGCTGCTGGACATCGTCAATCGCGACTACCTCGTCGGCGATCTCCCCTTGCGAGTGTGGTGGGAGGGGACCGGGTGTGTCGTGCTGGAGGAGGTGGACTTCAACTTCCACACCAGCCGCATCAACACCCACCGATCGATCGTCTTCGACGACGGCCGGCAGCTCGAGCAAGAGCTGTCGATCCGCGCCTACAGCCTGCACGAGATTGGCCGCCTGCTGCGCCAGGCTGGCTTTCGCGTGATCGACGTCTCAGGCCATCTGTCGACGCGGGGAGACTTCTTCGGGAGCGCCTCCCGCAACCTGCTGGTTTTGGCCGAAAAGCCGCAAGACGGCGAAACTTAATACGTCGCGTCAGCCTGCCGCTCGAAAACAGTGGCGCCGCCATTGTGCCCGTGTCACTGGTCCCCATGTTCCGGGCATGGCCAGGTTGCAACCAAAGCGACGGCGCAAGCATCGAAGCCTACGAGTCACGCCGCGGCGAGGCCCGGAATATTTTTCGAGCCCCGGCCGTATACCCCTCACGGGTCCAGATGTGTCTGGATCGCGACGCGGCTCGACGGAGACAATCACGATGGGCGCACGAGGAGCAAAAGTGAAGCTGGCACGGAAGGCGCGCGGTGGCGAGACGAGCCGCAAGCGGGCGGCTGCCCCCGTAAAACCGGGGCGCGAGACAAAGGTCAAGCAGACCGCGATGAACGCATTTTCGACGGGGCGCGCGCCGGTGCCTGCCAATGACACCGCGCTCGAGCCCGAAGCTTTGGGACTGCCGTCGGGTGTGCCCGTCCTCGACGAGGTCGAGCCGGAGGCCGAGCTGGGCGCCACGCCCGAGATCGAGCTCGAAACGGACGAGACCGACGAGGTGAGCGGCGTTACCGCGGCCGCCGCCGAGGACGCCGACGAAGAGGATGACGAGGACGAAGAGGAAGAGGCGCCGGAGGCCGAGGGCGCCAAGGCGAAGCGCCGCGGCGACGACGAGCCGGCCAGCTTCCTGGCGATGTACTTCCGCGACATGGCGGAGCTCGACGTGCTGCGTCCCGAGCAAGAGTTCGAAACGGCGCGGAATATCGAGGAGCTCGAGCTGGACCTCTGGCGGACCATCCTGGCGTTTGCGCCCGGCAGCGACTGGACGATGGACGTGGTCGAGCGCGAGCTCGGCAAGCAGTTGCCTGAAGCGAAGGCCTACCGCGTGGCGGCGGCGGGCGCGCGCAAGCGCTCGTCGATTCCGGCGCGTGGCAAGTTCGAGAAGACGGCGGCGGCGCTGGCGGTGAAGCTCCGGGCGCTCGACATCGACCGCATCTATCTGGACGCGGCCTTGACCGAGATTCAGAGGGTGGGGCGCGCCGTGCAGGGCCTGCCGTTCGAGGGGGCGGTGCCGTTCTCGACCGCGACCAAGGCCTTCGCCGACTACGTTCGGATCGTGTCGACCAAGGCGTTCAAGCTGAAGGCGGCCAAGAACGAGTTCGTGAAGGCCAACCTGCGGCTGGTCGTCTCGATCGCGCGGCGCTTCAACCACGGGCGTTTGCCGCTGGCCGACCTGATCCAGGAGGGAAACATCGGCCTCATGAAGGCGGTCGAACGGTACGACTACCGCCGCGGGTTCCGGTTTTCGACCTACGCGAGCTGGTGGATCCGGCACGCGATCAGTCGAGCGCTGGCCGACAAGGGGCGCGCGGTGCGGTTGCCGGTCCACATGATCGACGCCTATCACCGGATCGCGAAGTCCCAGCGCGAGCTCCAGTCCAAATTGGAGCGCGCGCCGACGACGCATGAGATCGCCGCGGCGACCGGCATCGAACCCGAGAAGCTGGAGAAGATGAAGACGTTCCTGTCCGAGACGCCGGTCTCGTTGGACCGCCCCATCTCCGACGAGGACGGGCGCCGGCTCATCGACGTGCTGGTCGACCCCAACGAGGGGCCGGCCGTGCCCGAGCAGATGGCCTCCAGCGAGACCCAGACGGAGATGTTGAAGTTCTTGTCGGCCCTCAAGCCGATCGAGGCGGACATCTTGCGGAAGCGGTTCGGCCTGGTGAACGACCGGGAGCGCACGCTGAAAGAGATCGGCGACGAGTACCGCCTGTCGCGCGAGCGGGTGCGTCAACTCCAGGAGCAGGCACTGGTGAAGATGCGCCGGGCGATGGCCAAGCGCGAATCCCTCTGAGAAGGCTTTCCCGGAGAGCGTCGACAGGATCGGGGCTGGCCAGACCCGATCTTGTTGACCGTCTGGTTACGCGGGGATATGGTCGGTTTCCCTCGCACGGGAGGCAACGCACGATGAAGCGTGTTCTCGGTTTCGCCCTGTCCCTGGCTGCATTCGTGACGATCGCGTCCTGTAACCAAAGCGGCGGGCCGCTGAAGGTCGAATCGCTCGAACCGCCGCAGGGGACGACTGCGGGCGGCGAAGAGATCACCATCAACGGCGGGGGCTTCCAGCCCGGCAAGACGCAGGCCGAGGTGAAGTTCGGGCACAAGAAGTCCGAAACGGTCACCATCGCCTCCACGAACAAGATTCGGGTCGTCACCCCGGCGAACGACAAAGGTCCCGTCGACGTCACCGTGATGTTCGACGACGGGAGCACCTTCAAGATCCCGAATGGGTTCCGCTACGTCGAGCCCGCGGCCAGCGACAACGCGCGCCAGGCCTTCTTCGGCGGCCAGAAGAACTCGGCCGGCAACAAGATCGAAGTCGAGAAGAAGGCCCACTAGGGCCTGCCGGTCGGATACGCGGCGAGCGGCCGGATGGCGAGGCGGGGAACCGGCCCCGAGTTCACTTCGGCCCCTTGAGGCCCGGAAGGGCGGGCCGGCGTAGACCAGCGGGCTGGATCGTCGGCCGGCGATCAAGCGGACCGCGAACGGAACGGCATCGGCTCGAGGCGACCGTCCGGAGGTCGCGGTCGCGATGACGTGCGCGGCGCCTACCGTACTTCCAGCCGGAAAAGCTGCTGGCCCATCAGAAGGAACGATCCGGTCGGCACGACGCGTTCGTGGCGGAGCCGCAAGAACGTCCCGTTGGACGAGCCGAGATCGGTCAGGAACACGCGGTCGCCGTGCAGCGCGATCCGCGAGTGCGTCCCCGACACGTAGCCGTCCTCGGGAAACAGGATGTCGCCGCGCTCGCGGCCGAGGACGATCGATTCACCGAACAGCGGGAACGCCGATCCGTCGACGTCCCGGCCGACGATCACCGACAGGCGCCCCCAGAAACCCGGGTTGGGCGTCCCCATGATCTCGGTGCCGTCTTCCAGAGGCTGAGGCGGCGAGATCACCTCGAACCGCAGCAATTCCTGCCCGATCCGGAAGATGTCGCCCGATTCCAGCGGCTCTTCGCCGGTGATCTTCAAAAACACGCCATTCAGGCTCTGCAGGTCCCGAATCGTCACGCCGTCGGGGCCGACGGCGAGTTGCGTGTGGCGCGGCGACAGGTATGCGTCGGC
Organism: Myxococcota bacterium; assembly: GCA_025934105.1. Classification (GTDB taxonomy): domain Bacteria; phylum Myxococcota_A; class Polyangia; order Fen-1088; family Fen-1088; genus JADGRB01. Next base: position 5,130 of record JAICYS010000058.1, on the reverse strand, counting down.
ATCGAACAGGGGCGCCTGGCCGCGGCCGATGATGTTCTCGCCGTCGTGCAGGGGGTGCGCGCCGCCCTCGGACCCGTCCGGGCGAATCAGAATCAACCGGCCGCGGGGCACGGCGGCCGGCGCGGCCGCGCCGGAGCCGGCCATGAACATGGTCCGGGGTGCCGCCAGGACTGCCTGGGGCGCGCTGGCCTGGCGCGCCACCCGGGTTCCGCAACCTCCGCAGAAGGCGAACCCGGGCTGCACCGACTTTCCGCACGTCGGGCACGCGATCTCGCCAGCCGGAGCCTGGCCCGACATGACGGGCGGCGGCGTCGGTGCCATCGCCGCCGCGGCCACGTTGGCTGGGCCAGCGCCCGCGGTTGGGCGCGACAGCACAGGCGGCGGGGTCACGATGGAGGCCGCGTTTCCCCCGTTCGTGACACCCCCGGTCACCCGCGGTCCCGGCGTCGCGGCGCCGAGAGGATTGGGCGGCAGGCTGAAGGGGATCGGCGCCGGCATCTTCGGCGAATCGCCCCAGGGGATGCCGCCCTTCGGCTTGGCGCCCGCGGCCGACGAGGTGCGCAACTCACCCGCCACGGCCGAGGCTGGCGGCCCCGGCGGCAGGATCGTGCGCGCGGTCTCCAAGGACGGTTCGGGCGCGGGCGGGGTGGCCGATGCAGGCGCGGGCGCGGGAATGGGCGCTGCCGCGGCCGCCGGCTTCACCAGCTCGCTGCCGCAACCCAGGCAAAACTTGTAGTGGTCCTGATTTTCCTTGCCGCAGCGGTTGCAGGTGATCAAATCGACCCCCGGTCAGCCTATGGCAACTAACATGGCCGGCCCCCACCGTCAATTCGCGGACTCCCAATTCTGGTCGGAAGCGCGCCGGTCGCGATCAGCTGACCTCGACGCGCAACAGCTGCTGTCCCAGGAAGATGTGATCGCCGTGCTCGAGGGCGATCTCGTCGCTGATGCGCACGAACGTCCCGTTCTTCGACCCGAGATCCGTCAACGTGACCTGCCCGTCGAGGCCCATCGTGATCTGCGCGTGACGCCCCGAGATGAAGGGGTCATCCAGGAAGTTGACGTCATTCCCCTCGCGCCCGATCGAGATGGTTTCGTTCCGGGAACGGTAAATCATGCCGATCTCGCCGCCCCGCAGCCGCTGGATCAGCTTCATCTTGGATGGCCGCTTGGGGCTGGCGTAAAAGTAGGTTCCTTCGGCGTCGGGCTGTGGCCCCAGATCGGGCGGCGAGGGCTCGATCTGCAACAGCTGCTCGCCGATCAAGAACAGGGCGCCGGATCCCAGCACCATCGGCGTCTTGATCCGGACGAAGACGCCATTCACCGAGCCCTCGTCCACGACGTGCAACTTGCCGTCGCGGTAGGTGAAGGTGGCGTGCCGCGGCGACAGCACCGGATCGTCGGGGAAGATGATGGCCCCTTCGGTCCGACCCGCCAGGTGCTCGGTCGCGTTCAGCAGATAGGTGACGCCGTCGACGCCTTCGCCTTTGATGACGGTCAGCTTGGCGCGTCCGGGCGCCTGCTGGTTGCCGCCGAAGAATATCGTGCGGGCGGGTGCGGCGCCGGCGTCGATTTTGGTCCCGCAGCTTCCGCAGAAGCGGAAGCCGGTCGGGACGTCGGCGCCGCAGTTCGGACAGAGCATCGTTTGGCCTCGGACCGGTGGTAACCCCGGCTCTCGCATTTTCGACCGCCGCGCCGGCAAGTCAAGCCGAGCCGCCAACCGCGTTGATTCGACGCCGCGCCGCCGCCTGCGCCGCGGCGCGCACCAGCGGGTCGCGGTCCGCCGCCGCGGCACGAAGCGCCTCTCGCCCGGCCGGTCCCAACTGGGCGAGCACGCGGACCGCCGCCAACCGCGTGCGCCACCCGCGGCCCTGGCCGTCGTCGCGCGCCAGGGGTGAAACCGCGGCGGCCAGCTCGGCGGCGGCCGCCGGGTTGGCGCGCACCAGGAGGCTGGCGGCGGTGAGCGCCGCGTCCGCCAGCTCTGCGTCACCGTCGGCGACAGCGTCGGCGACCCGGCTGGCGTCGATTCGCCGGTCACCCAGCTTGGCGAGGACGCTGATCGCCGCCGCCCGCGCGCCGCGATCCGGGTCGTCGAGCGCGTCGGCGATGCCGTCGGCCAGCGCGGCCGCGACTTCGCGCGCGGCCTGCGCGGTTTCGGCGGGCAGGGGCTCGTCCGCCGCCGGGAGCAGCGCGCCCAGACCCGGCTCGTCCGGCCGGCTGTCGAGCGCGCGCAGGGCGGCACGCCGTCCCTCACCCGGCGCCGCCAGCGCCTCGCCGAGCAGGCGCGTGATCTCCGGGACGTGGGTTCGCCAGAGCGCGGTGGGATCGACGTTCGCGCTGCCCGGCAGCACCGCTGCCAGCAATTCGGTGGTCGAGGGCACGCCCGCGGAAGCGTCGGCGACGGGCAGGGGCCGGTCTTCATCCACCTCAGCGGCTTCGCCCCAGACGGCGAGAGCCCACAACATGTCGGGGGTCCCGGCGGTTCCCCGGCGGCCGGGCAGCAGCACCCGTGCAATCAGCGCCATGGGGACGCGTGGATCGTGCGTCGCCCCGGCCGCCAGCGCGGCCGCCTGGGCCAGCTCGGTGTCGGGGCTGTCGACCAAGTCCAGCAAGGTCTCGATGCCGGCTGGGCCCATGCGCCCCAGCGCCGCCACGGCGGCGAGGCGAACCGGGCGCGCGCGCGACGGATCTTGGGCGATCCGGGCCAGCGTGGCGGCGGTTGCCGGACGCGCGGCCCGGGCCAGGCCCAGGCAGCCCAGCACCTGAAGGTCGACCTGCGCCTCGTCCAGCGCGCGCGACAAGATCTTGATGCCGCGCGAATCGCCGATGCGGCCCACGCCCCAAAGGCCGATCCGACGCAGTGACGGCGAGGGGTCTTCCGCGGCGCGTGCCAGCAGGTCGAACCCGCGCGCATCCCCGAGCCGCGCCAGAGCGGCCAGCGCGGCGATGGCGGTCTCGTGCCCGGCGAATCCCGCGCGCCGCGTGTCGCGGCCGGAGCCCTGCTCCAGTGCGTGTCCGGCGATGCGGGCCAGCGCCGGCGCGGCGTCACCGTCGCCCAGTCGCCCCAACAGCTCGACCACCCGGCGGTCCGGCGTGTCGCCGTCGACCGAGAGAATGTCGAGCAGCGGCCGAAGCGCCAGCCGGCCGAGACGGGTCCACGCCGCGCGCGCGGCGCGATCCGAAGCGGCGGGCGGGGCGATCCGCGCCAGGACGTCCAGCAACGCGCGCCGCCGCGCCGGGGCGCTGCCGCCGTCCGGATCGGCGCGCGCCAGCGACTCGGCCAGCGCGGGCAACCGGCCCAGCAGCTCGTCGACGCCGGCCGCGCGCCGGGCTGCATCGCCGACCGACGCATCGTCGTGCGACGCCTGCAGCAGCGCCTCCAAAGTGGCGGCGGCGCCGGCGGCGTCACCGTGGCGCTCTTGCAGCCGCGCCAGGGCCAAAGCGGCGGTCGGCGGCGCGTCGGGATTCGACCGAGTCGCGCGGTAGGCGTCGGCCGCGCCGCGATCGTCGCCCGCCTGTTCGCGGATCTCTCCGACGCGGGTCAGGCCGGCCGGGTCCGCTCCCGCCGCGGCGGCGTTCGCGCGCGCCAGGGCGCCGGCTCGATCGTGCCGGGCCAGCGCGATCTCCGCCGCTTGCAGATCGGCTTCGCGGGCACGGGCCGGCGCGACGCGCGCCAGCCGATCCAGTTCCGCTTCGGCCTCGGTCAGCCGGCCCTGGCGCTTCAGCAGCCGCACCAACGTAAATCCCGCCTCCACGGCGGTCGCGCTCTCGGGGCGCCCGCCGTCGGCCAACTTGCTGAGGGTGGCGGCGGCGGCCCTGAGGTCGCCGGCGCGCTGTTGCGCCTCGGCGAGAAACAGGGCCGACTCCAGGTCGTCGGGGTGGGCGGTCACGGTCTCGCGCAGGGCCCGAATGCGGGCCGCCAGCTTGCCCCGCCCCTCACCCGCGAGCAGCGCCAGCAGGCGAGACCGGGCTTCGTGCCGGGCGGCCGCCGCGTCGGCGGCCGCCTGCCCGGCCGCCAGCTCCAGCACCTGGTCCCACTCGGTGACGGCCGTATCCGTCTGGTGCACCCTCTCGGCGATACGGGCCAGCAACCGATGCGGCGCGGGCGCGCGTGGCTCCAGGGCCGCGGCGGCGCGCGCTTCGTCTCGCGCGTCGTTGGCCAGATCGTGGTCCAGCAAGATCTCGCCCAGGCGCAGGTGGCCGGCGGCGGGCGAGCTGGCCCTCCGCCGCACGTTGCCCCAGGTGCGGCGCGCGGCCCGGCGATCGCCGGCCTGAAACTGCGCTTCGCCAAGCCCGAGCACGGCCACCTCGTTTTGCGGGTCCCGCCGGCCGAGCAGAGTCCAGGCCCGAATCGCCCGCGCGTTGTCATGCCAGCCGCTGGCCACCTCCGCCAAGGACTGCAACGCGGCCGGTTGCCGCGCGAACCGGACCAGCGCGCGATCGAACGTGGCCGAGGCGGCCGGACGATCGCCCGCCTGCCATTGTCGTTCCGCCAGCTCCGTGGCGAGCTGGACGTCGGCCGGGAGCCGCCGGACCATCTCTTCCTCGGCCTGGCGCGCTTCGAGCGGGCGTCCGGTCCGGTCGAGTAGAGCGATCAGCCGGCGGCCGACGGCGGCGTCGCGGGGCTCGAGCGCGTGTGCGCGGCGGGTCGCCGCGAGCGCGCCCTCGAGGTCGCCCAGGTCGGCGCGCACCTGGCCCAGCAGGTCCCACTCGCCGATGCCGGGGTCGCGCGCCAGCCGTTCCGCCAGTCCCGCCAGCGTCCCGCGGGCCCGCGCCACGTCGCGCGCCGCCGCCCAGATGCGCCCGCGCTGGCGGCGGTCGCGGACCTCATCGAGGAGCGCGTCCAGCGAAGCCGCGGCCTGGGCGGCGACGGCGGGATCGGCCGACGAGCCACGGAGCCGCGCCGCGCGAAGCGCCACGTCGAGGGAAGGGTGGGCGAGGCCCTGGTCCAGGGCCGCGGCGGCCTGTTCCGGCCGGCCCGCTTGCTCCAGCAGATGGGCGAGCGCTTCGGCGTCGCGCCGGTCGCCGGGAAGGGCCCGCGCCATCTCCCGCCGGAGCGAGATGGCGCGTTCCAGGTCGGCGCCCCGAGGGGCGGGCGGAAGCAGCGCCAGCGCGCCTTCCAGCAGCTTG
>JAICYS010000137.1 GCA_025934105.1 Myxococcota bacterium | reverse complement strand
CCCGAGGCGGCCGCCGGCCCGCCGCTGGTGACGCTGGCCGACGCGGTTCGGGCGGCGCGCGCGCATCACCCGTCGCTGGAGCTGGCGCGCGGCAGCGCCGCCAGCGCGCTGGGGGCCGCGGCCGGCGCGCGCGCGTCCTTGCTGCCGCAATTGAACGGCACGGCTTCGTACACCCGCGCCACGTCGAACTTCGTGCCGCAGCCCGGCGGCACCGTGCCGCTCGCGGCCCAGGGCAGCACCTCGTGGTCCACCGAGCCGCTCTGGCGGTTCGGGCTCAACGCCAGCCAGATGGTCTACGACTTCGGCGAGACGATCAACCGCTGGAAGGCGGCCAACCTGGCGGCCGACGCCGCCGGCGAATCGGTGCACGTCACCGAGGCGCAGGTCGCCTACAACGCGCGGGTCGCTTTCTTCACGGCCCGCGCCGCCAAGGACATGGTGGGCGTCGCCCGCGACACCCTGGCCAACCAGGAGAAGCACCTGGCGCAGGTCCAGGGCTTCGTCGAGGTGGGCACGCACCCGGCCATCGACCTGTCGCAAGCGCGCGCCGACCGCGCGACGGCGCAGCTCCAGGTCATCAACGCCGAGAACAACTACGCGGTCGCGCGCGCCATGCTCAATCAGGCGATGGGGGTCGAGCGGTCGTTCGATTACGACCTTTCGAACGACGAGCTGCCGCCCCTCGACGGGGAAGAGGCGACCGTCGAGACTCTGGTCGACGACGCCAAGCGGAGCCGCCCCGAGATGGCCAGCTTGCGCCTCAACCTGCAGAGCCAGCAGCTGAGCCTGCGATCGGCGCACGACATGAACTGGCCGAACCTGTCGCTGTCGGGAAGCCTGAACGAGAGCGGCCCCTACCTCGATCGCATGACCTGGAACTTCAGCGGCCTGGCCTTGCTGAGCGTTCCGTTCCTGCAGGGCGGCGCGATCCAGGCCCAGATTCGCCAGGCCCAAGGGCAGGTCCAGCAGGCGCAGGCCCAGCTCGAGACCGAGCGGCAGCAGGTGCGGCTGGACGTCGAGCAGGCGCGGCTGGGGATCCGCGCGTCCAAGGGGGCGATCGCGGCGGCCGAGGACGCGCTGGTCAACGCGCGCGACCGGCTGCGGCTGGCGGAGGGGCGCTACACGACCGGGGTCGGGAGCATCATCGAGCTGGGCGACGCGCAGATCGCGGTCACCACCGCGGCGGCCCAGAAGGTCCAGGCCGACTACCAGCTGTCGACGGCGCGCGCCCAGCTGCTGAAGGCGCTGGGCCGCGACGAGTGAGAGTTACTTCGGCAGCGGGACGCCGGCGGCGCGGAAGATGCGCGTCGCCAGCCAGCGGGGGCTGACCTGGTACTGGCCGGCGGCGACCAGCCGGCGCAGCGCCTCGACGCGCGCCGGCGAGTTGACGCCCAGGGCCGACAGGGGCGGCGCGGCGATCGCGCGCGCAGGGGGCCGCCGGTGCGTCATGTACTTGTTGGTGTCGCTCATGCCTACACCATCGGAGGGGGTGGCTGACCCCTTTAGAAAAAAATGCACGTGGGCCTGGCCGGGTTCCTGACACACCCGCGGCGCGAACCGCAGGCGTTCGGGGCCCCGGCCGGTCAGCCCGGACGGGCGCGGGTCAGGCGGCGGCTTCGGCGGCCAGATCCCCCAATTGATCCCGCAGCCTGCGCGTCGCCTCACCGTGGATCTGGCAGACCCGGGACTCGGTCACGCCCAGCACGCTGCCGATCTCTTTCAGGTTCAGATTGTCGCAGTAATAGAGGGACAGGACCTGCTGCATCTTGTCGGGGAGCTGCCCGATGCCGGTCACCAGGCGGTCCAGCATCTCGCGGCGCGAAGCCGTCTCGAAGGGGTCGTCGGCGGAGGTGTCGCCGGTCCGCTCGAGCAGGTCGGGGCCGGCGTCGTCGATGCCCACCACCGACGAGCCCGAGAGCTTCTGCTGGCGCGCGTACAGCTCCTCGACGCCCACGCCCAGGCGCTTGGCGATCTCCTCGTGGTCCGGGGTGCGGCCCAGCTGGGCCTCCAGCCGGCGGGTCGCCTCGCGCAGCTCGTTCGACAGCCGGCGCATGTCACGCGACAGCGTGTCGCGCGAGCGCAGGTCGTCCAGCATGGCGCCGCGGATCCGGAACTCGGCGAACGCCTCGAATCGATCGACGCGGCTCGGGTCGAACCGCTCGGCCGCCTCCATCAGCCCGATCACGCCCGACGAGATCAGGTCGTCGATCTCGACGTGGGCGGGCAGCCGGCGCGCCAGGCGCCGCGCAACCTTCTCGATGTAGGGAAAGAACTTCGCCGCGTACTCGTTGCGCCGGGCAACGAGATCCTTCTTCGACAGCTTCTTGCTCGCCGTCTTGCCGGCCGACTTCGTCGACGCACTGGTCCCAGTCGTCTTCTGGGCAGGTCTCCGCTTCGTGTTCATGCCCAGACACTCAGCACGTCGCATGCCACGTCCGTGGCTGGGCGTTGCCCGCGGCGCGCCGCGGTTTTGTCCTGGCCGCCGGCGCCCGACCGTCAACCGGTTGGCGGTTTGGATTCCTTGACACCGTCATCCGGATGACGGTCTCCAGATCCCCGACGTGAAAGGCGTTCGGCGCGCGTGAGCGGGCCACCCGCTCACCGACGGACAGTGTGTGTGTTCTGCTCCTTTAAGCCACGTAACGGCGGCGCGGCTTCTGTGAGACCAAAGCTCCTCCATCGGCGTCGCTGGTCGCACCCATCGCCTCGGCGATGAAGCGCGCCTCCAGCTCCGCCAGCAGCTCGCGCGGATCGATCCCGTCGGGCGGCAGGCTGCGCGCGGCCTGTTCGAAGTCCAGCACCTGGATCCGCAGCCGCGACGGCAGATCGTTCATCACCACCATGCGGGTCCCGGCGGTGATCACCAGCCGCTCGACCAGGTTCTGCAGCTCGCGCACGTTCCCCGGCCAGTCGTGCTGCGAGAACCGGCGCATCACGTCCAGCGCGAAGCCGGGGACCCGGCGCCCTTCGCGCGCGTTCACCTCGCGGCGGAAGTGCTCGGCCAACGTCGGGATGTCGGTACGCCGCGCCCGCAGCGGAGGCAGCTGGATGGTGGACCCGCCGAAGAAGGCGGCCAGCTCGGGGTCGAGGATGCCGAGTTCCACCAGCCCGGCCAGCGGGTGGCGGGTGGCGCCGACCACCCGCACGGTCTGGCGTGCCGCCACCAGCCGTTCGACCAGGGTCTGCTGCGCGTGGCGCGACAGCACGTCGATCTCGTCGAGGAACAGCGTCCCGTTACGCGCTGCCGCCAGCCAGCCGCTGCAAATGGCCTAACCCGCCAGCTGCGCTTCCGCTCGCTCGGGAGGCACGGCGGCCAGGTTCACGGCCACGAACCGCTCGCCCCGCCGCGGGCCGGCGGCGTGGAGCAGGCGGGCCATGGTGGCCTTCCCGGTGCCGGTCTCGCCGCGAATCAGGACCGGCATGTCGGAGCCGGCCAGCCGATCCAGGTCGGTCAGCGCGTTCGCCAGCGCCGGGTCGTCGCCGACGATGAGGGGCGGCCCCGAGAGGCGAGGCGGAGCCCGCCGTTCCAGCAGGCGGGCCGAGACGGCGGCCAGCTGCTCGGGCCGGCGGGGCAGGGGAATGACCTCGGCGGCGCCGGCGCGCAGCACCTCGACCGCGCCGCCCCCGTGCGCGTCGATGGCCGCGGTGGCCACCACCGGACGGCAGGTGCGCGCCTTCAGCACCAGCGCGGTGGCCTCGGTGGGGGGCAGCGCCAGGTGAATCAGGCAGAGGTCGAACGGCGTCGCGCCGAGCCGGGCGATCCCGTCGGCGGCGCCCGGCGCGACGTCGACGATCCAGTCGAGCGTTCGGCCGAGGCGCGCCACGCGCTCGGACCGCGCGGCGTCGGCGTCGACCAGCAACATTCGTCTGGACATTTCGAGACTGTCATCGACTGCGCGAAAACGGCCCTTGAGGGCGGGCCTTGTTGCAAGGTCCGCAACACTGTTCGGAATTTCGCGGTTTGTCGACGGACGGCCGCGCCAGGCGCGGGGTTCGGCTGTTGCGACGCGCGCGGACTGAAAATGAGGTCAGGCGCGCGATTCGGCCCGCGGGTACGAGCCCAGCACCTTCACCGTCTCGGACGCCTTTTGAACCTCGGCAATGGCCGCGCTCACCGGCGCGTCGCGCTCGTGCCCGTCGATGTCGACGAAGAACACGTACTCCCAGGGGCGCCGGCGGGAGGGGCGGCTCTCGATCTTGGTCATGTTGAGGCCGCGCTCGGCGAAGGCGCCCAGGACTCGGTAGAGGATGCCCGCCTCGTCGCGCGTCACCAGCAGCAGCGACGTCTTGTCGCGGCCGGTCGGCTCGGCCTGGTCGCGCCCCAGCACCAGGAACCGCGTCATGTTGTGGGCCATGTCTTCGATCTTCCGGCGCAGCACCACCAGGTCGTGCAGCTTCGCCGCCAGCTCCGAGCCGACGGCGGCGGCGCGCGCGTCGTCGCGGGCGCGCCGGGCGGCGTCCGCCGTCGAGCGGGTCTCGACCAGCGACGCGGAGGGCAGGTTGGCGCCCAGCCAGCGCCGCACCTGCGCCAGCGCGATGGGAACCGAATAGACGCGCTCGATCTCGGTGAAGGCCACGTCGTGCCGCGCCAGCAGGCACATGTTCACCTCCAGCGCGATCTCGGCGCACACCTTGAGCTCGCTCTCGAGGAAGGTGTCCAGCGTGTGGGTGACCATCCCTTCGGTGGTGTTCTCGACGGGCACCACGCCGTAGTCGGCGTTGCCGCGCTCGACCTCCTCGAACACCGACGGGATGGTCCCCATCGGGATGGCGCGCGCCGACAGGCCGAACTGGCGCTTGACCGCCATGTCCGAGAAGGTTCCCTCGGGGCCGAGGAAGGCCACCCGGACGCGCTTTTCCAGCGTCAGGCACGCGCTCATGATCTCCTGGAACACCGAACGGATCGACTCGGTCGGGAACGGGCCGGAGTTGGCGGCCGCCAGGCGCTCGGTGATCTGGCGCTCGCGCGAGGGAACGTAGAACGGGACCGAGGCGGCGGTCTTGAGGTCGGCCACCTGGCGCACCAGCTCTGCCCGTTGATTGAGGAGGCGCAGCAGCTCGTCGTCCGTCGCGTCGATGCCGGCACGGAGCTTGGCGAGGGCGGCCTTGTTTCCATCGCCGATCGGGGGCGGCGCGGGGGCGTCGGCGCGATCCTTGGACATGGCGCGCCAGCTTACTACACTCGAAGCGTGAGGCTCGCGACGCTGCGGGACGGGACCCGGGACGGGACGCTGGTGGTGGTCGGCCGCGACGGCCGTCGTTTCGCGCGCGCCTCCGGCGTCGCCCCGACGCTGCAAGCGGCCCTCGACGGGTGGAACCGCGCGGCGCCGCTGCTGGCGGAGCTGGCGGCGCGCCTGGACGCGGGCGCGGCCGACCCGGAGCCGCTGGACGAAGCGCGCCTCGGGCCGCCGCTGCCGCGCGCCTACGAATGGATCGACGGCTCGGCCTACCTGAGCCACGTCCGGCTCGTGCGCCAGGCCCGCGGCGCCGAGCCGCCGCCCACGCTGGAGAGCGATCCGCTGGTCTACCAGGGCGGCTCGGGCGCGTTGCTGGGCCCGCGCGATCCGCTTGCGCTGCCGCCCGGCGACCCCGGGTTGGACTTGGAGGCGGAGGTGGCGGTGATCCTGGGCGACGTGGCGCGCGGGACCGCCGGGGCCGACGCCGCGGCCTGCGTGCGGCTGCTGATGCTGGCCAACGACGTGACGCTGCGAAACCTGGTGCCCGCCGAGCTGGCCAAGGGTTTCGGGTTCTTTCAATCCAAGCCGGCCACGGCCTTCTCGCCGTTCGCGGTCACGCCCGACGAGCTGGGCGGCGCCTGGCGCGGCGGGCGGCTGCATCTGCCGCTGCGGTCCAGCGTGCTGCGCGCGGGGGGCGCGCGGCTGGACTCGGATCCGGACGCCGGGGCGATGCACTTCTCGTTCTTCGATCTGATCGCCCACCTGGCGCGCACGCGCGACTTCTGCGCGGGGACGATCTTGGGCGGCGGCACGGTGTCGAACGACGATCCGGCGCGCGGGGCCTCCTGCCTGGCGGAGCTGCGCGCGCGAGAGACGATCGCCGGCGGCCGTCCTGCGACGCCGTTCCTCAGCGTCGGCGATCGGGTGAGCATCGAGATGCGCGCCGCCGACGGGTGGGATATCTTCGGCCGCATCGACCAGACGGTGGTGCCCGGATGATCTTCTACGACTACTGGCGTTCCAGCTCGGCGTGGCGCGTGCGGCTGGCGCTGCACTTCAAACAGATCCCGTTCGAGCGCCGCCCGGTCAACCTCTTGGCCGGCGCGCAGCGCGCCCCCGACTTCGTGGCGCTGAACCCGATGGGTCAGGTGCCGGTGCTGGTCGTGCCCGCCGAGCGGCCGGGCCAACCGCCGCAGGTGCTGGCGCAATCGATCGCGATCCTCGGCTATCTGGAAGAACGCTTCCCGAGCCCGGCGCTGTTACCGGGGACGCCCTGGCTGCGCGCGCGCGCCCGCCAGCTGGCCGAGATGATCAACGCCGGGATCCAGCCGTTCCAGAACCTGGTGCTGCAGCAGCGGCTGAAAGAAGCGGGGATCGCCGACCCGGCCGCGGTCCCGCGCGAGTACAACGTGCGCGGGCTGGCCGCCGTCGAGACGGTGGCGGCCGAGACCGCCGGCAGGTTCCTGATCGGCGACGCGCCCAGCCTGGCCGACCTCTATCTGATCCCGCAGCTCTACGCCGCGCGCCGGCTGGCCGTCGATCTGGCGGCCTATCCCACGCTGCTGCGGATCGAGGCGGCGGCGGCGGCGCTGCCGGCCTTCGCGGCCAGCCACGCCGATCGCCAGACCGACGCCGTCGCCGCCAATCCCTGACCGGCCGGCGCGGCGGCCGGGGCGCGGGTCACGGGAACCGCGGGTGCGGCAGCTCGGGCGCGGTCAGGTGAGAGGAGACGGTCCGCCAGATGGTGTTGGCGGGCGGCACGTGGGCCTCGTGATAGCGCCAGCCGGCCCAGGTGGCGAGGCCCATGCCGCCGAGCAGGACGGCCGCCGTGCCGAACGCCCACGGGATCAGCATCGCCGGCGCCAGCGCGCGGGTCTGCAGCCGCACGGTGGCCTCGGACAGCGCCAGCGGGTGGGCGGGCGCCCGGAAGGGAGCGGCGCCGACGCTGAGGTCTTCGAGGATGCCTTCGGCGGTGACCGTCTCGCCGGGCCGGATGATGACTTCCTCGACGGTGATGTCGCCGCGGAAGCCGAACGCCCGCGCCACGGCCACGGCGCCCGGCGTCCCGGCCCGATGCAGGGTGGGCGTGGCCTCGATGCGCGCCGATTCGGGGTCCAGGCGAATGCGCACCGGCGGCCGCCCGCCGCCGCTGTTGCCCCAGGCCAGCTCGAAGCTGTCCGGCGAGGCGAGATCGTGGACCAGCTCGGTGCGCGCGGTCAGGTGCTCGACCACCCGCAAGCGCCAGTGGACGCAGGGCGCGCCCGAGGCCGGCGCGCGCAGCAGCTCCGCGGTCGGTTCGGCGCGGGCTTCCAGGCTGACGGGGTGCGCCGCTTCCGCGGTCATGAGGCCAAGGTCGCTCATCGGGCTCCTTCCGCGCTGCCGTCGGGGGGGCTGCCTCCGGCGCCGGCGTATTCTTCCAGCTTCCGGTACAGCGTCTTGCGGTCCAGTCCCAGGCGCTGCGCGGCGCGCGTCTTGTTGCCGCTCTCGGCGGCCAGCACGCGCTTGATGTACTCGCGCTCCAGCTCTTCCAGCGTGAGGCCCCGCGCCACGGCGGCCGACAGGTCGTCCTCGGCGGTCATGCGCCGCTCGCGGACGGCCGGGGGCAAATCGCCCGGCTGCACCAGCGTCTCCTCGGCCAGCGCGACGGCGCGCTCGACGACGTTCTCGAGCTCGCGCACGTTGCCCGGCCATCCGTAGACCAGCAGCGCCTTGCGCGTGGTCTCGTGGAACCCGCGCACCTCCTTGGCGGCCTTGGCCGTGCTGCGGGCCAGGAAATGCTCGGCCAGCGGCAGGATGTCCTCGGCGCGATCGCGCAGCGCCGGCAGGTGAATGTGGATGACGTTCAGGCGGTAATAGAGGTCCTCGCGGAACGTCCCGTCGGCCAGGCGCGACTCCAGGTCCTTGTTGGTGGCGGCGACCACCCGCACGTCGACCTTTTCGCTGCGGGCCGCGCCGAGAGGCCGGATCTCGCCCTCTTGCAGGACGCGCAGCAACTTGGCCTGCAACGCCGGGGACAGCTCGGCGATCTCGTCGAGGAAGATCGTCCCGCCGTCGGCCTCCAGGAAGATGCCGGCCCGATCGGAGCGCGCGTCGGTGAACGCGCCGCGCTTGTAGCCGAAGAGCTCGCTCTCGAGCAACGTGTCCGGGATGGCCGCGCAGTTCAGCGCCACGAACGGCCGATCCCGCCGCCGGCTGTTGAAGTGGATGGCCTTGGCCACCAGCTCCTTGCCGGTGCCTGACGCCCCGGTCACCAGCACCGAGGCGGCCGAGCCGGACAGCCGCCGGATGAGCGCGAAGATCTCCTGCATGGCCGCCGAACGGCCGATCAGATTTCCCAGCCGGTAGCTCTTTTGGACCTCGTCGCGCAGGCGCGCCACCTCGGAGCGCAACGCGCGCTCGGCCAGCGCCTTTTGCACCGACAGGTTCAACTGATCGACGTCGAACGGTTTGGTGATGTAGTCGAAGGCCCCCAGCTTCACGGCGCGGATGGCCGTGTCGATGGACCCGAACGCGGTGATGGTGATGACGTGCGGCGACGGCGTCACCGCCTTGATCTCGCGCAGCATGTCCAGCCCGTCGAGGTCGGGCATCTTCACGTCCGAGATGACCAGGTCGACGCCGCCTTGACGCACGCGCTCGACCCCGGTTCGCCCGCCGGCCGCGGCCTCGACCGTGTACCCTTCTTCTTCCAGGACCTCGCGCAGGAAGGCGCGCATGGCGGCGTCGTCCTCGACGACCAGGATGGTCGCGCGGCCAGCCCCGCCCGTCACGAGCGTCGAAGCAGTCTCGGAGGCGGCGGCGGGTTCAGCCATGCGGGCCCGAGCGTGGACCAATCAATCCTTGCCGATCGATCCCATTTCGGCAAGCGCCGGCGCGTCGAAACCGGTTCCGGCCGCGGCGCTGGCGCTCGGCAAAAACACGCGAAATTCCGCGCCACCCGCGGCCGGGCTGTCGACCTCGATCCAGCCGTCATGGTCCTTGACGATGCCGTGGCTGACCGCCAGCCCCAGGCCGGTCCCCTGGCCCTGGTCCTTGGTGGTGAAGAACGGCTCGAAGATCTTCTCGCGGTTGGCGGGGGGAATTCCCGGGCCGCTGTCGGCGATCACCAGGACGGCGTACTCGGCCGGAGCCGCCAGGTCCAGCCCGCCCTTGCGCCGCACCACGCACTCGGTCGAGATGCGCAGCGTGCCGCCGTCCGGCATGGCGTGGAGCGCGTTCGTGATCAGGTTCAGGCAGACCTGCTGGATCTGGTCGGGGTCGCCCGGCACCTCGGGCGGGGCCGGCATGGTGCGGACGTCGACCTGGATGCGCTGCCGCTGGATGGGCTCGCGCAAGAACTCCAGCGCCTCGGCCACCACCGCGCCCAGGTGCACGCGCGTCACGGTGGGGCCGCGCGGGCGCGAGAAGTCCAGCACCTGCCGGATGATCTTGGTGATGCGGGCGACCTCGTCGCCGATGATGGTGGCGTTCTTGACCACGTCGCTCGGGTCGGCGGCCGAGGACGCCTCCGCGGCCCGCTCGGCCTTCTTGGCCAGCGCGCGCGCCCGCCCGCCGATGACGTTGAGCGGCGTCCCGACCTCGTGCGCGATCTCGGCCGCCATCTGGCCGATGGTGGCCAGCTTCTCGGACTGGCGCAGGCGGGCCTCCAGGCCCAGGCGCGCGGTGGCGGCGCGCTCCGTCTCCTCGCGCGCCTCGCGCAGGCTGCCCGTCATCGCGTTGAAGCGGCCGGCCAGCTCGCCGATCTCGTCGTCGCGCTCGGCCAGGATCACGCGCGACAGGTCCCCCTTGCCGACCGCGTCGATCCCCTCCAGCAGCCGCCGCAGCGGCCGCAGGACGATCTGGCTGACGGCGAAGCGCACGCCGACCGCCACGCCGACCACCAGGACCAGGAACAGCGGAACGATGCGCCGCCCGCTGGCCGCCACCTCGGCGCCGATGTAGCTGGCGTCGCGGCGCATCCCCAGGATGGCGGCCGGATGCCGGGCCGGGTGGCGCAGGGGCAGCTCCAGCGCGGCCGCGTCGAACAGCGGAACCGCCATCGCGTACGACCGCTCGCCCGTCGCCGAGTCGAACACCCGCCCCACCGGCGCGTCCTGAATGTCGGCGCCGTTCATCAACAGCAGCCAGGCTTCGTCGTCGGTCCGGCGGTCGTTGCCGACCTGCAGCACCTCCAGCTGGAAGAACTCTTCCAGGCGCCGGGCGGCGCGCACCCGCTTGAGGAGCGTGTCGGCCGCGGTGCCGGGATCGACCGGCTCGAGGCCGATCTGCAGGGCGCTGGCGATCTCGTGCGCCTCGCGGTCGAGGTCTGCCTCGAGGTTGGCGCGCCGCACCTTCAGCGCCGCGACCCCCGATGCCGCCGAGACCGACGCCACCAACAGCGTCGCCAAGACGGTCACCCGGTTCCCCAGCGTCATCCAGGGCCAGTATAGCGCCGCGGTGGTATATACCCGGCCGACCGCCATGAACCCCGACGACATCCGGACCCGCATCCGCGCCGCCCTGCCCGACGCCCAGGTCGACGTGGTCGACACCACCGGCACCGGCGACCACTTCGACGCGACCATCGTCTCGGCGGCGTTCGCCGGCAAGCTGCCGGTCGAGCGCCACCAGCTGGTGTACGCGGCACTGGGCGACGTCATTCGCGGCCCGGCCGCACCCATTCACGCGCTGGCGCTCACCACGCGCACGCCGGACGAATAAGGAGACACATCGTGACCGACTCTCTGAAGAAGCGAATCGAAGACACCATCGCCAAAGGACGGGTGATGCTGTTCATGAAGGGGAACCCCTCGATGCCCCAGTGCGGCTTTTCGGCCGCGGTGGTGGGCGTCCTCAAAGAGGTGGGCGTCCCGTTCGAGTCGTACAACATCCTGTCCGACGCGGAGCTGCGCGAGGGCCTCAAGGAGTATTCGAGCTGGCCGACCTACCCGCAGCTCTACGTGGACGGCAAGCTGGTCGGCGGCGCCGACATCGTGCGCGACCTGCACGCGCGGGGCGAGCTGAAGAAGATCGTCGGCGCGGCCTGAACCGCGGGCCCGGCGGGCTAGGCCGCCTCCGCGCGGCACGTCGTCGGGCATGGTTCGCTGCCGCTCACCGTTGCCTTGCGGCAACGCCCTCCTATGTCTTGGCCGGGCCGAGCGCGTCGGCCAGTGCGTTCACGAGCCGGCGCATCACGAAGCCCTTTTCCGGCACCACGTCGGCCCGGACGCCGTGGCCGGCCAGCGCTTCGACGGCAATGGGGCCGATGGCGGCCACCCGGGTCCGCGCCAGCCCGGCCCGCAGGCTCGGCTCGACGCCGGCGTCGGCGGCCACCGCGAACAGCCGGTCGATCTGCGACGCGCTGGTGAAGGCGACGGCGTCGATGCGCCCGGCGCCCAGCGCGTCGATGAGGCGGCGCACGGCGGCCTGGTCGGCCGCGGAGGCATAAACGTACGGCGCGACCGGGTGGGGCGTCGCGCCGGCGCGGACGATGGCGTCGACCAGCGGGCGGTTCGGCTCCTCGCCGTAAAGCTGCACCCCGATCGACCGCCCGCGCAGATCCAGGCCGGCCAGCTCGGCGATCACTCCGGCCGACGTCGGGACCGCGGCCGAAACGTCCGGCGCCAGGCCGATCTCGTGCAGCGCCCGGGCCGGTTTCGGGCCGCGCGTGATCTTGCGGGCGCGGGCCAGGCCGCCGATGACGGCGTCCCGCAGGCCCAGGCGGTCGGCGGTGGCCAGCAGGCGGCGCAGCCCCTCGCCGGTCAGGAAGATCACGTCGTCGAACTGGCCGGCCGCCAGCGCCCGCACCCACCGCTCCGACGGCGCCGGGTCGGGCGCGTCGCGGATCGTCACCAGCGGGCAGCGCCAGGCGGCGCCGCCGTCTTCCTGGACCAGCTCGGCCAGTCGGTCCAGCTCCCGCGATTCGGGGAGTGCGATGGTCCGGCCCGCCAGCGACATGATCTCGGCCGCTAGTTTTAGGGTATGGTGCCCGGCCAAGCAATGGCCAAGCAGAACAAGACCGAAGAGCAGAACGAGGACTCCGCGGCCGACGAGGTTCGGGCCCGGCTGGCCGCCACCGGCCGCAACGACGCCTGCCCGTGCGGCTCGGGCAAGAAGTACAAGAAGTGCCACCTGGTCGCCGACGAGCAGGCCACGGCCGCGCCGCCCGAGAAGCCGGACGCGCAAGAGATCTTGGCCCAGGCCTGGCGGCTGTTCGAGCAGCGCCGACCGGGCGCCGCCGAAAAAGAGTTCAAGGCCGCGCTGGCGCTGGACGACAAGTTGACCGACGCGCGGGTCGGCATCGGCATGGCGCGGCTGGCGGCGGGCAACGCCGACGGCGCGAAGGAGCAGCTGACCTGGGTGCTGGCGTCCGAGGAGGCCAGCGCCGAGAAGCTGAAGGGCGAGGGCGTCAAGGACGCGTTCAGCCGCCCCGACGCGCAGCCCTACATCCGCGCCGCGCACGCTCTCGGCTGCCTGGCCTACGACGAGGACCGGTTCGAGGACGCCGCCAAGGAGCTGGCGCGCGTCTACGCCATCGACGAGGGGGCCGTCGGCATCGAGGCGCGGATGATCGCCGCCAAGGCGCTGATGAAGCTGGACAAGCCCGCCGAGGCGGCGGCGCTGCTGGAGCCGGCCGCCCGGCTGGAGGGCGGCAAGGGACGGGCGGACGTCGGCCTGGCGCTGGCGTACTTCGTGTCGGGCAAAGAGTCCGACGCGCGCGCCGCGCTGGAGCGGGCGCTGGACAGCAACCCGCACTACGGCAAGACGCTGCTCGGGCGTGTCCGGCGCCGGGTCGAGAACGTGGCCGCCGCCCAGCCGGGCTCGCTGGAGGAGGCGCTGCTCTACACGCAGACTTACGGCGACGTGTGGAGCGACGACGCCAAGAAGTTCCTGCAGGGCGTGCTGGACGGCCGGGCCCGCGCCAAGAGCGCGGCGGCGCCGGCCAAGGAAGAGGAACAGAAACCGGAAGAGGCGGCCACCGCCGGGTGACCGGCCGTCGTCGTCACCCGGGCGGCTACTTCTTGGCCGCCTTGACCTGCGCCAGCCAGTCCGCGACCTTCTTCTGGCGCTTGTCCAGCTCCGCGCTCTGCTCTTCCAGCGGTTTCTTGTCGCCGTCGAACGAGGCCTCCAGCGCGTCGGGGTAGTCGTTCGCCAGCGCGTTCAGCATCACGTCGTAATCGGTGACGATGTTCGAGTTGCCGCCCTTGGGGTCGATGGTGGCCATCTTCTTGCCGGTGGCCTCGATGGCCTTTTGTTGCTTGGCGCGAATCTTCTCGACGTCACTCTTGGTCTTGGCGTGCGCGTAGGCCGCCCGGTACTTCTGGATGTCGGCGAACACCTGCTTGTGCAGCGGCAGCTTGGTCTTGTCGTAGGCGAGGAGCCGCTTGTTCTCCTCGACGGCCAGTTGGTCGGCCAGCTTCTTCTCGGCTGCCTGCCGCTTGGCGATCCGGTCGGCCAGCGAGAGCCCGTCGGGGTTGGCGACCATCTTGGGCTTGCCGCTGTCCGCTGCGCCGTCGTGGGGCGCCGTCGCGGCGGGCGCCGTCGCGGCCGGCGCCGGCGCGGGGGCGGGCGGGGCAGCCGGCTGCTCCTTCGAGCAGGCGAGCAGGCCGACGGTCGAGAACAAAGCTGCCGCAACGAGGGCTCTCGTCATGCGGCGCAGTATCGGCAACCCGCCCTTCCGACGCAACCGGGGCGGCCGTAGGATGGCCCGCCCGATGGACGCGCGCCGATGCTGATCGCCGCTTTCATGAGCGACAGCCCGGCGCCGCTGGAACGGGCCCACGCGCTGGTCGCCGCCGAGCTGGGTGGCTGATGGCGCGGACCGGCCGGGCCGCCTGCGTGATCTTCGATCTCGACGGTGTCCTGCTGGACACCGAGCCGCTTTACACCCGAGCCGTCGCGCGGGTGGCCGCGCGCTTCGGCAAGGCGTACGACTGGTCGGTCAAGGCGGAGTGCATCGGCCGCGGCACGTTCGAGGCGGCAGCCATCATCGTCGATCGATTGTCCCTGCCGCTGTCGCCGTCCCAGTTGATCCGCGAGCGGGACGCGCTTCTCGTCCACCTGTTCGCGACGGCCCCGGCCATGCCGGGGGCCGAGGCGTTCTCGCGCGGGCTGGCGGCGCGCGGCGTTCCGCTGGCCATCGCGACCAGCACCGAGCGGGCGCTCTACGCCGTCAAAGCCGCTCCGCATGCGGGGTGGTTGTCGATCTTCGGCGCGGTCGTGTGCGGCGACAACCCGCGGGTCGCCCGGCCCAAGCCGGCCCCCGACATCTTCCTGGCCGCCGCCGCCGCGCTGGGCGCCGACCCGTCGGACTGCCTCGTGCTCGAGGACTCGCCGTTCGGGGTGGCCGGCGCGCGCGACGCGGGCATGCGGGTCATCGCGCTGCCCGACCCGGCCATGGACCGCGCCCGGTATGCCGCGGCGGACGCCGTCGTCGACGGGTTCGCGGCGCTGACGCCCGACCTGCTGGCGCTGGGCGGCGGCGGTCGCTGAGCTGTCGCCACCACTGGCGGGACTTATCTTGACGTCGTGAAGATCGTCGGGGGCGGGATGTTCGGCGTGGTCTGTCTCTGGGCGGCGGCGGTGACGGCCCAGACGGCTGCGAGCACCGGGACCGCGGGTGCTGCGCCCGCGGCCTCGGCGCTGGAGAGCGCGACCGGCTCGTCGGGCGGGACCTCGGCCGGCTCGTACACCGGGGGAGCGCTCGGCTCCAGCAGCTTCTTTTTGCCGGCGCCGGCGATGAGCTCGTCCGGCGGATCGGGCACCGGCGGCCCGGCGGCCGT
>JAICYS010000295.1 GCA_025934105.1 Myxococcota bacterium | reverse complement strand
CCGCAGCACCCGGGGCAGCGCGCGCACCTCCGCCGGCAAGCTCTCCAGGCGCCGCACGGCCGCCAGGGGCAGCCCGGCGTCGCCGTCCATGTCGGCCGAGACGAGCGTCGCCGGCCAGCAGCCGGGAGCGAGGGCCAGCGCGCCGGCCAGCTGCGCGGCCGCGCGCGCCTCGCGCCGGTCGGCGCGGGCCAGGCCGTGATCGTCGATGTCGATCAGGATGACGTGGCCGCTCGGACCCTTGGGGGCCGCGGCGCCCCCGCCGCCGCAGCCGGCCGCCACCAGCGCCAGCAGCCAACCCGCCAGGCGCGCGACGCGTGTCACCATCGGGCGGACTCTAACCGATTCGCTCCGCGTCATTTCTGACAGCTGGGACAGAAGAAGGTCGAGCGCTGCGCCTGGACGATCCGCACCACGTCCGCGGCCTTGCATCGCGGGCAGCGCGCGCCGGCCCGGCCGTAGACCCGGAACGGGTTGGGCGCGTTCTCCTCGACGTAGGCGATGTCCGCGTCGCCGCCGTCCGCGCCGATCTTCGCAAAGGACCTCAGCGTGAATTCGAGGGAGGCGCGGATGGCCGTCGCCAGCCGCCGCACCTCGGGGCGGGACAGCGAGCGGGCGGGTCGGCGCGGGTCGATCCGGGCGCGGAACAGCGCTTCGCTGGCCTGGATGTTCCCGATGCCGGCCAGCAGCTTCTGGTCCAGCAGCGCGACCTTGATCGGCAGCCGCGCGCGCTTGAGCCGTTCGAACAGCCGTCCCGGGTCCACGCCGTCGTTCAGCGGGTCTGGTCCCAGGGCAGCCAGGTCCGGCACCTGGTCGAAGCGCGCGCCCGGAACCAGCCGGAACCGGCCGAACATCCGCATGTCGACGTAGTCCAGCCGGGCGCCGTCGTCCAGCGCCAGCGACAGCCGCCGGGCGGGCAGCGGCGGATCGCCCGCGCGGCGGCGGACCCACTGGCCGGTCATACCCAGGTGCGACCAGACCCCCAGCTTGGGGCCGCCGCGCCGCCCCGGCGTCAGCGTGAGCAGCAAGTTCTTGCCGACCCGCCGGACCTCGTCGACCCGCGCCCCGCGCAGCCGGGCCAGCACGCGCGCCGCCGCCGGCCGGAAGACGCGCGCCGCGCGCGGATCGCTCTCGGTCCCGCGCACGCGGTGCCCGGCCGCCCACCGGCGCAGGTTGCGCGCCGCGATCTCGACCTCGGGCAGCTCAGGCATGGGGGATCGCGTCGCGGATGCGCGCCGCCAGCTCTTCGCGTTCGGCGTCGCTGCCGTACGGGACCCGCGGCCCGAAAAATCCGCGCAAGCCGTCCTTGCGCCGCCGCGGCACCACGTGAACGTGCAGGTGGGGAACGCTCTGCGAGACCTTGTTGTTCATGGCGACGAAGGTGCCGTGGGCGTCCAGCGCCGTCTCCACGCCGCGCACCACCCGCTGGACGGCCGCAAAGAAGGGCCCCAGATCGGCCGCCGGCAGGTCCACCAGCGTCTCGACGTGCGCCGGAGGTACGACCAGGACGTGGCCCGTGAACACCGGTCGCGGGTCCAGGAACCCGACCGCCGCCGGCTCGCGCAGGACCACCGCGGCCGCTGTTCGGCCGGCCACGATCTCGCAAAAAACGCAGCCCGGCGCGGTCACGGCCGCGCCTCCGGGCGCGACGCCTGGCCGTCAGCGGCCGGCGCCGTCCA
Organism: Myxococcota bacterium; assembly: GCA_025934105.1. Classification (GTDB taxonomy): domain Bacteria; phylum Myxococcota_A; class Polyangia; order Fen-1088; family Fen-1088; genus JADGRB01. The sequence goes on along the minus strand of JAICYS010000295.1, from coordinate 4,691 downwards.
GAGCTCCAGCAGCGCCGCCGCGGCGGGGGGGGGCGGCGAAGCGGGCCGCGATCGGCTCTTTTTTGAACCAGGTCCGCTGCCGGCGGGCATAGGCCAGCGTCACCCGCGCGATCTCGGCCGCGGCGGCCTCCAGGCTGGAGGTCCCGTCCAGCACGGCCGAGAGTTGTTGATACCCGAGCGCCAGCATCGGCCGGGATCCTGTCCCGTATCCGGCCGCGCGCAAGCGGCGGACTTCCTCGAGAAAACCGGCCGCCAGCATGGCCCGAACGCGGGCGGCGATCTGCGCGCGCAGCAGGTCCAGCGGCGGATCCAGCAGCACGGCCACCGGCGACAGGTCCCGCGGCGCCGCCGCCTGCCGCCGGAGGGCGCCGATGGTTTGCCCGGTCTGCTCGTGGACCTCCAGCGCCCGGCTGATCCGGACGACGTCGCGTGGCCCGACGGCCGCCGCCGTCTCGGGATCGACGGCCAGCAGGCGGGCACGCAGCGCCTCGACCCCCTCGCGTTCCGCCAGCTCGCGGTGGCGCGCGCGCAGCGCGGGATCGGGCGGCGGTGCCTCGAACAGCCCGGCGGTGAGCGCGCGGTAGTAAAGCCCGGTGCCGCCCACGACGATCGGCACCCGGCCGCGCGCCGCGACCTCGTGGATCGCGGCGCGGGCCACCGCGGCCCAGCGCGCCGCATGAAAGCTCTCGTCGGGCCGGCACAGGTCCAGCGCGTGGTGCGGCACCCGGCGGCGCTCGTCCGCGGTCGGCTTGGCGGTGCCGATGTCCATTCCGACGTACACCTGCTGGGAGTCGCAGGCGATGATTTCACCGCCGGCGCGCTCGGCGACCGACAGCGCCAGCGCGCTCTTGCCCGAGGCGGTGGGCCCCAAGATCGCCAGAAAGCGCGTCGGGTCAGGCACGGCCGAACCGCCGCTCGATCTCGCCGAGCGACATCCGCAGCATGACCGGCCGGCCGTGCGGGCAGTGCGAGCGCAGATCGACGTCGTCCAGCTGCGCCAGCAACGCCAGCGCCGCCGGCCGCCCCAGCAGATCCCCGGCCCGCACCACGCTGTGGCAAGCGATGGTGGCCAGCAGGCGGTCGGCGCCCTGCAGATCGCCGCCGCCGAGCGGCGCCCCCTCCGCCAGCTCGCCCAGGAGCTCGCGCAGGAGCGGCTTCGGGTCGGCGTCCTTCAGCGGCTCGGGCACCGCGCGCAGGACGACCGTGCCCGGCGCGGAGGGCGCGGCCGGTTCCAGCTCGAACCCCAGCCCCGGCAGCGCTTCGTGCGTGGCGGCGGCCGCCGCCGTCTCGCCCACCTCGACGGGGATCGGGAACAGCAGCCGCTGGCGCGGGATCTGCCGGCGCGCGTGCGCTGCCTTCAGGCGGCCGTAGACGATGCGCTCGTGCGCCGCGTGCTGGTCGATCAGGACCAGCGCGTCGGGCGCCTGACAGACCAGATAGGTCCGATGAACCTGCCCGACGTACTCGAGGCCGCCGAAGAAGCCGTGCGGCTCGGGCGCCGCGGGCATCGACCGTTCGTCGGTCTCGCGCGCCCGCAGCGTGAGCGTGCCTTGCGGCGGCGCCGCGAATCCCATCCCGTCGGCGCGCTCGCTGACCTCCGCCGTTCGGGCCGGCCATTCGCGCGCCACCGGCGGCTGCGTGAACGCCTGCAGCGGGCGCCCCCGTTCGGCGGGCGGCAGCCAGGGCGCGCGCGCGATGGCCGCCCCCACCACGTGCCGCACGGCCGCGTAGACCTCCTGCGCGCGGGCGAAGCGCACCTCCAGCTTCTGCGGGTGGACGTTGACGTCGACCTCCTGCCCCGGCAGGTCCAGGAACAGCGCGGCCAGCGGGTAACGCCCCTTTTCCAGCAACGGCCCGTACCCCAGCGCCAGCGCGTGCAGCAGCGACCGGTCGCGCACGAACCGGCCGCCCACGAACAGGAACGTCGATCGCGCCGTGGTCGACACCTCGTCGGGGCCGGCCAGAAAGGCGCGCACGCGGGTCCCTCCTTCTTCGCCGGCCGCCTCGTGCAGCGCGCTGGCGCCCCGGCGGGCCAGCGCCGCGCGTACCCGCTCGGCCAAGCTGCCGTGAACGGGCAGGTCCAGCGCCACCCGGCCGGCCACGCGCAACTTCAAGTGCACGCCCGGGTGGGCCAGCCCCAGGCGCAGCAGCGCCTCGGCCACGTTGGCCGTCTCGGTCGCCTCGACCTTCAGGAACTTGGCGCGGGCCGGCGTGTTGAAGAAGAGGTCGCGCACCTCGATCTGCGTCCCCGGCGCCATGCCGGTCTCGCGCGCCTCGGTCTCGGCGCCGGCTTCGACCGTCAGCCGGAAGCCGGCCTCCGCTTCGGGCGGACGCGTCGACAGCGTGAGGCGCGAGACGGCCGCGATCGACGGCAGCGCCTCACCACGGAACCCGAAGGTCGCCAGGCGCCACAGGTCGTCGGCCTCGGCGATCTTCGAGGTGGCGTGCCGCTTCAGCGCCAGCCGCGCGTCCTCCGGCCCCATGCCGCAGCCGTCGTCGACCACGCGGATGACGCGGCGGCCGCCGGCCTCGATGTCGACGTCGACCCGGCGCGCGCCGGCGTCGAGGGCGTTCTCGACCAGCTCCTTCACCACCGACGCGGGCCGCTCGACCACCTCGCCGGCCGCGATCTGGTCGGCCAGCGCCGGCGGGAGCACCCGGACTTTCGGCCGCGGCGCGGGCGGCGCGTCTTGCATGCGCCGACACTACCGCCGCGCGAGGTGTGTCACCAGCTCTTCGGACGCGCTGCGCACGGCGGCCTCCAGCGCCTCCAGCTCCATGCTGGGGCGGAGCTGCGGCCGCCATTGCCGCTTGGGCTTTTGAACGGTGGCCTGGCCGTTCGTCATCATGAACACGCCACCGCCCGGCTGGCGGCTGATCACCAGCTGCACCGCGCAGGTCACCTCCACGTCGCGGGGCGTGGTGTCGAGCCACAAGTTCTTGATGACCCCGTCGACCGCGTAGGTGCCGCGGCGATCGCCCGGGTCCACCTCGCCGACGGTGCGGAGCTGCGCCGCCAGGAAATCGCGCATGTGACTCTGCAGGACCGGACCGGCCGCATGGGCCGGATCGCCGATGGCCTTCACCTCGAACGACGTGTCGGTCCGGCGGCGCCGGATGCGCGGCTCGCCCGGCGTGGACGGTTGCGCCTCGTCGGTGATGCCCAGCCGACGGAGGGCGGCGCGCGCGGCCCGGCGAACGGCCGGGTGGGAGTCTTGCAGCGCCGCCAGCAGCGCCTCGCGGGGCAGGGCGGTGGGGGCGCTCGAAAAATCCGCCGCCTGTTCGGCCACCAGGCCCAGCGCGTCGGCCGCCGCCTCCCGAACGCCGGGGTTCGAATCGCGCAAGGCGCCGACCAGCGCCGGGATCGACCGGCGCTGCCCGAGGCGCCCCAAGATCAGCGCCGCGTCGACGCGCACCTTGAAGGACGGGTCGCGCGCCAGCGACTCCTCGACGTCTTCGATGCGCGCCCGCGGTGCGGCCATCGCCGGGAGCGGCGCCAGCGCGGAGACCGCCCCGACGCCCACCAGAAAGAGCCGCACGGAGATCGCCAGAGCCGGGGAGGGCAGACGCACCGCCAGACCAGCATCGCTCAGCCCGCGCGTGCGGTCAATCGGCTGCCGGGTGTGTAAGATGATGCGCCGATGTCTGACATGTCCTCCAGCATCTCTCTCGCGTACTCGGTCGACGCCGACGACGCGTTCATGTTCCACGCGGTCGGCGCCGGAGCGATCGACACCGCCGGGCTCGCCTTCACCCACCGTCGCGCCGACACGGCGGCGCTCAACCGCTTGGCGATCGAGCAGGCCGCCGACGTGGTGGCGGTGTCCGTCGGGGTTTATCCGTCGATCGCCGGCGCGTACCAGATCCTGCCGCACGGCGCCTCCATCGGGCGCGGCTATGGGCCGGTGGTGGTGGCGCCCCGGCCGCTCCGGCCCGACCAGCTGAACGGATTGCGGGTCGGCATCCCGGGCGCGACCACCACCGCCTGGATGGTCTTACGCCTGATCGCGCCGCGCGCCGCCGGCGTCGAGATCCCGATCGCGCCGTTCAATCGAATCTTCGACGCGGTGGCGGCCGGCGAGGTCGACGCGGCGCTGCTCATCCACGAAGGCCGCCTGCTGTATCCCAGCCGCGGGCTCCGCCTGGTGACCGACCTCGGCGTCTTCTGGCGCGAGCGGACCGGGCTTCCGCTGCCGCTGGGCGTGAACGTCATTCGCCGCGCGCTGGGGCCGGCGCTGGTCGAGCGCGTCTCGGCGGTCCTGCGCGCCAGCATCGCCTGGGGACTCGCGCATCGGCCCGAGCTGATCGCCCGGTTGGCGGGCGAGGACCGCGGCGACGAGGCGCTGAAAAATCCGGCGCTCATCGACGAATACTTGGGCCTCTACGCGAACGCCGACACGGCCGCGCTGCCCGCGGACGGCCGGCGCGCGGTGGACCGCCTGTTCGCGGAGGCCCGGGCGGCCGGGCTCATCGAGGCGGGGGCGGCGCAGGCGGTCGACTGGGCGCCCTGACGGTTACTGCGCGAACGGATCGACCCAGGGGGCGGGCGCGCCGGCCGCGGCCGGGTCGGAGTCCGCGGGCGCCGGGCGGCGCCGGACGGCCGCCCTCGGCGGGCGCGGTGTGCGCGCGACCGTCGCCCGCGTCGCGCCCACCTGCGGGACCGACGGCTCGGCCGTGCGGTTCGCGAGCGT
>JAICYS010000139.1 GCA_025934105.1 Myxococcota bacterium | reverse complement strand
GGGCTCTCGACGCCGGCGCCGTTCGGCGGCAAGCAGCGCCAGATCAACGTCGACATCGACCCGCGCTCGCTGAGCAGCAAGGGGCTCTCGCCCTTCGACGTGGTGAGCGCGCTCAATAGCTCGAACGTCATCCTGCCGGCCGGCACCGCCCGCATCGGCAGCCGCGAGTACAACGTCCTCATGAACTCCAGCCCCTCCGAGGTGGAGGAGTTCGCCCGCATCCCGGTCAAGATCGTCGACGGCGCGCCGGTGCTGCTGGGCGACGTGGCGCGCATCTCGGATTCCTTCGCCGACCAGACCAACCTGGTGCGGATCAACAGCCGCCGCGCCACGTACCTCGCCATCCTCAAGCACGCGGACGCGTCGACCCTGGCGGTGGTGGACGCGGTCCGGGACGCGCTTCCCCAGATCAAGGCCGCCGCGCCCAACGGCCTGGAGATGAAGATCGACTTCGACCAGTCGGTCTTCGTGCGCGGCGCCATCGGCGGCGTGGTGCGCGAGGCGATCATCTCGTCGATCCTGGTGTCGCTGATGGTCGGCCTGTTCCTGGGCAGCTGGCGCAGCATGGTCATCGTCTGCACGTCGATTCCGCTGGCCATCTTCTCGGCCATCGTGGGCCTCAAGCTGAGCGGCCACACCATCAACATCATGACCCTGGGCGGCCTGGCGCTGGCCATCGGCATGCTGGTCGACGACGCCACCGTCGAGGTCGAGAACATCCACCGCAACCGGACCCTGGGCAAGCCGCTGACCCGCGCCATCCTGGACGGCGCCCAGCAGATCGCGGTGCCGGCCATCGTGGCCACGCTGTCGATCTGCATCGTCTTTTTCCCGGTGGTCCTGCTGGTGGGCCCGGCGCGGTTCCTGTTCACGCCGCTGGCGATCGCGGTGGTGCTGGCCATGCTGGCCTCCTATCTGCTGTCCCGGACTCTGGTGCCGGCGCTGGCGCGCATGCTGATGCACAGCGAGCACCACGACACGCCGGGCGCCGAGCTGCCCCGCGGGTGGGCCGGCGTGGCGCTGCGCTTCAACCGCTGGCGCGACGCCAAGTTCGACAGATTCCAGAACCGCTATGCGGCCCTCCTCAGCACCGCCCTCGCCCATCGCCGCTTCACCATCGGGATCGCCGGCGCCGTCGCGGTGGCCAGCTTCGGGCTGGTGCTGGTGGTGGGGACCGACTTCTTCCCGTCGGTCGACGCCGGCCTGATGAAGCTGCACTTCCGGGCGCCGGTCGGCTCGCGCATCGAGAAGACCGAAGCGCTGGTGGCGCAGGTGGAAAACGGGCTGCGCGAGATCATCCCGCCCGGCGAGATCTCGACCATCAACACCATGATCGGTGTGCCGGTCTCATACAACCTGGCCTTCGTGCAGACCGACAACGTGAGCCCGATGGACGCCGAGATCCTGATCGCGCTCACGCCCGATCACGCGCCGACCGAGGGCTACATGCGGCGGATCCGGCGCATGCTGGCCGAACGGTTCCCCGGCGCGTCGTCGTACTTCCAGCCGGCCGACATCGTCAGCCAGGTGCTGAACTTCGGGCTGTCGTCGCCGCTGGACGTGCAGGTCGAGTCGATGGACCTGCAGAAGGCCTACGCGGTGGCGAGCCGGCTGCGGAACGCCATCGCGGAGGTGCCCGGAACGGCCGACGCGCACGTGGTCCAGGTGGTCGACTACCCGGCGCTGAAGGTCGACGTCGACCGGCTGCGCGCGGCGCAGGCCGGGATCGCCGAACGCGACGTGGCCGACAACCTGCTGGTGTCGCTCTCGTCGAGCGGCCTGGTCGCCCCCTCGTACTTCCTGAACCCGCACAACAACGTCAACTACACGGTGGTGGTGAAGACGCCGCTCAAGCAGCTGGCGTCGGTGTCGCAGGTGATGGCGACGCCCATCACCGCGGCCGGCGCGCCGGTCACGTCGGCAGCCGCCGCGCCGCCGGCCGCTCTGCCGGAGGCGCCCACCCAGGTGCTGAGCGGGATCGCCTCCGTGCAGCCGGGCGGCAGCCCGGAACAGATCAACCACTACACCGTTCAACGGGTGATCGACGTCGGCGCCAACGTCGAGGGGCGCGACCTCGGGTCGGTGGCGGCCGACATCCAGAAGAAGATCGACGGCCTGGGCAAGCTGCCGCCGGGGATGAAGATCACCTTGCGCGGCCAGAACCAGGTCATGACCCAGTCGTTTCACAGCCTGGGGCTGGGGCTGATCCTGGCGGCGCTGCTGGTCTACTGCCTGATGGTGGTGCTGTTCCAGTCCTGGCTGGATCCGTTCATCATCATGGTCGCCGTTCCGGGCGCGCTGGTCGGCATCCTGTGGATGCTGGCGCTGACCCACACCACCATCAACGTCGAGTCGCTGATGGGGTCGATCATGGCGGTCGGCATCGCGGTGTCGAACTCGATCCTGCTGGTCAGCTTCGCCAACGATCTGCGCGTCGAAAAGGACGGCGTGTCGCCGGTCGAGGCCGCCCTCGAGGCCGGCCGGACCCGCCTGCGGCCGGTCATCATGACGGCGCTGGCGATGATCATCGGGATGGTGCCGATGGCGCTGGGGCTGGGCGAGGCCGGCGAGCAGAACGCGCCGCTCGGGCGCGCCGTCATCGGCGGCCTGTGCCTGGCCACCCTCACGACGCTGTTCGTGGTGCCCGTGGTATATGCGTCGCTGCGCGTGAAGCTGCCGACCAAGCACGTCATGGAGCAGAAGTTCTTGGCCGAAGAGCAAGAGGGGCTCGACCAGCCGGTCCCGTCGGGAGGCGGCGCCTAGTGCCCCGCCGTCGAAATAGCGTCACCGCCGAGGCCGGCCAGCCGCGACGGGCGGCCGGCGCGCCGACCAGGACCGCCCGAACGTCCGGCGGCGCGACGCACCCAAGCGGCCGGGGCGCCTCGCCTGCCGCACAGGACGCGACGTCTTCCCGCAAGGCGGTGCCTTAGATGGCCCGGTCGCGCGCGCTTTACGCGGGGGGGTTGGTCACGCTGCTGGTCACCGCGCTGGGCGTGGTCGGGCTGGGCGCGCATCGCCGCGACTCGGCGCGCGCGGAGGCACGCGACCGCGAGGCCGACGTCCGCCGCGGACCGCGCGTGCGGGTCGCCGCCGCCAAGCAGACGCCGGGCGTTCGCCACCTCACCCTCGAGGGAGAGGCGCACCCGTTCTTCGAGGTCACGCTCTACGCCAAAGTGGCCGGGTTCCTGCGCGATCTGAAGGTCGACAAGGGCGACCACGTGAAGAAGAACCAGCTTTTGGCGACGATCACCGCGCCCGAGCTGGACGCGCAGTACTCGGCGGCCGTCGCCGACGCGCGCAACACGCGGATCAACGCCAAGCGGCTCTCGGCGCTGGCGCCGGCCGGCGTGGTCTCGGCGCAAGAGCTGGAGCTGGGGCAGGCCAGCGCCGACGTGGCCGACGCGACGCAGTCCGCGCTGGCCACCCAGCGCAGCTACCGCGAGATCCGCGCCCCCTTCGACGGCGTCGTCATCGCGCGCTTCGCCGATCCGGGCGCGCTCATCCAGGCGGCGGTCCCGGTGGTGGCGGTCGCGAAGGGGGACCAGCTGCGCGTCTACGTCTACGTCGACCAGTCCAGCGCGCCCTTCGTGCACGAGGGGGACGCGGCGATCATTCGCGTCCCCGAGCGGCCCGGCTGGTCGCGGCAGGGGTCGGTGACGCGCACCAGCGGCGAGCTGGCCCCGAAGACGCGCACCATGCTGACCGAGGTGGACATCCCGAACGCCGACCGCGCCATCATCCCCGGCAGCTTCGTGGACGTCACCGTGGACGTGAAGGTCCCCCCGCTCCTGGCGATCCCCGCCGAGGCGCTGGTCACGCGCAACGACAAGCCGGCCGTGCCGGTGGTCGACGGCAGCCAGCACGTGCACTACCAGCCGGTGGTGGTCGCCGACGACGACGGGCAGGTGGTCCATCTGGTCAGCGGCCTCAAGGCCGGCGACCGCGTGGCGCTGGATCTGGGAGGCGCCGCCGAAGACGGCACGCCGATCCAGGCCATCGAGATCAAAGGCCAGTAGCTCGGCTCCGCCCGGGCGGAGCGCGGCTTGGCGCCGAGCCGATCGGTCGCGAGGCCGGCTTCTCCGCGCCGGGCCGGCCCCACTACCGCGAGAGCAGCTCCAGCGCGGGCCGCGCGGGCGTGTCGCCGTCCTCGGGCTCGGTGTACGCGCGCAGCTCGAGGGTGGTGGGCGTCCGGGCCTGGCTGGTGAAGGGCCAGGCGCGGTGCAGGTTGGAGCGCGCGCATTTCGGCCCGGCCGACGGGGCGCAGCCGTGCGCGACGTCGACCACCAGCACGTGGTCGCCGGCGGCGACGGAGCCGCTGTAGACCTTGTGGAAGTCGGGCGAGCGGAACTCCCCGACGTCCTTGTCCCTGGTCAGCACCGGCGTGAAATCCAGCGTGATGGCCACCGACCGGGGCGTGAACCCTTCGGTCACCTCGTCCCGGTAGCGGATGATGATCGGCGTCCGCCCGGCCTCCTGGCCCTGCTTGGCCGTCAGGCCATCGCGCACGCGATCCCGATCGCCGGCCACCGCCGCGTCGGTCTTGTGCGGCGGAAACATCAGGGCCTGGTCGTACGCCGCCCAGGCCCTGGCCAGCTGCCCGCGCTTTTCGTACGTGTGCCCCAGCGTGATCTGCGCGTGGCGGCAGCGGGGCTGGTCCCCTCCCCCGGCGCATTTTTGCGCGGCGAACTTCTCGAGGTCGCTGGTGCCGGAGTCGGTCTTGCCGGCCTTGAAGGCGGCCATGCCGCGGCTGTAAAGCTCGTCGGGCGACGGGCTGCAGCCGGCCGCCGCCACCCAGACCAGACCGGCAACCAGCAGCGCGCCGCGAGAGAAAGAGGCGCTCATCGCCGGCCGATGGTACCTCAAACGGACGCGGGTCAGGGAGCGGGCGGGTTGGGCGGCGTGACGCCGACGCGGGCCAGCGCGGCGTTGACCTCTTTCAGATCGTGCCAGGCCAGCTTCTTCTTCGAAGGGTCGCGCAGCAGATAGGCCGGGTGGAAGGTCGGCATGAGGGGAATCCCCTCGTAGGTGCGGAAGTTGCCGCGCAGCCGGCTGATCGGCGCGTCGTCGCGCAGAAGACACTGAACCGCGAACTTGCCCAGCGCCACGATCATGCGCGGCCGGATGGCCGCCAGCTGCTTCTTCAAGAACGGCTCGCAGGCCGCCACCTCGTCGGGCTCCGGGTTGCGGTTGCCGGGCGGGCGGCACTTGAGCACGTTGCAGATGTAGACGTCCTCGCGGCGGTAGCCCATCGCCTCGATCATCTTCGTCAGGAGCTGCCCGGCCTTGCCGACGAACGGCTCGCCCTTGGCGTCCTCGTCGGCCCCGGGCGCCTCGCCGACGAACAGCAGGTCGGCGCTGGGGTTGCCGACCCCGAACACCAGGTTGGTGCGCAGCGGCGCCAGCTTGCAGCGGCGGCAGTCGCCCAGCTCGTCGCGGACCATTTGCAACCCCAGGGCGCCGCTGGGGCGCGGCGCCCCCGCCGCGTCATCCCCGGCGGCGTCGCCGGCACCGGCCGCATCGCCCGCCCGATCGCCGGCGGAGACCGGCGGCGCGTCGGACGGCGGCGGCGCGGCCGGCGCACCCGGCGGCCCGGAAACCGGCGGAGAGGCCGCCGCACGCGACGGCCTGGAAGGCGGCGAAGAGGCCGGCGCACGCGACCGGCCGGAAGCCGGCGGCGCGGCCGGCGCACCCGGCGGCCCGGAAGGCGGCGAAGAGGCCGGCGCACGCCCCGCCCCCGGCGCGGGTGACGCGGCGGCCCGCGTCGTGCCCGGCTTGGCCGCCACCACGCCCAGCAGCCCCGATCTGCCGCGCATCTCCAGGTTCGTCCGGATCTGCCGCACCAGCGCGCCCAGCTCGTCCCGCTCGTCGTTCACGCTCAGACGGTCCCCGGCGCGACCAGCCCGTCGGCGGCCAGCGCGTAATAGAACGTCGGCATCACCTCGGCGCCGCGCCCGGCGGCGTCCCGCGCGATGGCCCCGTCGCGGTCGGCGTCGCGGCGGTCGATCTCGTCGACGATGGCCGTGTAGCCGTCGAGGAAGGCGGGATCGGTCGACACGGCGTAAGCGCGCCCCAGCGCCCAGGCCACGCAGGCGTTCCAGCAGTTCTCGTCCAGCCGGCGCGGCGTGAAGGCCCGCGGCACGGTGGCGGCGATCCGCTCGCGCAGCCAGGCGCCCACGAACGGCGTGCTCCCCTCGGCGGCCATGACGGCCAGGATACGCGTCGCCGTCGTCGACGAGAAGTCGAACAGCCCCCCGGCCGGCTCGGGCTCGCCCGCGAATGCGCCGGGCGTGCCCATCCCGAACGCGCGCTCCACGAACCGCTGCGCGGACGCCAGCAGGCCGCGGTCCTCGACCGCCCGCGCGTATTCCAAGATGGACAGCGCCAGGAACCCCGGATCGCGGTATTCGCGGCCCGCCAGGTCGTCCAGCGCGCCCAGATGCGCCGACAGCACCCGCGCCGCCCGCGCCGCGATGGTCTGATGCTCGGCGGGCAAGCCGCCCAGCGCCAGCTCGGCGGTCGAGGCCCACAGCAGCATCGCGCAGTCGAAGGGCGCCTCGTCGCCGGCCGTGTCGTCGATGACGCCGGGGATGAACCGAGGCGCGGCGCCGGCGAGGAACGTCCAGGCCGCCCGGCGTGCCGCCGCGAACTTTTCGATCCGCGACAGGCGCTGGTGCCGCGCCCAGATCCAGACCGACGCCAGCGTGGCGTGAAAGTTGGGCTCCTGCGCGCCCGGCCAGGCGGGCACGAACCCGGCGTGCGCGCCGGCCGACGCTTGCCGCGCCACCAGCACCGCGCCCGCCGCCGCCAGATGGCGGGTGGCCTGAGGCGCGCCAGTCTTGAGCCGCAGATCAGCCACGGGCGAGCTCCGCCAGGCGCGGCGCGAACAGGTCCCACAGGCGGTCGGCCACCGCCCGCTTGGACGCGCGCGGGATGTCGGCGCGCGCGCCGTCCGCGAACAGCACCGTGACCGCGTTGTCGGCGGCGTCGAAGCCGATCCCCGGCGCGCCGACGTCGTTGGCGACCACCGCGTCGCACCCCTTTTCGCGCAATTTCGCGCCGGCCCGTTCGTCCATCGCGGAGCCGCCCGCCACTTCGGCCGCGAAGCCGACCAGGAACGGCCCGGGCTTTCCGCTTTGCCGCCGGCGGCCGCCCAGGCCGGCCAAGAGGTCGGGCACCTCGACCAGCTCCAGGGTGGGCGCGCCCGCCGCCCGTCGCGACAGCTTGCCGGCCGCCCGCGCGCGCGGACGAAAATCGGCCACCGCCGCCGCCATCACCACGGCGTCGGCGCCGTCCGCGGCGTCGGCCAGCGCCCGCTCCAGATCGGCCGCCGTCTCGAACGGCACGCGCGTGACCCGTCCGGGGCCGGCGGCCACGGCCGGCGTGCCGGGTCCGGCCAGGAACGTGACCTCGGCTCCCCGGGCCGCGGCGGACGCGGCCAGCGCGGCCCCCATCTTGCCCGACGAGCGGTTCCCGATGAAGCGGACGTCGTCGATCGGTTCGCGGGTCGGCCCGGCCGACACGACCACGCGCCGACCGCTCAGGTCCCCCGGGGCCAGCAGGCGGGCCGCCGCGGCCGCGATCTCGGCCGGCTCGATCAGCCGCCCGGCGCCAATCCAGCCGCAGGCCAGCTCGCCGCGGTCGGGCCCGACGGTCGAGAACCGACCGCCGCCGGCCGGCCCCAGCAGGCGCGCCAGGTTGGCCTGTGTCAGCGGGTTCTCCCACATGTTGACGTTCATGGCCGGCGCCAGCAGCACCGGACCGCGCCCGGCCAGCACCACCGCCGCCAGCAGATCGTCGGCCAGTCCGGCCGCCAGCCGCGCGATACAGTCGGCGGTGGCGGGGGCGATCACGATCAGCTCGGCTTCGTCCGCCAGGCGAACGTGGCCGATCTCGGCCTCGGTGCCAGGGTCGAACAGGTCCTGCGACACGGGATGCCCGGACAGCGCCTGCAGCGTCAGCGGGCCGATGAACCGGGCGGCCGCCGCCGTCATCACCACCCGCACCGACGCCCCCGCCTTGACGAACAACCGGCAGAGCTCGGCGGCCTTGTAGGCCGCGATACCGCCGGCAACGCCCAGGACCAGACGGCGGCCGGACAGCCCAACCGTGGCCGTGTCGCGCGCGTCGCTCATCGCCCCGAATATGTCACGTTGGCAGGCCTCAACCAAAGCGGTTGCAGGTTAAAATCCCCGGCCGTGACGGGTCCAGGCGGGTATCCCCGGCGGTTCGATTCCTACGTGCTCCTCAAGCCGCTGGCCCGAGGCGGCATGGGCCAGCTCTATCTGGCGCTGTCGGGCACCACCGGCCTCGAGAAGCTGTGCGTGATCAAGCAGGTCATCCCCGACCTGGTCGCGCCCGAAAACGCGCGCCGCTTCCGCGACGAGGCCATGGTCGCCCTGCGGCTGGCCCACGGCAACATGGTCTCGGTCTTCGACGCCGGCATCGAGGAGGGGCAGATCTTCCTGGCGATGGAGCACGTCGACGGCAAGGACCTGCTCGCCACCTGGAACCGCTGCGCCGAAAAGCGCGTCCCCTTCCCGGTCGACATCTCGGTCTACATCGTGAAGGAGGTCGCGCGGGCGCTGGTGTACGCGCACGCCTTCGAGGACCTGAAGCTGGTCCACCGCGACGTCTCGCCGGCCAACGTGCTCCTGTCCTACACCGGCGAGGTGAAGCTGACCGACTTCGGCCTGGCCATGTCGATCCTGAAGATGGAGCGCACCACGCCCGGCGTGGTCTACGGCAAGCTGAGCTATCTGGCGCCGGAGCAGGCGCGCCGCCAGCCGCTGGATGGACGGGTCGACATCTACGCGGCCGGGATCCTCCTGTGGGAGCTGTTGACCGGACGGCAGCTTTTCCCGATCTCCGGTGACGCGGAGGGCGGAAACGTCGACGCGATGTCGCGGGCGCGCGAGCCGCAGATCGTGCCGCCCTCGACCATCGCCGGCCGCGTGCCGCCCGAGCTGGATCGGATCGTGATGCGGGCGCTGGCCCCCGAGCGCGAAGATCGCTACCCCACCGCCGAGCTGCTGCGCGCCGATCTGGCCGGCTTCCTGGCCGAGACGGCGCCCAAGACCGACGCCGATCGGCTGGCGGGCTTCCTGCGCTCGCTGTTCGCCGAGGACGCGCGCGCCGAGCGCAACGAGCGCGAGCGCCTGATCGCGGCGTCGCGGCTGCTGCTGTCGGGCGGCATTCGCGCCACCGAGGCGGTGAACACGGCCCTGCCCGGCGACGAGCCGCCGCGGGCGGCGGGCGGCGACCCGCGCATCGGCACCACGCTGGGCGGGCGCTACCACGTGCGGCGCCTGTGCGGCGAGGGTGCGATGGGGCGCGTCTACGAGGCGCAGCACATCGACATCGGCCGGCGGGTCGCCATCAAGGTCCTGCACGCGCGCTTCCACCACAGCGCCGATCTGGTCGAGCGGTTCCGCCGCGAGGCGCGGGCCGCCTCGAAGATCGGCCACCCCAACATCGTCGACGTGACCGATTCGGGCACCACCCCCGACGGGGCGTTCTACTTCGTGATGGAGTACCTCGACGGCATCAACCTCGAGGATCTGATCGCCGACAAGGGGCCGCTGCCGGTCGAACGCGGGCTGCTGGTGGCGGCGCAGATCGCCCGGGCCCTGGAGGCGGCGCACGGCGCCGACATCATCCACCGGGATCTGAAGCCCGCCAACGTCATGCTGATCAACCGCACCGACGAGGAGGACTTCGTCAAGGTGCTGGACTTCGGCATCTCGAAGGACCTCGACATCGCGGTGGGCGCGGCGCTGACCCGGCCGGACGTCGCGATCGGCACGCCGGCCTACATGGCCCCCGAGCAGGCGGCCGGCAAGACCGCCGACGCGCTGACCGACGTTTACGGCGTGGGCGGGCTGCTCTACGAGATGCTGACGGGCACGGCGCCCTGCGTGGGCGAGGACGCCATCGACGTGCTCCAGCGCAAGGCCAACGAGGACCCGAAGCCCATCGGCCAGGTGCGGCCGAACCTGCCGCGCGACGTGCAGAACCTGGTGAACCGCGCGCTGTCGCGGCACCCGGGCGACCGGCACCCCAACATGACGTCGCTGAAGGAGAACATCCTGGCCTGCCTGGCGGCGGCGGAGGGCGCGACGCCCCCGATGCGGCTGCCGGCGACCGGCCTCACGACGCCCCGGATTCCCGCGTCGGCCGCCACCGGACGGACGCTGCACGGTCACCTGCGCCGGGTGCAGCTCCGGCCGTCGGTGATCATCGGCGCCGCCGCCGTGGGCGCCCTGGCGCTTTTGACCCTGCGCTACACCCGCGAGACCAACCTGGCCGAGGCGGCTCGCCCCGCGGCGCCGGCTCGCCCGGCCACACCCGTGGTGGCCGCGGCCGCCCCCCCGAAAGCGGCGCTGGAGCCGGCGCCCCGGCCCGCGCCGGCCAGCACCGCGCCGCCGGCGTCGAAGAAGGCGATCGCCGCCGCGGCCGTCCCCCGGCCGTCCAAGGGGTTGACGCGCTTTCGGCCTCAGGCGGCCCGCCTCCCCGAGCCCGGCCCCGATCCGGCCGCGCTGCTGAGCCGCGGCCAGACCGCGTTCGACCGGGGCGACTACAAGGAAGCCATCCGCCGCGGCCACGAGGCGATCAACGCCGGCGCCGAGGTCGGCGGCCGGCTCTTGATCGGCGACGCGTACCTGCAGCTCGAACGGTACCAGGACGCGCTGCACGAGTACGACGCCGCGCTGGCGCTGGATCCGGGAGACAGCTCCGCTCGACGGCGCCGGGAGCTGGCGCTCGAGAAGGCCGGGCGCTGACCGGCTGCGCGTCCTCGTGATCGCGGGCGATCCCGAGGACGCGCGAAGCGGGTTACTTGACGTAGCCCTTGTGGGTCAGGTACTCGGCGACCAGGATGGCGCCGCGGGCGGCGCCCATGCGCGTGTTGTGCGACACCAGCAGGTACTTGATCCCGTTGGCCAGCACCGGATCGCTCCGCAGGCGGCCGACCACCGTCGACATGCCCCCCTCCGCGTCGCGGTCCAGGCGGACCTGCGGGCGGAACGGGTCCTCGCTGACGGTGATGAGGTGCTGGGGCGCGGACGGCAGCTTCAGGCCCGCCATCTCGGCGCCGAACTCGCGCCAGACCGCCTTGACGCGGTCGAGGTCGGCCTTCCCCTTCAGCTCGACGAACACCGACTCGGTGTGCCCCTCCAGCACGTTCACGCGCGTGCAGGTGCACGAGACCGCCAGCGGCGCCGGCGCGATCGCGTCGCCCGAGAGCTTGCCCAGGATCTTGGCCGTCTCCTTCTCGACCTTCTCCTCCTCTTTCGGGATGTAGGGGACGATGTTGTCGAGGACGTCCATGGCGCTCACGCCCGGCGAACGGCCGGCGCCCGACAGCGCCTGCATCGACGTCATGATGACCCGCGAGACGCCGAACGCGTCGTCGAGCGGCTTCAGGGTCATGGCCAGGCCGACAGTCGTGCAGTTCGGGCCCGGCGAAACGAACCCCTTCCAGCCGCGCTTCTTGCGCTGCACGTCGATCAGCGCCGCGTGGTCCCAGTTGACGCCGGGGAGAAACACCGGCACGTCCGGCTCGTAACGGAACGCGCTGGCCGTCGAGATGACCGGCACCTGCGCCGCGCAGCGAGGCTCGAGCTCGCGCGCCACGTCGGCCTCGACGGCCGAGAACACCAGCCGTACCCCGTCGGTGGTCATGGCCGCCGAGTCCTCGACCACGAGGGACGCGTGCTCGGGCGACAGCGGCTCCGTGCAGAACCACTTCGAGGCGCCCTTGTCGTCCTTGAGCGCGTCGGACAGCTTCTTGCCGGCCGAGCGGCTGGACGCCGCCAGCTTGCGGATCTCGAACAGGGGGTGGTCGGCCAGCGAAGCCAGGAACTGTTGCCCGGCCAGGCCGGTCGCGCCGACGACAGCGACAGGGATGCGGTTGGACGAAGCCATGTTGCGGAACCTCCGGGCGGCGGACGATATCAGATCGCCGGCCCGATTGGTTATCCGCGCTGTCTCTGCCGCGCCGCTTCGTAAAGCGCGATGGCGGCCGCCACCGATGCGTTGAGCGAGGACACCTCGCCGCGCTGCGGGATGTGAAACAGCCCGTCGCAGCGGCGCGCCACCGCCTCCCGCATCCCCTTGCCTTCCGCGCCGACCACCAGCGCCGTCGGCCCGCGCAGGTCGACTTCGTCGAGCCGCGCGCCGCTGCCGGCGCCCGCCCCCAGCACCCGCACCCCGGCCTCGCGCAACCCGTCGACGGCCTTCAGCAGGTTCAGCACCTCGGCGATGCGGACCCGCTCGGTGGCGCCCGCCGACGCCTTCACCGCGCCGGCGGTCACCGGCGCCGCGCCGCGGGCCGGGATCACCACCCCGTGCGCCCCCAGCACCTCGGCGCTGCGCACGATGGCGCCCAGGTTGTGCGGATCGGTGATCCCGTCCAGCAGCACCAGCAAGGGTGCCTCGCCGGCCTGCTTGGCGGCGTTCAGCACGTCGTTCACCGTCACGTAGCGGAAGGCCCCGGTAACGGCCAGGATCCCCTGATGCACGCCGGCCCCGGCCAGTTCGGCCACCAGCCGCCGCGGGCGGAACTCGACCGAGACCCCCCGCTCCTTGGCGGTCTGGACCACCCGCTCGAGCTCGGGCGAGCGCGTGCCGTCCGCGACGTAGACGACGCTGACGTCGCGCGGCCGCGCGCGCACCAGCTCGTCGACCGGGCGGACGCCGAAGACGATCCTCTCGCTGGCGCTCACCCCGCTGCTTCGACCTCGCGGACCAGCGCCTCGAAGGCCTGCGCCGGGTCCGCCGCGTCACGCACCGGCCGTCCGACCACCAGGTAGTCGGCGCCGTCTCTGACGGCGTGGGTCGCCGACGCCACCCGCTTCTGATCGTCGGAGGCCCGGGGACCACTCGGGCGGATCCCGGGCACCACCGTCAGCAGGCCGGGCGCCGCCTCGCGCGCCGCGCCGATCTCGTGCGGCGAGCAGACCAGGCCCGACAGGCCCGCGCGCGCCGCGATCCGGGCCCGCGCCTTCACCATCTCGGGGATGGTCTGACCGATCCCCTCGGCGCGCAGATCGTCCTCCGCCAGGCTGGTCAACACCGTCACGCCCAGCAGCTTGACGCGGCCGCGGCTCGCCTCGGCGGCGCGTGACATCATCTCGTAGCCGCCCGACGTGTGCAGCGTCAGCAACTCCGCCTCGATGCGAGCGGCCGAGGCCACCGCCCGCGCCACCGTCTCGGGGATGTCGTGCAGCTTCAGGTCCAGGAACACCCGGCCGCCACGCGCCCGAACCAGCTCGATGGCCCGCTCGCCTTCCGCGATGAACAGCTCGAGGCCGACCTTGTAGAACAGCGGCCGGCCGTCCAGGCGATCCAGCAGCGCCGCCAGCGCCGCACGATCCGGCACGTCCAGGGCGACGATGACGCGCTCGCGCGCAGACAGGGCGCCCATCAGCGGCGCTCCGCCTTCACTTCGGCCGCCACGATCGCCGCCGCTTCGCCGATCTTCAGCTTGCGCACTTCGGTGCCGTCGCGCCGTTTGAGCTCGACCACCCCCTCGGCCACCCCCTTCTTGCCGACCGCCAGGCGGAACGGGATCCCGATCAGGTCGGCGTCCTTGAACTTCACGCCGGCCCGCTCGTCGCGGTCGTCGTACAGCACCTCGACGCCGGCCGCGGTCAGGTCCTCGTAGAGGCGCTTGGCGGTGGCCAGCACCAGGTCGTCGTCCTGCTGCAGCTCGAGGACGGTGACCTCGAAGGGCGCCAGCGGCAGCGGCCAGACGATCCCGTCCTTGTCGTGGTTCTGCTCGATGGCCGCGGCCACGATGCGGGTCACGCCGATGCCGTAGGTCCCCATCACGGCCGGCTTCTCCTGCCCGTCGACGTCCAGGAACGTGACCCCCATCGGCACGGAGTACTTGGTCCCCAGGAAGAACACCTGGCCGACCTCGATCCCCTTGTAGGCGGTGAGGCGCCCCTTGTCGCAGCGGGCGCAGGCGTCGCCGACCGCCGCCGTGCGCAGGTCGACCACTGCCGTCGGCGTGAAGTCGCGGCCGGCGTTGACGCCGGTCAGGTGGGCGTCGGCCTGGTTGGCGCCCACCACGAAATCCGACAGCGCGGCGACCTCCAGGTCGGCGTAGACCGGCACCTTCAGGCCCACCGGACCGGCGAAGCCGACCGGCGCGCCGGTCGCGCCCTTGACCGTGGCGTCGTCAGCCAGCGCCAGCGCCGACGCGCCCACCGCCTTTTGCAGCTTGATCTCGTTGACCTCGCGGTCGCCGCGGACCAGCACGGCCACGGCCTTGCCGTCCGCCAGGTAGATCAACGTCTTCACCAGCTTTTGCGGCGCGACCTTCAGGAAGGCCGCCACCTCCGCGATGCTGCGCTGGCCGGGCGTGGCGACCTTGGCCAGCGCCGCCGCCGGCGCCGGGCTGGCCTCCGGCGCGCGCGCCACCGCCTGCTCGACGTTGGCGGCGTAATCGCAGTTGTCGCAGGCGACCAGCGAATCCTCGCCGGTCTCGGTCAGCACCTGGAACTCGTGCGACGACGAGCCGCCGATGTTGCCGGTGTCGGCTTCGACGGCCCGGAACTTCAACCCGCAGCGGGTGAAGATGCGCGCGTAGGTGTCGTACATCTTCTTGTACTCGCGCTGGGTGTCGGCCTCGTCGACGTGGAACGAGTAGCCGTCCTTCATGATGAACTCGCGCCCGCGCATGAGGCCGGCGCGCGGCCGCAGCTCGTCGCGGAACTTGGTCTGGAT